>JAPYOW010000004.1:30774-59394 GCA_029937975.1 Methylococcaceae bacterium | reverse complement strand
ATTGGCGCGGGCTACTACAGGAAATAAAAATTTCTCCTCCGCTTAAGCAGCGCACTCTGGTTACTAGGTAAAGCAATTAGTACGCCATATTGCAAAGTGTTATTATTCAATGTCTTGCCATTTTATGGCTCGCTGCTTCTTGCAATTTGCATCCTGATTGGCAAAATGCAAAACATAAAGCATTTCATCACATGCTGTCAGGTACGCGGGTAATGGCTACCGCAACCGGCTGATTGTTTATCTGCGTATCGACCGAGCATGCCTATTGACCCATCTGCACACCTCTACTGAAAAAATGCTTCAACAGAACTAATGCAATAAAAAACCCACCAGATTCCAGTTAAAAATTTTTCGGTTACGGGCACTCACATTCCTGAACGACAACTGCCCCTGATAAAGTTTTAAATATTTCAATAACATTAAACACAAACCAATAAACGCAGGATCAACTACCGTCACCTTTTCTAAATCAACAATCACATCCTGTTCCTTTAACACTGCATCAGCAAACAATGCTCGCAAAGGATCGATGGTGCTTTCAGTACAAGCGCCATCAAGAGTCATTAATATTGCATTGGAATCAACACCCCCGGACTTTACCTTCACGGGCACGACATCCTTGAATAAAGCCCTATGTATTCTTAACCAGGTACGGTAAGGAATGACATAAAATAGCAACATCCTAAGAAAAACAAGTCCATCACGAAAATACCGTTTCCATAATACCGGCTCCTGATAAATACGCCACAACCACTCCAGCCCCATGTACTGAAATACTTGCGGCGACCTTTTTACCGTACCCGCAAAGAAATTAATCACCGCCCCTAAATGACTGATAACAGGTACCTTGAGTTGATGACGATTTTTCTGTATCCATGCCTGCCCTTTGCCTGCACCTAATGCCACCACTAAAAAGTCAGGATTAGCCTGATTAATCATGTCAATAATCTGCTCTGAGCTCATCGCCTCAACTGAAACGAAACCGGGATCATAAAACCCACAGCAACTCATTCCCGTACTGTGTTTATTTAATTGCAAATATGCCTGCTCTGCCACCCCTGCTTGTCCACCAAAAAAGAACACCGATATTTTCTTATCCGATTGTTTTTGCTGAGATAAACCAGCAAATAAGTCTGATCCCGCAACACGCTCAGGTAAAGGTATACCTAAGAACTTCGCCACCCAAATAATGGGCATGCCATCGGCTACACTTAAATCACTATCCATCACGGATTGAAAAAAGGCTTCATCCGATTGTGCCGTTATCAGAAAATTAAGATTCGGGGTCGTAAGAAAACAGCGCTGTTTATTAGCAATAGCCCTATTAGTTACGCTACACGCATCTTGAAGACTGACTAAATCAAAAGGTAAACCCAGAATAGACCAGACATTACGTGAAAATTCATTTTCTTGAGTACTGGATACGGCTACATTTTTCATCATTGTTTTTGGCATTAATGCGTTATAGTCAAATCGGGTATTTAAGGTCATAAGCTACCCATAGGGAGGTCCATTTCATCCCTTGTGTGTTCTTTATCTATGCCTGTCAGAGCTTGGGTTTCAACATCACTCAGATCTGTTTGCCAGGTTCGCTCGGGTCAAGAACATAGCGAATTAGCGCCGGCTTTCCAGCCGCCTTTTATATGAAAACCAGACTAACACCCCAACTAAGTCCACAGGGTCGCTGGCTGATCACTTTTATAGCCCTCTATCTTAAAAGTTCAGTTAAGACCACAGCTGCATTTTCTTCAGGTTGTTTTAGTGCTGATCATAAATAACCGCTTGCTTGTGGTTAATCCCTCTTGCGGGACCAATTTCAATAACATATGTGGACCTTGGTTTTTCCCTGACTCCAGAGCTGATCCAACCTCCACTTACTTTCTATCCGTTCGTACCCAATCGGTCTGCCTATTAAACAAAAACGCAGTATAAATAGACAGCTTAGAAAAAATATACACCGGAATATTACACAACTCTTTAACCGTTAAATAATCACGCCCCACTTGCCACCAAGTAGCAAGCAAAGTAATAGCGAAAAATAAAAATGAGGCCAAAAGAACAAAGAAAGCCACATAATTTGCCGACAAATAACCCAAAACTCCACATATCAACAAGCCCAGTAAACACAGCATAACCAACAACGCTAAAGGCGGCACACCAATATCCAATGCCAAAGCGAATAAGTGCCAATCTCTACGCAATATCGCCTGCTGGCATAATATGGGCAACTGCTGAACAATAGTCAGTATATGCCCATGTTCCCAACGTGTACGCTGAGTTTTTTCTGCATCAGCCTGTTCAGGAAAATCACTAAACACAATCGCTTGCTCACAAAAAACTGGAGGATAACCCTTCAAAGTACAATCAATACCCAACTGCATATCTTCAACTATATTGCCATGCGCTATATTAATATCACTGATCACATACCAAGGGAAAGCCATCCCCGTACCCGTCAAAGTAACAGGCAAACCCAACTTATTAACGGCAATAGGCCGTATTTTGTTTTTTACCAGCCAGGCAAAACCAGCCACCCTTTGGGAAAGTGACGTATGCCTGACCACTCTCATTAAGTTAGTCATCTGTACAGGCTGGGCATTTAAGACAACGCTATTAACAGATTTTATAATGGACTTGATACTCATTTCACAATCAGCATCCAATATAATCAACACATCTAGCGACTCATTCTCTTTTAAAAAACCAAGCCCATAATCAAGTGCAAATCCCTTGCCGCGCTCCTGCTTATTAAATCTCTCCAACACAATAACGCCCAGGTTCCCGGCAATCTCTGCGGTAGAATCCGTACAATTATCTGCGACAACGACAATACTATCTGCCGCAACACCTTGATGAATCAAAGCAGACAGCGTATTGCCAATAATATTGGCCTCATTATGTGCAGGCATTAAAATTTTATAACAGCCCTGGATATCCTCATCCGTTTCATCATTTAAAGATAAAGACGGTCTCAACAAAGCAATCAATAATTCAAAACCAACAACCAACAAAGGAATTGATAAGCCAATGGCAAGACACACTAGAACTAAATAAAACCACATATTATGCCAAGCCTTCCTTAAAATACTCCGCCAACTTAGCCGTCTCTAGCTGAATATTATGTAGCCTCTTTACAGCATTATGTCCATCTCTTCCCATAGCGGACAATTGTTCACTATCTGCATTTAGTAATGCCTGCATTGATGCCGTCAATGCATCACTATCCCCTGCCGGTATTAACCAGCCATTTTGATCATTCTTAACCAACTCAGGTATTCCTGCCACATAAGTCGTAATTACAGGACGATACAAAGCCAAAGCCTCCATAATAACCACGGGCAAACCTTCAGCAAAACTAGGCAGCACCAAGCCACGAGATTCAATCAGTAGACCTTTTACCTGCTGACTGGAAATCCACCCCGTTATTTCGACCCGATCAGACAAATCATATTTACAAATCAGGGCTTCAATCTCCCCCCGCATAGGACCATCAGCGGCCAACACAAGCTTGCAATCAACCCCTAAATCACACAAAGCCTTCATAGAGTCTATTAACAAAAGCTGACCTTTTTGCTCACATAAACGCCCCACACAAACTAGCTGATTAGATAAGCTGGGAGTCTTATTAGTAGCTGATAAAAAAGCATCATCCAAACCACAGTGAACAACTTTTACTTTATGCCACTGTTCTAACGGAATCCATCTAAACAACTGGCTTCGGCCATAAGAACTTATCGCCACCACAAACCGGCAATAGTGAACCTTTTCAGCCAGTGAAATAAACTCAGGCTTATCAAATTCTTCAGGCCCATGCACCGTAAAACTATAATCTACACCCCCCAATAAATGAGTAAACATAACAACAGCAGTAGAATTAGTACCAAAATGCGCATGAATATGCTGAATGGCCTTTTGTTGTTGCCATTTTAATAATACACAGCCTTCTAACAAATAAGCAATGTGCCTTAAAACACCCCGATCAGAACGAAAACCAATTTTAATCGCAAATGCCAGCACCGAAAAAAACTTAATCGGTTTTAGTAAAATAACGGTACAACAGACAAATATGATGTTTATTAAAGATCCAGAAAGCACATAAGAGGTCTTTTTAAATTCACTCTTATCAAAAGGGTCCACTAATTCGGCCTCGTCAGACCGTAAAGCAAAACGCTCTATCTCATATCCTAGTTTCTCGAGTGCAAGAATTTCTCTACGAATAAAACTATGGCTAACTTTTGGATACTGATTAGTAAAATAGGCTAACTTCATTGATTAATATCCAATAATTTATAAGCTGTTGATTGAAATCAACATATGTTATTTATATTCAATTATTGCAATTGTGTTACGAATTAAATAATACTTTAACAAACCCAAAGCCTCAGGAATCTTACCTAACACGATACTAGCCGCCCATTTAAATTTTATCTTGCTTAAACCTGACCGCTTCAACCCCACTCTTACAATCTGAACAAAATAGATTAAAAGCAAAGCTAAATATAATAAATTTATAATTGATAAAGCCACAATAACAATAGGCAACAACAATCCCCACAGTATTATTCTTTCTGTTTCTTTAACCCAATAACGCTCTACTGATTTTCCATGAATTGAACTTCCTGATGCAAACGCATAACCTGTACGAGTAGTTCTCTTCCACCACTGAGAAAATTGAGTTATTGCCGCATCATGCAAAACCATCTCTTCATCCAGACGGTAAATCTTCCATCCTTGTGCACGCAAACGAAAACACATTTCAGGCTCTTCGCCGGCAATCAAACAATTCTTGTACCCATCAACTTGTATAAAAGCAGACACTCTAATTAAAGCGTCCCCACCACAAGCCATTGCATCACCTACGGGGGTATTCCATTCAATATCACAGAGTTGGTTATAAATAGATTGTTCAGGAAATCGTTCTCGGCGCCGCCCACAGACCACGGCATATTCAGTCTTTGCTTCTAAAAAATCCTGAGCTTTACTTATCCAGTCAGCCTGAACCTCACAGTCTCCATCTATGAATTGAATCGCATTTAAATCTGGAAATTTATGCAGCAGATAATTAGCCCCTTCATTGCGTGCTCTAGCTGCTGTAAAGGGCAAATTCATATCCAATGATAAGCACTCAACCCCACGTCTTTCTGCTTCTTGTACACTTTTATCAGATGAACCTGAGTCTACATAAACAACATAATCAACACTATTAAGTAATGACTCTAAGCACCTTACTAGTCGCTGACCTTCATTACGGCCAATAACGACTGCACCTATCCGTAATTTTCTACTTAAAACATCCATTTAACATCCCTGCCGGGTATTACCAATGACTTTTGCAGGAATACCTGCCACCACCATTTCAGCTTCAACATTGTTTACCACGACAGCATTAGCACCGACCAAAACATCATTGCCAATACAAATATTTCCTATAATTTTAGCCCCTGCACCGATATCAACATGCCCACCTATTCTGGGTGGCGCACTCGATCCCCGTTTAACACCGATAGTACATTGTTGATGTATCAAACAATTCACACCTATTTCAGCATCCGGATGAATAACAATACCATTAGGGTGAGGAATCAAAAGCCCACCGCCTAATTTACAATTAATAGGGATATCTGCACCCGAGACAGTAGACCAAAATAAATGTTGAACAACACTCACTTTAGATAACGAAAAAGCAATGACACCTTTTTTCTGTTTATATAATTGATATTTTCGAATAGCGCACAATAATTTTCGACCAGGATCCCAAAAACGCCTAGGAGCTTCTCGGGTCCAATCAGCATCAACAATAGAAATCATTATTTATCTCCAGATTCTAATGACCAGTTAAGATATTGACTTATAACAGCCTGTTTATAATTTTCACACGATAACGCAATACCTAAATCAGCTCCCAAAAAGGCTAAGTCAGTATCAAATAAAACGGTTAATTGTTTAAGCTGGCTTTCATTAATTTCAGGCCGCTTTTGCATTGTTAAGCTACGTTTTATTCTATTTCTAATACTTTGTGGTACCAGTGCACGTCGTAAAAAAGTCATTGCGCTTGATTCAACCAACCACTGATACCCTGTAAATGCTTTAATTCGCTCTCCAGAAACATTCTGTGCGGCCAGATCCTCTTGCCATGTAACAACACCTTGATAACCGATGAAATCAGCCACACGCTGTAATTGTGCTTGTGGGTTCTGTCTGATCGCCTCATTAAAAACGGGCAAAATATTTTCATGTCCAAACCGTTCAAAATAAGGCGCTAATTGCCGCGCATAACAACTATAAGCCGTCAGTTCCTCATATTGATCAATAGCTGCATTAATATCACAGGTAAAAATATTCTGAGTCCATTGATGAATATAGTGTGACACTAGGCGATCAACTGGGTGGCGCATGACATAAATTAACTTAGGTGATGTCAGGCTTTTAGCCATCCGATCAACTGCGAAAGGATAATCAGGTAACTTGGTATAATGCGTACTGGATTCACCGCACAAATCACCTTCCTTGGCCCCTAAAAATAAAGATTCATACCACGCATCACCCTTTGCATATTGTTCATCATCACTAAAATAATTAGGTTCTTTAGGTGTCGTCATAAAAATGCCAGGTTGCAGTGCTAACTGCATATGTAAAGTACTGGTGGCAGATTTCATCGCACCCATAATAATAAAATCAGGTTTTGTCATTGTTAACCCATTTGTGTATTACGGGTACCCACAAGGGGCACCCCTACCCTTCATCAATCGCAAATCGTTGGCGCAATCCCTACCATTCAAACAACACAATTCAATCGCAGACAGTAGGGGCAATCCCTTGTGGTTGCCCTATTTATATAATCAATTTTGTGTGTACTGCGGGTACCCACGAGGGGCACATCTACGAATAATCGTCGGGATGTATATAGGCCTTCAATGGCTGTAAAAAATTAATCCAAATATCACACCATTGATACGCTGAAATATTCGGTTTAAACGATGATGGAAACAATGACCGCACTAACGATATGCCATATCCTAGCGTCCAAAATACATTTGCCATTAACAAACCAAATCTCCCATAAACTTGATAAAAAAAACGTGTTCTGGATTCATAAATATAGCGAGGTAAACGCTTACGCTGTCTAACTTGCAACTTAAGCGGCGAACTCCCGCCTCGCAAATGCACTACATGCGCATCAGGTACATTCAATACTTTCCAGCTTGCTTTTTTTGCATAATAAGCAAAAGCCACATCCTCAAAATACATAAAATATCCAGCATCCATCAAACCTATATCCTTAAACACATCTGCTTTTATCAACACACAGGCAAAACTGGTCCAGTCATAAAAGCTGGCTTTATCAGACACAACATAAGGCACATTAAATTTTTGCAATAACAGGGTAATTAGCCCCGTATTTGCCGATGAAATCAATTCACTAATGGGTGTATGAAAGCGAAAACAACTTTCTTGTGGCCTACCATTTTCCCATTCTAAGCGTGGGCTAATTAAGCCCAAAGAATCATCCTTTTTAGCGACCTTTAGTAACAAACTAATCGCCCCTTTACGTACTACCGTATCGCTATTGAGTAATAAATAATATTCAGCATCAACAGACCCAATACCTAGATTATTACCCCCTGAAAAACCGGTATTTTCAAGTGAAGCCATTAATTCAACCTGTTGCAATTGATCATTACCATCAATCCAACTTGTAATTTTTTCACAAGAGCCATCATTTGAGTAGTTGTCAACAACCACTATTTTAGCCTTGATACTGTTTAATTCAGGAAGTAATGATGCAAGGCAGTCAATAGTTAACTGAGGCGTTTTATAATTGATAATAACAACAGCCAATGTCAGCATTTATTCCTCCTCAACTAAAACTTTACACTGTTCAATACGTCGATGAAATGTTTGCTCAAAAGTATGCTTAGCAGAAAATAATCTAGCATTAATTGATTTGTTTCTTATCTCTGCTCTATTTCGACTTAGATTAGCAATCATCATATCGAAATTAATGCTTCTTCAAACATAGCAACAGTATCTTCCCATCTATATTTAGTTGAAGTTAAGTAAGCTGATAATGAATATTCCTGCCAAGCCTCATCACTCATGTTAGAAACAACACACATTGCATGCGACATTGCTTCTGAATCATTAATATCTACTAAAAATCCATTTGTATTATTGATTAACATTTCTGCTGCACCGCATCGAGTTCCAATGACAGGAGTTCGACATGCCATTGCTTCAAGAATAGGCAGACCAAAACCTTCGGTAGAGCTGGAAAACAACCATGCATCACACATCCCATAAATACTCGCTAATTCAGTCTGCTTAGGTAAACAATAGTATTTTGTCCCCTCTGGTAAAGGAAGTTCCTCATTAGGTTCTTCCGAACCAAATGCCACAAGAGCAATATTAGGGTTTACTAACTTAGCTTTTTCAAATGCCTTAAATGCAATATGACAGCCTTTATATGACCGCAGGGAATACATAATACCAAAAGTTGTTTTTAGTTGCTTCCCTCGCTTATCCCCATAAAATTGTTGTGAATCAACACCATTAGAAACCACCTTCACCTGATTGGAACCATGCTTAGCAAGCAATGTGTCAGCTATCCATTGAGAAACAACAATTTTTTCATATGGGAGATTAAGAGTAGCTTTAACCCTTTCCACAGGTAACCATGGATGCACTTCATAATGCTGAATAAAATAAACCTTTTTACCTTTTGATTCGGGAAAATTTACTATCCACTCTGCGGTATTCCAGAATGTAGCGATAATAATATCAGCAGGAGGGACATCCTCACTTACTACCGGCCGATGTTTATCTAAAATATTAACTTTATAATTGGCGTTCAAAAAAAACGTTTGATTAAATCCTGATTCAAATTTATAGCCCTTCCACTTTAAAGCCGATTTTATTTTTTCTTTAAGCGTGGGCAAGCGCTGATCAGGTGAAACAACTGTCACCGTATGCCCTTTTTTTGCTAACAACTCTGCATAAATAGATACAACGCGAATTCCACCGGTTAAATTTAACCCAGGGATCACAAATGTTATTTTCATCTTATTATTTTATTGAATCCAATATAATATTTTTCCATCCTCACCAATGCATAAGTATTGTCATGCACATTATTTTAGCTAATCTACTACTCATTTTCCATCAACTCTTCATCAAGAGCTATCATTCACACAGAATATATTCTACTTAATTGATTTAAATATCACTTGTTTAAAGTATAAGTTTTATAAAAATTCATACTAATATGTAACTTTAATAATTAATAATATTTGATAACATAAAATGCTTAAATTGTTCACCTGTTAAATAACCTATTGCTACCAGTGGTAATAACATAAGCTCCCGCTTGAAGTTTATGAAATAATTTATTTTCATAATCAACATAGTAAACAATATTTTAATTATTGGGTTAATTGCAATCGCCCATACCGCGCCCAATAACCCATAATAAAAGAAACACAGAGGTACAAAAACATATAAACTAATCACTTGAACCAAAATCATTAAACTCGCATATTTAGGCTTTCCATAGGATAACAATAATTGGTCAGCTAACATAAAGCCAATTGATGCAATCGTAATCGATAATATCTCTAACATCCAGCCTGCATTTTCATAACGAGAATCATATAATAAATCGATGATGTCACTACCTATAGAAAATAATAAACCCGCAACAAACAGGGTAATCATATCTATTTTAAAACGTATTTTATAATAAACCGATTCAATTTTATCAGGTTCATTTCTAATTACATCACTTAAAAAAGGAAAGAAAACCGATATTAACAACTTTGAAATGACACCTTTTAATGCATTTGCTAGAAAAAATGCAATAGTATAAATTCCTAGCTCTTCAGGGCTAACAAGCCCACCCAAAATAACCCTATCACCTTGATTCAACATAAAACCCAATATAGAAGACAGAAATATCCACTTACCAAAATGAAAAACCTCATGTACTGCTGCTTTATCCCAACAAAAATGACATCTCTCTCCTAGGTTTAGACTATTTGATAAAATCATCTTTACCGAGGCACTGACAATACCTCCATATACCAATGCCCATATATCTCGCTGATACCACGCCCATGACAGCATAAAAACAATTCCCATTACCTGACTGACTAACTCAATAACAATCAGCTTACCCAGCATAAGTTGTCTATTCAGTAACAAAATATTAATAGAATTAAATCCGGAAATAATACTTGTTATCGAAACCACAGCCAAAATTAAAGGTAATTCGGTATTGCCATAGACCGTTTCCGACGATAAACACCCTGTTTTACCCAAATAATATAAACCAGCACTTACCGTTATTGCTATTAAAAATATTATAAAACCCCTTATAACCTGAATCGTCCATGCTGTATGCAAATAATCAGGTTCTTCGCCTCGTTTACTTTGTACAATATTTTGCAATAACCCTACATCTGAAAACATAGCCAACCCTGACATGATAACTGTAACAATCGCCATCACCCCAAACATTTCGGGCACAAGTAATCTTGTTAACACCAGATTACTGCCTAAACGCAAACCCTGAGAAAAAACATGACCCAATACAACCCAACTACCTGAGCGTACAGCACGTTGTTTTAGTGTTTTTGTCATTACTGTGTTGATAAATTTGATACCTGTTTAACTTTATTTTTAGCGATGATTGTTTCAGATCGTCCCAGTAAGATGCCAGTTAAAAGCCAAAGCCAGGGTGCTAAGGATGAATTAGGCAATTGATCTATCATAACTATACCCACTAGCAATGCATGTGCAGCCAGTATTGTTTGTTCTGATTTTCTCTTGACTAATCTTACGGCCTTATTCGCTCTAAATACGGTTATAGCCAATAAACCAAATTCAGCCATAAATCCAAATAGTCCAAATTGCCCAAACGTAATAATCCAGCGCCCATCTGTAACCGTTATATCCCTTCCTGTAACTTCACTATACACCCGGTTTCGACCCCATCCTCCCCAACCAAACAACAAGCGTTCTCGGGCATGACTTAACAACACGTTTTCATTATCGAAACGAAATTTTAAAGATTGTGCGCGTTGTTCACCCATAACATCGGTCGCTAGCTGGGTGATGCTTTCGTGCGGGAATACTTTAATAATGGATAAGCTGGGGTAAGATAAAGCAATTATCACCATGAGCACGGCAATACGCATTTGTGTTTTATATGCAGTTTTTTTAATCATAAAAAAAGCTAACAAACCATATAGTAATGCCGCCTTACTTTTACATAATACTAAAACAATGAGTACGTAATAACTCACTCTTGATGGTGAAAACTGACGAATCTTTATCTTAATTTCCCACAAAGCAACAACCGATAACAGGACAATAAACGTAAAAAAACCGACTAATAAACCATGCCCCATAAACACTACAGGACGAAATCCACCAGCGCGTACTTGTTGAGCAAAACTATGCGGGAAATAACCATAAAATATCGTATGCAATTGAGGGCTCAGGCGTATTTCATACAGCATTGGTACGGTATAAATTAATCCTGCTATCACCAGAAACCTAAACATTAATAGGTGGTCATCATAGGTTTTAAAAAACTGTCTACCTATAAAAAAGGGCACGATTATTAAAAACTGATTAATCGTGGCAGATAAACCATCATAATAATTAAAACTGCGGATAAAACGGTCCCCGACAATAATCGCATCGCCATTAAAAGTAGCTGTTATAAAGGGCGTAACAATAAACAATATGAGCAGATACTTTATTCCCCCCTGCCCTTTAAGGTATGAGATACGCCTTTTTTTTATTAATATACAGCCCATTAATGCCGAAACAACAGGCATGCTATGTTTCCCTATCGCAGGAATCATCGGCAAATCTACTTCTGTTTTGACCGCTAAACACATAAAACCACCAATAATTGTCCACAGGGTAGCTTCTTGTATGGATTTGGTCTTATAGAGTTTTATTGCGATTAATGGCCATATTGCTAATACCGCGTAGGCTAATCCATTACCCATGTATGTTTTTATACATCTATTTGATAATCCCTATTATTGTTACTGTTCCCAAAGTATCTCCAGAAAACAAGCTGTGAGTCTAACACACAGCATAAGTTTCTAACAGCTATTCTTATGCGCAAATTCTTTTTTTCATTCCCTCTTTTATAATTCAAGAATTAGTCTACTCTTCACTCTTTCGACTCATAAGAAATGTATTACAGTTCCTTGCTAGTGATACAAACCGCAAAACTTAACCCTGATCATCATGAATAAGACTCTATTGCTTTCTTTTATTTTATTTTTTCTGCACTTGCCTACTTTAAGCTTAGCCATGGATATGTCGAAGTTTAATGAAAACAAAATCAAAGCGTTTTTATTTTCCGCCATTACTACAAAGCCAGTCTACGATCCCCCCGCTACTGATATCTGGCATCAAAATGTTTTACCGGCTTTATCCTCGCCCGTTGATTTATCCTTTTTAAATGCTAATGATATACCGGCGGGCAGGCATGGTTTTATTAAACGAGACAAGGATCAACTCACCTTTGCTGATGCTAAGCCGGTCAAGTTTTGGGGCGCTAATATTCAAGCTTATACCTTATTCAAGGCCAGCGACTTTGACATTCAACGCCATGCTAAACGTATAGCTCAATTGGGTTTTAATTTAATCAGGATTCATCATCATGATTCTGCCTGGGTTAAGCCGAATATTTTTAAAAACCCATCAGACAATACTCTAGAACTATCTGCTTCTGCCTTAAAAAAACTGGACTGGTGGATTAAATGCCTTAAAGATGAAGGCGTTTACTTATGGCTGGATCTGCATGTGGGTCGTACTTTTACTAAAAATGATAATCTAACGCATTTTAATGACTTTGCTAAAGGCAAGGAAACGGCTGAAGCTAAAGGCTTTAATTATTACAACGACAGCATTAAGGCTGCTATGCAAGCTTTTAATGCTGCGTATTTAAGCCATGTGAATCAATTTACCCATTTAGCTTATAAAGATGACCCGGCCGTTATTGCTCTGCTACTTACCAATGAGAATGATTTACCTCAGCATTTTGGTAATGCCTTACTAGGCGACAAAGGCGTGCCTCTTCATCATGAAATATTTAATGCCGACCTTAGACAATTTGCCGACACTTATGCCTTAGCTTATAAGCAAACGAGGCGTACCTGGGAGATGGGTGAGTCTAAAATTTATTTGAATGATGCCCAACATCGTTTTAATACCGACATGTTAAAACACCTTGCTAATTTAGGCACCCACTCCCTTGTTGCCACCACCAATAGTTGGGGAGGCATGGGGATTTTTGGTCTTCCTGCTTTAACGGATGGTAGTATTATTGATGCCCATGCTTATGGGCGTGCCGAAGAATTCAATTACAACCCACGCTACACTCCTGGGTTCTTAACCTGGATAGCGGGCTCACAGGTTACAGGCTTTCCTTTATCTGTAACTGAATGGAATATTGAGCCTTTTCCTGCACCTGATCGCTTTACTGCATCACTTTTTACTGCCAGTATTGCCAGCTTACAAGGCTGGGATGCCTTGATGCTTTATGGCTATAGCCAGTCAACCTTAGTCAATCGCTGGGCAAAAGGCAGCAATTATTCGTCTTATAATGATCCTGCCATAATGGGGTTAATGCCTGCAGCCGCTTTACTTTATAGGCAAGATCATGTGTCCCCTGCTCATTATTCTTACGAATTAAAGCTCGATAGCAATGATTTTTTCTTTACCCGGTATGACCCAACTTCATCAAAAACTATTCGTACTTTACTTGAGACCAGTCGTTTAACGATAGCTATGCCAGAAACACCCGAGCTACCCTGGCTTAGAAAAAATATCCATTCTAATAACAACGCTATTATTGTCCGTGAGCCTAATAAGGATTTTATTCCTGCTGATCAGAATTTTGTAGAATCCGATACCGGTGAATTAAAACGGGACTGGGTTGCGGGTATTCACACTATTAACACCGCCAAGTCTCAGGTTGCCTCTGGCTGGATTGGCGATAAAAAAATTCAATTAACTGATGTTGAATTTAAAATTCAAACCAAAAAAGCGGTGGTGGCCGTACAGAGTTTAGTTAATTTACCTATTGCTGAGTCTGATAAAATTTTTATTACCCTAATGGCCAGATCAAAACCTGCAAAGGGTAATAATTTACCGTTTTTATCTGAACCTGTTTTGGGTGATGTTTATATTACTGCACCAATGGGCCTGCGTTTTTATCCTGTTAATAAGTTAGGTGGGTTTGATGCGCCGATGACATTACCTTATAAAAAGGGACGGTATGTATTGTCTTTAGATACTGATAGTGTTTTTCATTGGGGTGTTTTACAACCGTAAGTTTAACTGATAAGTACTCAACATAGTGACTGGCTGAAACCTGCATCATTTTTAACAGGGAAATAGCCGCTGTTGATGCGCTTTTAGCTCAGTCCTCTATGAAATTCAGTGTCACATTAATCAAACTCAGCCAGATCAATGCCTTCTTGCGCCATGATTAATTGTTTTATCTGCTCAGTTTCTTCAGTTGCTATCACTTGCAAGGCAACAATACCCCCCATTTTCTTTTCTTTAATCACCTCCAGCACCGTCTTAAAAGTCACCAGCTCTTCATCTTCCGCAAAGGCAAAAACCAAGGCTAAATCACAAATATTATTAATGACTCTGGGTACACCTGCAGTAAAATAATAAACTGCAGCACACGCAGTTTTGGTAAACAATTCCAGACTGCCGCCTGCCACGCCGAGTCGATGATAAATGTATTTCTCTGTTTGTTCGTAATTGAGTGAGGTCAAATGGAATGCTACCGAAACCCTTTGCGCAAACTGTAGCAATTCAGGGCTTTTTAGTTTATTAATCAATTCGGGCTGACCGACCAGCACCATTTGTAACATGATATCGCTACCACTATTTATATTAGACAACAAACGTAATTCTTCTAATGTCTGTAAATCCATATTTTGCGCTTCGTCAACGATTAATATGACTCTTTTTTGGTGATTAAACTGTTCCTTAAAAAAATCAACCAGAACCTGATAACGTTGGGCCTTGTCACTGGCCGTGGTTTTAATATTAAATGCGGCTAAAACCCAGGTTAACAAATCACCAAATACTGAATGCGTATTGGTAATTAAGCCCACGACACAATCATCCGTAATAGTGTTCTGTACATAATTAATTAATGTGGTTTTTCCTGATCCAATTTGACCTGACACTACGGTAAACCCGGCCTGGCTCATTAAGCCATATTGCAAAACGGTTAAGGCTTTTTTATGTTTCGGACTTAAATACAAAAACTCAGGGTCTGGCGTTAATGCAAATGGTTTTTTTTTGAAGTCAAAGAAACGAATATACATAATTAGGAATGTGTTTTTACTTTATAATTATTTTTCGTCACCCCGGTCATATATTTTAAAAAAAGAGGGGGATTAAAAAGACCACTAACGATCAATCGTAGGCCTGAACTTTAGCGGGCAAATTTGCACATTTATTGAGTACAGTCCCCAATAAATTCTTACCTGATAATACTTGTAGCGCTTTTTTTATCTCATCAGGCTGACTGCCACCCTCTTCCAATACTAATAATAAGCCATCATAATAATCCAAAGTGGCTAACACATCGTCTGAGGATAAAATGGAAGGCAAATCAAAAATGATTATTCTGGATTGATATCGATTTTTAATTTCTTCTATCATCTGTTGCACTTTTGGCCCCGTTAACAATTCAGATGAGCTCTCACTGGTTTCCCCTCGTCCCGGTAACACCACCAAGCGCTCAAATTCCGGGTTTACCAATATATCAGTTAGTGGCAGGTCAGCCAAAATAAAGTCACGTAATCCTTTTTTAACGTGCAAATCAAAATACCAATGTACTTTTGGAGATTTCAGGTCCATATCAACCAACAATACCGTTTGATTCACATCCATGGCCATGGCTATCGCCAGATTAACAGCGACCATACTTTTACCGGCCCCTGGCATAGGTGAAGTAATGGCGACGTTATTCCAGCTATTTTTACGCAGTTTTTTTAAAATTTTGGTACGTAACATTTTAAAAACATCCGCTTCAGCAGAATACTGCTGGTGTGCCACAATACGTCTTTGCACCAACATTTCCTCATTGATTCTATGTTGCCGAGTTTGAGTATAAATGATGCCCGCTGTTTGCTCTGCTTTACTTTCTATGCTGTCCGGTATGTTATTACCCTCGCTCACTGCATTGCCCAACAGGGCTTTTTTCATTGCTTTTTCTATTTTATCCATACTAAAAACCCTATCTTTCTCCACTATCAAGCAACCTTAAACCCCGACTTTACTGCGAAATTTTAGACTCAGCTACTTTCAATACCTTGTACCACAACATATCCAGCGGCATATAAAGGACATGCGTTAATGTCAGCAAACACACAAAATAAAAAACCCCAATCAGTATAAAAACCCGTTGGTTTTTTCTCGTTCTGGCCACATCTTCATCATTCACAATATAAGGAATAACCACCAACGGTTCTTCGCCCACAAGCTGAACTACAGGTTCATACCCTCGAATACTTCCATCCATCAACTCAACCAGATAGGCAATTCCAAGCCCTGCAATGATCGATATGATCAAGCCCTTAAAGATTAATTTTTTTCGATTTGGCTTTTCGGGTCGGGCCGGTAACCGGGCGGGTTCTTGCACAGAAAACGTCTCTGCTTTTTGCTCTTCTTCCATGGTTTGCGCCAGTTTTGCATCCAGATACTTGGTTTTTAATTCACTGTATTGCGCTTTAACATTGTCTAAATCTCTCAATAAATCATAATAGCCACGTTCCACCTGATGAGTTTCAGCGACATTGAGTTCCAGTGTTTTTAATTGTTCAGATAAGCTGGCTCTCAAATCCACAACATTATTCAATTCAGTTTCCACCATTTTTATTTCACTACTGAGCTGTAGATAAACAGGGTTAGTGATTATTTCAGGGGTTTCTTCAGCATCGTTATCAATCTCACGTTCAGTGTGAAAACCTTCTATTTTGCGTTTGATTGCTTTTACATCAGGGTGTGATGCTGAATAGTTAATTAATAATGTGGCATACGCAGCCTCTAACATAGGCAAACTATCGGGTATTACCCCCTGAGCTGTCATGGCAACAGGGTTAGACATCGCTAATTGCATACGTAAACTGGTTTCACGTTGATTTAATATTTTTTCTTGTAAAACCAGTTGTTGCAATTGCACTTGAACCCGATCAATCAAAGAGACATTGGTAGGCAGCAAGGCGGGCAAACTATTACTATTTTTTTGCTTGTATTCAGCAATGGTATTTTCTATGGTTTGTATTTCCTGTTTTAACTTAGCAGACTCTAGTTGCAGAAATAACGTGGTTTCTTCCGCTCGTTCGGTGCGTGACCGCAAATTCTCAACTAAAAATCTAGTCAGTAATTCATTAGCCACTTGTTGTGCCAAAGCGGCTTGTTTATGCTCAAAAATCAGCTTAAAAGCCAAGATGATCTTAGATTTCTTCCCTTTTTCTATCACATCCGCACTAATCAACTCTAACTTTGCACTCTGTCTAAACAGCAGTGCTAATTCCCTGGCTGTTAATTTATTTTTTTCTTTGGGATATAAATCAAATTGATTGATCATTTTATTGATGCTCTCAATCGTCATTATTTTCTGTTGAATCTGCTGAATACGTTCATCCGCAAAGCTAACAACGGTCGATTTAACCACGTCAGTAGGAATATGCTGTTGCTCGATAAGAATGATGGCTTCCGAACGATAAACAGGAGGTAAGATAAATGCTATCAAAACACTGATTATAAAACCAAGCATCATCGGAATAACGATAAAATATTTTCGACGCCTGGCCATCTGCAAATAGTCTTTTACACTTTTACCCTCTTCCTCCATTTCCATTGCTTATCTCGCTAAATTCAGTGCGGACCAATTATGCTGAATCGAGAGCATAACCCTATTTGAATTGACCCTGGTTTCATCACTTCCTGTGGTTTCTTGTTGCTGATGCCGATAATGCATCGATACTCTCCAGTCAGGTGCTAATTTCCAGCTTAAAGAGGACTGATAAGTCAGATTGATTCGCTCAGCTGAACCCTCATTACTGGCCGATTCAGTGCCTTGATAGCTTGTTTGCAATGCGACTGACAACCTTTCCGTCATGTTATAGTTTAAATTCAAATGCACCTGCCGCTGCTCATTTAACTGACCTTGAGATGAAGGACTTAAGTTTTGGTTAAAGCTTAACTGCCCATTTAACAGCTCACCGCTATAAGCAATAGCAGTTTCTGAAGTAAACCCTGCTGAACTGAATTTAGTCGTCTCTGCGCCCAGTGCTGAAATGCTAGTTGTTTCTGAAGCCGTCAACCTAATCCCCTCCCTACCGACTAACGACCAGTTTTCACTGAACATATAGGTTGAAGAACAATTAATCCCCACACTGTTACTCGTCTGCAAGGAGTTAAGACCTGTTGATTCATAATTTGCATAAGAAATACTAAGTCCGGTGGAATAACGCTCTGGTCCACTGCGCGACCAGGACACTTGCACCATTCTATTAGTATTCGCATTGAATGCACTGTCTGACTCTGTAGTATCCGAATAAGCAACAGACACACTCAGGTTATCAATCTCTGTTAACTGATACGAAAGAGCAGGAGAAACCGACCGTGATATTCTTTCAGAACTGGTCGCAAAGTCGCCTGAATTCTGTTCCGCAGTATCTCTGGAAGCAGCAATATTGTAGGCCATGTTTAGCCTCCAGACCGTCCTTGGCATTTGATATTGCCCTGAAAGGCTATAGTGTTGATTATCCCGGTCCAATTCAGGAATGGCCATAAAACGCTCAAGCTCATAAACTGCATTTGCCGATAGCTGTAAAACCGCTGTCTTGTGTGAAAAATGGATATCAGGTACCAGTTTATAAATTAATGACGCATCAGACTGGTCTGCTAACATTCTGACATTGTCATCATACGAGAACTCTTGCTCTACTGTGCCATCAACAGACCAGTTAGCGGCATTCACAGGCATTACAGCAAAGAGATAAAAAATGATTAATCTGGCAACCGCTACAACCATTGCTTTTATAGCAATCACAAAAAAACGATTATAGGCTAAAGCGAAATGATACCTCTGCCTTGCAAGAACAAAATCACTTGATCAACACATTCGTCCAGTGCATGATGCCCCGTGTTTATTTTTAGCTCAGGATTTTTGGGCTCTTCGTAAGGCGAAGAAATGCCGGTGAAATGTTCTATTTCACCGGCTCGTGCTTTTTTATACAGTCCCTTCACATCTCTTTGTTCACAAATATCTAATGCACAAGCGCAATAAATTTCTAAAAAATCACCGTGCGGAACCCGTTGCCGAGCCAGTATTCTTTCTTTTTCAAACGGTGAAATAAAAGCCGTTAAACAGATAACACCTGTTTCCAACATGAGCTTAGCCAGCTCGCCAATACGACGAATATTCTCCTGCCGATCCTGATCGCTAAAACCCAGATCACCACAAAGACTTTGTCTGACATTATCGCCATCAAGCACATAGGTGCTACAGTTTAACTGGTAAAGCCTTTCCTCCACAGCATGTGCCAGAGTTGATTTACCCGCTCCTGATAAGCCGGTAAACCAGAGAATCACAGATTTGTGCTTATGCAGCGTTTCCCTTCTGGTTCTGGTCACAGTGGCGCTATGCCAGACAGTATTGCTACTTTGTTCAGTCATCATCTAATCTATCCCTGTTTATGATAAAAGCCGACTATATCATTTAATCTACATAACGGCTAGGGTCTACTGCCAACTTTCCTTTAGGCATAATGCCGACGTTACGCTTGGCGGCCTGAGATGCACGACTCGTGTGCTCACTGCCGGTAAAAAATCTAGAGTGTACACCTGCAGAGTGTCGAGATAAGCATCCATGGCGGGTTAACATTTGTGCGTCGTGAGGAACGTGCCTTTTACCCTGAAAATTTCATTACCAGCTTATCTTCTGCTAAGGTGGTCAAATTTTTAATTACATTAGTCGGGTAAAAAATGGTTCATAAATTAAAATTTATTCTATGTTTTTTGGCCCTTTTTTATCAAACCGGACTTTATGCATTAGAAAAAACTGAAGGCATAGAAAGAAAAATTTATACCATTAATTCGGGCGATATTCTGGACATTTCGGTCTGGAATGAAGATGCATTGAAAAGAGTCATCAGAGTTTTGCCTGATGGCTACATTAGCTTTCCTTTAGTGGGTGAAATAGCCGTGTCGGGTGCGAGCTTGCCACACATAAAACAGCAATTAACTGAAAAACTAGCCCGGTTTATTGCCGACCCTGTGGTTAATATTTCCGTTCAATCAGCTGAAGGTAATATCGTTTATGTGATTGGTCAGGTTAAACGCCCCGGGCAGTTTGTAATGTATCAACCCTTAGATGTGATGCAGGTGTTAAGTTTAGCCGGAGGTTTAACGGCGTTTGCTCAAGCGAATGATATTGTTATTTTACGTAGAACCGATAACGGCAAAGCAGCGATTGAGTTTGAATATGGAGCATTGGAAGAGGGTGATGAACTGGATAGCAATATACTGTTAAAAAGTGGTGATGTGATCGTGGTGCCTTAAGGCAACATTCCTTTTGCTTTAAGTATGGTTTTGAGATGCTTCCTTATACTGCCCGTTCGCTGCCCTTGTTGATTGATCGTGACTAAACGGCCTGTTTTCCCTGCTCACTGTCTGACTATGCCACTGCGCTAAAAACAAGTCGGTGGTTTGGGTAAGCCGGCAATTTTACAGGCATATTTTAATGGCCCTTGCGGAAATAGCCGATGTAAATAACGGCTATTGCCTTTTTCCACACCGAACTCTTGTTTAATTGCCTTGGTAAAAACCCGGGCATTAGGCAGGTGTTTAAAGCGCTGATAGTAGCCTCTGATAAATAAAATAATTTCCCAGTGTTCTGCACTGAGTTCAACATTATTTAACAACGCCAGTTCCTTGGCGACATTCTCACTCCAATCATTCAAATCAGATAAAAAACCCTGTTGCGTTATTTTGAGTGCGACTCCCTCAATGATTAATTCCACGACATGGTGACCTTGTTTTTTTGTGTTAATTCCACCAACCCTGAATAATCAATCACTTTGACACCGGGAATCAATTCATTTTGATTGATTCCGCGGGTTTCTATCTCTTCATTCATTACGTATAAATGAATATTATTATTGAGCATTTTGAGCAGTTCTCCGGCTAGGATATTACCTTTATAGACTCTGAAAACCGCATTTTCCATAAAAACAACATCATCAGCACTCGCTATACGCTGTAAAACAGCATGCTCAACCACCGATTGAAAAATTAAATGTAGCATTGCCTTTTTTACCTTATCCTGAAAAAACCAATGGAGTACGCTTGCTGCACAAAACCATGAAGCACACCCTTCCCAACCGACAAATGAGAGATGAAAAATGAGAAAAAACTTATATTAATCATTCAATGACTCAGGTAATAACCAAGTGAGCAACGGCTTTATTCAACATGACTCAGCTTAAGACCAATTATGCCAATAACAATAAAACTAATGGACATAATCCTCACCCAATCGGCAGACTCTTTAAACAGAAAAATACCTAAAAAAGCCACACCGACGGCTCCCATTCCTGTCCAGATTGCATAGGCAGTCCCCAGCGGTAAGGTTTTGATCGCCAACATCAATAAATAAAAGCTCGCGCCTCCCGAAATCGCAGTAACAATACTAGGATATAATTTAGTAAAACCTTCATTATATTTCAGGCTTAACGCAAAAATAATTTCTGAAAAGCCCGCAGTAAACAAAAACACCCACGCCATTTAAATTGTCCTCAAATTTCAAAAAGTTAATGCCCATTTTACAATAAAAATAAAATGTGGATTGATAAACCCCCCTCAAGCATCCATTACACCTTAGTAAACCCGTCCCCCGCACTGCCTCTAAACTCAGCCTTAGCCTGTATAAAAAACAACGATTGTTGTTTGATCACCCATCACCTTAATGATGATAGCCCAACAGAAACCTATGATTCTAGAGATGGAAAATGGGTTCTTGCTGGCGCAAAACACATGTGATTTCCTTTGTTATTCGTAATATACTGGCTTTAAACCTGAATACATTAAAAAAATACCACCGTGTGGGGTGTGAGTTTATCAACGCCAGCCGCAATAATGAATCTGCCTTTTTACGTTATATGAAAATATAGAACGAGAAAACCGCACAAACCTGACTTAATCCATGACCCTCAAAAATAACTCTTTCTCCCCAACGAGTAGATATACCGTTTCTGAACTCAACCGCACAACAAAAGATTTATTATTACGCTATTTTTCTACTATTCAAGTGGAAGGCGAAATATCTAATTTAAGTACACCTTCATCAGGGCATATTTATTTCTCGCTAAAAGATAAAAAAGCCCAAATCCGTTGTGCCATGTTTAAATCCCAGCGACGTCGTTTAGACTTTAAACCGGAAAATGGTCAACAGCTTATTATCTCCGCTCAAGTCAGTTTGTATGAAGCACGAGGGGATTATCAACTGATTGTCGATAAAATGCAGTTAGATGGTGAAGGTGACTTACAAAAAGTCTTTGATCAATTAAAAACAAAACTATTAAACGAAGGCTTGTTTGCCGCCGAGAAAAAACAGGCCTTACCTACCATACCAGAACACATTGGTGTTATCACCTCCCCGACTGGCGCAGCTGTTCATGATATTTTAACGGTACTGAAGAGGCGATTTCCTAGCATACCCGTTATGGTTTATCCCACTGCGGTACAAGGGGAACGGGCTAAATTTGAAATTGTAAAAGCCATTGAAATGGCTAACCTGCAAAAAAAAGTCGACCTTATTATTTTGGCACGGGGAGGCGGGTCTTTAGAAGATTTATGGGCGTTTAATGAGGAATCTGTGGCCAGAGCCATCGTAAAATCAGACATCCCCATTATCGCTGGCATAGGCCATGAAGTTGATTTCACTATTGCCGATTTTGTAGCTGACCTTCGTGCACCGACGCCATCTGCTGCCGCTGAGAATGCAGTCCCTACCCAGCAAGCATGGCTTGAACAATTTCAGTCTATCGACATGCAATTACGGCAACTCATTCAACGTTTCCTTGGCCAAGCCCAACAATCAACAAACTGGTTAACAAAAAGATTGCAACAACAACACCCGGGGCAACAATTACAAAGACATGCACAAACACTGGATCATCAGGAGCTGAGATTAACCCGGGCCATACAGCACAAAATCAATCAACAAAAAAGCCAAATAGAGAAACAAAGTAACTTATTAAAACAATATAACCCGGCGAATAAAATACCTCAATATCAGCAACAATTGCACTATTTACACAATCGATTAAATGCTACTATCCAGCGCACCCTTGAATCATCGAACAGTAACTATAGAGCGTTGGTACACACCTTAAATGCAGTCAGTCCCTTAGCTACCCTGGAAAGAGGATATGCCATCGTCAGTGCTGTTGATTCTTCAACAGTCATTACCTCTAGTCAACAGCTCTCGATTAATGACTCGATTAAGACCCGTTTAAAGCAAGGTTATATTATTAGCCAAGTTTCAAAAATCAATCATGAATAAAACCTGCATCGCCTTATGCCTTATTTCTGTATTTCTTTCCCCTTTTGCAATCGGGGCCAGTAAGCTCCCTGATCCATTAGCCGCTCCAGGAGGTATTGTTCAAATTCCTGTGGCTGAAATTAATCAAGCGCCTCCCAAAGTGTTTTTTCAGGATAACAGGGTGCTGGTCACCGCCAACGATACTCACTGGCTTGCCTTAGTCGGTATTCCTCTTTCTGCAACAGCAGGAGAGCATAAAATAACCATCAAGTCAGATAAGAAAAGTCATCAATATGCCTTTAATATTGCTGATAAAGACTATCCTGCCCAGTACATTACCATTAAAAAGAAACGTATGGTGACAGGGTTTACAGCGCAAGACCTGAAAAAAATCAATGCTGATAAGGTAGCCATGACCAAGGCTAAAAAAACCTGGACTGCACAAACTATTGATGCCGATTTTATCGCCCCTGTTGATGGCAGACTCAGTAGTTTATTTGGTTTAAAACGTTTTTTTAATGATATTCCCAAACGGCCCCATAATGGCCTTGATATTGCCGCACCAACTGGAACCCCGATTCTAGCACCGGCAGCAGCCAAAGTGATTGCTACTGGAAATTATTACTTCAACGGTAATACGGTATTTTTAGACCATGGACAAGGCTTGTTAAGTGCTTATCTACACCTGAATGCCATTAATGTGCAGCCCGGACAAACCGTCAAACAAGGCGAAACCTTAGGCTCTGTCGGTGAAACAGGTCGGGTTACCGGCCCGCATTTACACTGGATTGTTTATTTGAATAAAGTCCCTGTTGACCCTGCCTTATTTATCAGCAAGGATATTGCCAGACTGGATGCCAGAAATAAAAAATAAGCTGTTTTATAAGCGATGTTGACCGCCAATAAAACAGCGCAAGAAATAACCTTTACGCAATATCTTCTAACCGTTCTGATAACCGTTTAACGCCATGAGTTTCAGGATGTCATCTGTTATCAGGTCTTAAGATAAGGATTTTATTGATCTGGATCATAGCCGGGGTTTTACTAAAAACAAGCGGCATAATCCAATAGAGTATCCTGGCAAGCAAAGAAAACCCGTGGGTAATCCTTCCTGATTAATAACTTTAAAGCAAATTCAAAATAAACAAATAATGTCATCAACCGGGCTAATGCCCCACCAAAAGGTAAGCGGGTATTGATTGAATTACGCCAGATAACAATGGTCCAGAAAATTATGGGGGTCGCTAAAATAAAATGTATTTCATCCCAGCTGGAAACTGTAAATTTCCCGTGTGTCGCCAACCAGTCCGTTATAAACAAACTAATATTAAGCAATATAAAAAAAGGCCAAAAAACCATCCAGAGTTTCAAGTGGCCTATCCAGGCATAAAGTAAATACTGGTATAAACTATGACTGGATTTTGCTCCCTCTCCTTCCGCATAAGCTGCAGGGTAAAAAGGGGTGGATATGTAAAGTACAACCATTAAAAACAATACGATTGATAATAATTCTATCGGAGACCCCATCTGTATATGGGTAAAGAGAATGACTAGAGAATAAATAAACATACTGATATAAACGCGTCTTTGACAATATTAGTTTGATGAATGACTGTCCTCAGCTCTACGCGGAAACGCTTGCAAGAACCCCTCATCAAAGTTTTCAGAGTAGTGGCATTATACGCCACCAAAACAGATAACAGTTATATCGCCCTCAATTCTTTCAACAAAACCGTGATTTTCTCTAATTCAATACTCTGGTCTAACCAGTGTTAACAGCTTGCTATATCTGCTAACAGGCTTATCAAAAGTTACAAACCAGTGTGCTATTTTATCGGGTATTTCACCCCCCAAACCTATATCTAATGGTAATGCAGCCGTTTGTTTAGCTGTAAATAACTAAAACTCTGGACTTTAAAACCAACAGGCCCTTGACACACAAAAGCAAGTACAGCAAAAGAGTCTAATAGTTCGACGCTCTCTGAAGTACCTGCATATTTAAATTCTAAAGCTTCTCTCTGTCTCAGGCTTTAATTCTTGTTATAATTAACCGCCTGTCCCCGTAGCATAATTGGATAATGCAATCCCCTCCTAAGGGATAGATTGGCGGTTCGACTCCGTCCGGGGACGCCATATTGTAGTGTGTTGCCTATTTCCCCCCGTATCTAAAAACTCAGAGCATGTTTCCCTGTTTTATAGGAATAGTTTTCATTGCGCCACTGACGTTCGATACATCCATGCCTGATAAATTCGCCGCTGATGGTCAAGTTCAAAAGATTCTTTCAGTCCGACATCAGCTAAAAACCCAAGCTATTGAATACAACTGTTAGCTAAAAAGGTTTTGGGCGAAACATGACGGGTAAAAACAGCGATAGACCGGCTGATAAACGGGGTGTGTCTGTTTATTCCACAATCATTGAGACGGTGATTTGCTGGTTTTTTGTGTGCTTGATAATTGGCCGATTTTCCACCATGTCCACCACTAATTTCGCAATATTAAGTCCTAATGCTGGGCGGGTGCCAACATAAGAAGTGGTTAGTCTGGGATTAATTTCAAGCACTGACCATTCACCCCCTTCAGTTTGCATAATATCTATCCCTACATAACCCCATAATCCAGGAATGGCATTCGCGACTTTTTTTATCAATTGCTGATAATCCGCCTGCCGAGTACTGACTATATTGACATCACAGGCAGTAAGTTCGAATCGTCCTTGCTGAACAACAACCTGTTGCCTGTTACAACATAACAACCAGGCTTCGCCTGCCCGGAACAGACAGCATAAACTCAATGAATCACCCTCGATATAGGGTTGTATCAGATAATCTGAGGCGGAATTGAGCCGATTACTTAATTGCCTCAATTCCTGCTGGCTAGCAAGAAAATAACTATCCAAACAGCCAACACCATCTTTCGACTTAACAACCCAGGGTGGTTGAAAGCCCTGCTCAAATTCATTTAACTGCACGGTATTTACTACCGGGACATTATGCTGTTGCAGATGCTGAATGGTCCACAATTTATCACTACACAATGCCACCGCTTCGGCTGAAGAGTTAAGCAACACTTTTGATTGTTCTTCAACCCATTGTGAAATATCCCTTAACACCCCATCAGTTTCTGGAGCTATCGGCCATACCGCATCCGTTTCAGCAATCAGTTCCGGTAACAATGCATGAATAGACTGATTTTGGGTTACCACAACCACCCGTGCATTTTCAGGTAATTGCAATTGTCCACAGCGCCAGTCTTGTAACAGCGTTAATTGCACAGAAGGCAATTCGGCAAGTTCCTGAACCAGAGCCTCCAACATGAGCATGCCTTCATTGGCAAGAGAGGGTGGCAGCTCTTGCTGAGCAAATCCTCCCCCCGTTATAAATTCAAACACCAGTATTCGTTTTATCACTTTTTCATGTTCGGCCACTAAATCTAGCAAGCCACTCCTCTTATTTTGCCCTATCACGAAATAGTGATCACCCATGGCTTTTTATGTCAAATTTTAAACTGCTTTACAATAGTGCTCAGGTCAGTCACCAACCGAGTCATTTCTTCCCCGGTATTGGCCGATTTATTACTAGCCGCCACCGTATTTCTTGCTAAGCCACTGATTGCAACAATATGCCGGTTAATTTCCTCGGCCACTGCAGACTGCTCTTCTGATGCACTGGCGATTTGCGCGGTCATATCATCTATGGTGGTAATCGCCAGTGTAATCTTATGTAATGCCTCGGTGCCGCCTTGAGCCTGACGGACTGCATCTTCGGCAAGTTTTACACTGTCAGCCATAGCAGCAGCACTCAATTTTGTACCTTGTTGCAGCTTTTCAATCATTTTCTGGATTTCTTCTGTTGAATCCTGGGTACGACTTGCCAATGTTCTGACTTCATCAGCCACTACTGCAAAACCACGACCTTGCTCACCCGCTCTTGCCGCTTCAATGGCAGCGTTGAGTGCCAACAGATTCGTTTGTTCGGCTATGCCTCTAATCACATCCAGTACTGTACCAATGGATAGACCATCCTGCTCTAGTGTACTGACAGTTTGCGCTGCATCACAAATATTGATATTTAATTTATTAATCGCATCAATAGTCCCCGCAATGACCTGTCCTCCCGTGTGCGCTTCTATATCACCTTTTTTAGCTTCCTCAGCTGCCTGACTCGCATTACTGGCAACATCCTGTACGGTAGCGGCCATCTCATTCATGGCCGTCGCCACCTGTTCTATCTGTATTTGCTGATCATTCACATCGCTATGCGTATGACTAGCGGTCATAGTAACTTGTGTAGAAATTTCTGCAAGTTGCATGCTATAAGAAAAAATATCTCCCACAACATCCTTAATTCTGGCTACAAATGCATTAAAATTTCGTGCTATATCTGCCACTTCATCCTGACCTGTAGCATCTAACCTCAAAGTTAGATCCGCATCACCCTCAACCACACTTTTCATGGCATCCGCTATTTTTACGAGAGGAACTAGCAGCATTTTTGCCATGAAAAGTCCCATAAAAATTGAAAACACACCGGCCATACCTATGGCAATGAGTGCAAGAATAAGTAACTTGGATTGTAGTTCTGCCTGTGGTGCAAAAACCTCAAGTTCATTTATTTCTGACAGTATGGCCCATTTAACGCCCATTATATCTAGAGGTGCATAAGCGGAAAGCACTGAAATATTTCGATCATCGGGAAATATTTTCTCTCCTGTCACGCCAGCAATGGCCGCTTTTGTCCCTATCGTATGAATAGCTTGCAAGCCAATATTTGTGTTCTTGGTATTAATAACATTGATCAGTTCTGTGTTCATCCCGTTCTCAGCTAATTCCTTAAGATAATTAGCCTTATCTTCGCTCAAAAAACGACTTAAACTTCGCGCCTTAAAATCAGCACCGACAAGATACGATTTGCCTGATTCGCCCATACCATCCATTTGCCATTGCGAGTTATTAGTCATGATACGATTAATTTCATCAATCGGCATCTGAAACACCAATACTCCTATTTTTTTA
>JAPYOW010000004.1:0-30674 GCA_029937975.1 Methylococcaceae bacterium | reverse complement strand
GATACGATTAATTTCATCAATCGGCATCTGAAACACCAATACTCCTATTTTTTTACCTTGCTCAAAAACAGGGGTCGCAATAAATGCAGCAGGGTCTTCGTAGGCAGGCATATAGGGTTTGAAGTCCTCTAAAAACACCGCCCTTTTATTACTGCGATTAGCGCGTTGAAATGCCAGCCCCAGCCCTGAATTTGCATAAGCGCCATCATTTAAGGAAGTCCCATAATCTAATTCTTTAAAAACCGAATAAACAACACGTCCAGAGTCCGGATCAAGCAAAAAGATATCATAAAACCCAAATTTTTCGAGGAAATCATTAATATGCGGATGATATAAATGATGGAATTTACTATACAAACTATCATCTTCCGCTGTATTCAAGCCGTTTTTACGCCCTAAAGGGTAACTATTATTCTGTATATAAAAATATTGCAGATACGCAGCCACCGTGTCTAATTGATCTAATAAGCCGGACGTAGCCACTGTTTTATTCCTGTTTCTTTTCCTGTATTCAGTGGAAAACGCCCCGGAATAATACCTATCCAACTGGTTTTTCATCACAGGCACATTAAAACTATCCGACTCTGACTCCAGCACCTTAACCGCATCTTTGAAGTCAGTCATGGCATCAATAATCATTCTGTCATTCGCGAGCGCCAGAATTTGATGATTTATCTGCGTAAAATAATGTTCTATGCGCGCCTTTTTGTTTTCCCTTACCGAGACAAGGTGCTCTATTGCCAGAGAACGCAGCGTTTTATTTGAAGATTCGGTGGCTTGCCAGCCAAAAATACCTGTTATTATGATAACCGGTACTAACGCTATAAATAATGACCCCACAATTAATTTTGTTTTGATTTTCATATTCCCTATTCCTGCTAAGTTTTTCCTGCATCGATAGCACGTATAAATTGTGCATATTTGTGTTATCGACCAACAAACAAAAATATTAAATACAACAGTAATGAATATTATTCCTGTCATTGACTTAAAAGACGGTCTAGTCGTCTCGGCTCAACAAGGGAAGCGTCATGCCTACCAGCCTATTCACTCGACACTATGTGCTTCGAGCTTGATTGAAGATGTTTTAACCGGGTTTTTATCAGTTTATCCCTTTAAAACGCTGTATATTGCAGATTTAAATGCCATATCTCATCAAGGCAATAATCAAAAGCTGATCAATGACGTCATTAGTAACAATCCATCCATCACCTTTTGGGTAGACAATGGCATACAAATACAACAGCTACCAAGCTATGACGCTCTCAAGTATAAACCGGTCATAGGCTCTGAATCTCAAAACACCACGCATTTTCCAGGCACTACTGCACACCTGATAAATACCATCTTATCGTTAGATTTTTTCCCTGAAAAAGGTTATACCGGCCCTGCTGAATTACTTAATAATGCTTCATTATGGCCTCAACATATTATTCTAATGGCCTTAGAAAGGGTGGGGAAAGATAGAGGGCCCGATATCGAAAGATTAAGCCACTTTTGTAGAAAACATCCGGAAAAGGATTTTATTGCTGCCGGAGGAATACGGCATGAACATGATTTGTTACAGTTAGAAAAAACAGGGGTACATCATGCGCTTATCGCTAGCGCACTGCATTCAGGCGTTATTAACACCCTTGTTATTGAAAAACTACAGGCAAAAAAAATGCCCCGGAAAAACATAACCGAGGCATTTTAAATCAACTACAGTAAGGGGTTCTTTAGCATTTCTCGGCTAAATATCCCTTAGTTTATAGTCAGTTTATACTTTGTTTGCAGCAAACGGATGCTCTGAAGTCGCTTTAGCAGCAACAACATCAGCAGCAGTTGGTGTACCTGCTACAGCATGTTTGATAGATGCTTTAACTGCATCGTAGTTGTTTTTCTCAATCGCTGTATCATCTTCAGCTTGCCAGTGAATGAAAACACCAACAGAAATGAACAGGTCATCTGCTTCGTCAGCTGGAATTGTACCGTCTTCAACACAATCCGCAACAGCCATTGCAACACCACGTTGAGCTGGGCCAAACATTTGAACTGCTTGCTTAGAACCTTTAATAGTTACTTTGTTGAACATAACTGTTGCAGGTTTAACCATTAGGTTAGGAGCAACAACTGCTAGAAGACTTGAAAAACCGTCTTTGTTATTTGTTAAGCAGTTTGCAAAAGCAGACTCAGCAGCTGAACCACGAGGTCCGATCATTAAATCAATGTGAGCAACTTCGTTTCCGTCACCGTTTAAAGATTCGCCTACGCGTAAATTGTTAATTGTAGCCATGGAGTTATATCCTATGTGTTATATGAATGTTAGAGTGAATAAAATTCACTTTTAAAACCAAATCCTTAGTACCGCATTAACTAGTTCACCTAACAGATAATGCTTCCACTAATACAATAAATACCGTCGCCACCGTCAGGTCGGCCGTAGTACCAGGATTTATACTTTTAGCCTTAAACTTCCTATCCACTTCATGTAGCATAGGAATTAATTGCTCAGGACTATTAGTATTTAACAAGGCATTATCAACAGTAATCATCTTCTCAAGCACCCATTGAGAGTGCTTATCGCCGTATTTTCGTTCAATATGACTATCGGGGAATTTGCTTAACAGTCCTGTAAAAACAGACACTGCAGCCCAAATCGAATCGTCATACTTAACGTACCCACCATTATACCTTAAAATAGAAAAATCGAAAATATCTTTATAATTTGTGACATATTGTAATGCGATTCTGTCCTTTTCACTGGCCATCATCATCGCTTCAGATAAAGTTACGGTAGCAGCCTCATTAACATCCTGCTGCTTAGATTTTCCTAAACCACCCGGTGCAGCTAAAGCAATGGCTTTAAACACCCATTCAGCATCATCTTGAGTGGTAGTGCTCAATACTTCAGCTAACGCTGTCCGCAGGTCTTGCCCGGGCTTTTGTTGATATATGGCCTGACATACCGGCGCGCAAAGTAACAAAATGCCTAGGTTTGTATTACAGGCAACGGCGGCTCGGGTTGCTTTGACGGCATAATATATTTTTTGACCCAAGGAAAGATCCGGGTTAGTTATCGGGTGAGAGCTAACGTCCGAGCTAAGTATAAAATCATCGACCGTCATATCATGACCCGCGTTATAAACACTGACATTACCCGGCTTGAATGCCTCAACATCTATCGCGCAAGCGCGTTTATAAGCCTCGATCAGCTGTTTTTGATCAATCATGAGCCAACTCGCTCCAAAGCAGGTCTGCTCTGGTTTAAATAGCGACCGATCAAATCCTCTGCCAACAGTTCTGCCATATTGATATTGCAAACACTTTCCAGACCTTTCCAGGCCGGAATACTATTCACTTCGATAATACTCAATTGACCATCTGCTGCTTGAATAATATCCACACCCGCGTAATCCATCTTCAATACTTCAGTCGCTTGCACCGCCAATTCAGATAATGCCTCATCCATTTCAATCGCCTCACATGTGGCGCCTCTGGCCACATTGTTCAGCCAGGACATGCCACGTCTACGCATAGCGACGACAGCATGACCACAAACGACAAATACCCGAATATCTGAATATCCCCGTCCTGCACACGCAACAAATCGCTGTAAATAATAAATGCCATGACTACTGGTTAACCAGAACAGATCTGTCATTTTTTCCAGTCGTCTAACCCCTTCTCCTTGCGAACCAAACAAAGGTTTACTAATCACCTTATAGCCCTGCCGTAATTCCTTTTCGGCTATGCCTACTGCCTCTTTTCTGTCGGTCACAACCCAGGTTAACGGTGTATTAAGCCCCGCATTCTTGAGTAAAAAACTGGTCATGCCTTTGTCCACACTGCGCTCTATCGCAACACCATTGTTATAGACAGGAATACCCAGCGTTTTTAAAATATGCAAGATATCCAGATAAAACACCACTTCCTGTAAAGAGCCACCCGGAACGCCTCTGACAAAGACAGCATCCGGCAGACTCGATTCAAAGCCTGGAATCCGGACAGGCAAGCTGCTGGAATCCAGGTTTATGCTACAGTCTGTCAGCGATACATATTCTCCTGTGTATCCTCTACTAGCAAATGCATGGCGCAATTGCTTACCATGCCAGCCAGGATCATCCGTAAAAATGACTATTCGACCCAAAATTATCCTCACTTCTTGACGCTAGCCGGTAATGTCGGGCAGACAGCGGCCCACCCAACAAACATTCAAGCCTTATTTAGCTTAAAGGCATCTTTAACTATCGACATTATTTTCTCGCCCTTCATGTTGCAAGCGATTTGTGCTGGTTAAACCCCAAATGATTGATCCAATAAGGCATTATCCAGTTTCCCCGCTCTAAAACTGCGACCGGAATCCACTGCCGTAACAATCACACTTGCCGGGCTAAACAACATGCCGTCGATTTTAAAGAAGTCATAGTTACAGGCTTTAAAAATCTCTGCAAAGGGTTTGCCATAATCTTTAGACGTTGAACTCGGCAGTGCCTTCGCCAATTTTTCAGCGTCTTCATCACTACCCTTAACAAAAAGATGAACTTGTCCTGCAAACAAAATAGCATCGTTGGTTCGCCCCATGGCTTTTACAAAGTCGGGATGTGGTGGACACACAGGTGCACTACCACTACCATCAATAATGTTTTCCAACGGGAAATGTAATTCGTGAGCCTTATGCATAGCCACTTCAAGCACTCTACCCACAACTTGCACACTCCCTGCAATACTACTGGTAGGAGTCATAATCAAGGTTAATTGATCAGCAGATACGCCACAGGCGGTCGCCACTTTATCTACAATTGCAAGCGGTGGAATTTTATCGTTCTCTATAACCAATACTGTTGAGTCCGCACTATCGTTATATTCTAATTCTTGATATAGCGCCTCAACAGGTACTTTAACGCCGTCTTTTTCTTTAGTTGCCATGGCTCGAGCAGGTCCAGAACCCAAGGCATAATATTTTTCATGCGCTAAACTCCAACCCGCATATTGACTTCCCAGGCAAGCCAAAACTGGATTGCTTGAATGCACATTAATGCTTAATGGCCAATTCTCCGTGTAGGTACTTTGAGTAATAGAGACCGTTCCCAGACCTCCCATGCAAATTTCGGTAATAATACGCCCGGCTTCCAAGCCCCCAGGCACATTGATGCCTGCGTCAATAATGGTACATCCATTTTCTAGCTTTTCCACCCCCAGTCTTAATTTATCTGCATCATCAATTAATTGTTGTACTAAGGGCTGGGTGTATTTATTGACACTTGCTGAGTATTGCATTTTGTAATTACCTATCTTAAAAGTTGTTGAATAATCTGCTGTTTAAATAACAAAGCCTCTTCAACATATTGTTCATTTTCTCCGGCGGCAATGATACTGCATATCGGCAGACCTGTGTGAATTAATGATCCGGGTTCCGGTATATCGAGTGCCCATTCAGGCCATGTTATGGGTGTTTTAATCACACATTCAGAAGTTGCAAAAATAATTTTATAACCCCGACAGGATGCGGATTTTACGCCACCAGCCAATTTCCCTGCAACAAAACATTTAATATGTTCGGTCAGCAGGTTATTCTTGTAGAGCTGCATACTTGCAGAGGGCCTGGCATTCACTTCCAGGGCATAGCAACGTCCCTTTTCAACCATGAAATCCAAGCTATTTATGCCTTTTAACGCAAACGCGCGGACCAGCTTTTCAATCCATAAGGTCACGGTCTGTACAATCGCATCATCGACATCCGGTTGACTGATCAGCCCCTGAAAAACATAGTCATTGTCCGCTATAGCTACCTGCTGTAGTTTATGAAAGCCCTGAATAACACATTGATTTCCATCCGTCACAAATAACACCGACATAGCCATGCCATCAATCCTTTCCTGCCAGTAATAGGCATCAGACACGAGTTGCGCTCTGTTATATTTTCTTATCGCCATCCCCCCTTCCCCCCGCATCGGCTTAATCAGCCAGCCTGCCTCGGTTTGTGGCGCCTGAAATGACACCCGGGGATATGCGATATGCAAGGATTTCAAAGTTGCAAAGAAATGAGCCTTCTCTTGCATTGCGGTAAACACAGCGACTGAGTTTCCCAACACCTTATAATGCTGATGAAGATAATTCAGACTTTGAGCATGTGTTTCAAACCCGCTGCCATACATGACATGCGTCACGGTCTGGGTTTTTTGCAAGATAGACAAAGCCGCCACGACATGTTCCAGAGCTAGCGACTCTACTTTTATGGCTACTAACGCGACTTGCTGAGTGTCCAGATCACAAAAACAGTCAATGACGACAGGGTTTAAACCGGCCTGTTCAGCCAATTGCGCTAACATCCGGCCAGAATTTGCTATGATCAGAATAGGGTTAAAATCACACACGAAAAATGCTTAGCCACATAATCACCACAGCTACAACATGTCAGGTATACAGAAAATACGCTTAGACATATTGCCCCGCACACCAGCCGGAAGACCAGGCCCATTGAAAATTATAGCCGCCTAACCAGCCGGTAACGTCCAGCACTTCGCCGATAAAATACAAACCGGTAATCTCATTGCTTTGCATGGTTTTAGATGAAATAGACGAACAATCTACACCGCCTAAAGTCACTTCTGCGGTTCTATAGCCTTCGGTTCCATTCGGCTTTATCTGCCAATATTGAATAGCCCGTGCAATGTCATCAATTTGCTGATTTGAAATATCCTGCATTGAAATGGCCCAATATTTCTGATCTAGCAGGGCTTCAACCAGGCGTTTCGGCAGATATTCAGCCAAACTATTTTTAATCTGGTGTTTAACGTTATCCGCCCTCTTTTGCTGTAATAATTCGACCACATCCAAATCGGGCAGGAAATTCACAGCAATCGCTTCACCCGCCTGCCAATAAGAAGAAATCTGCAACATCACAGGACCACTCAGGCCGCGATGCGTGAATAATACATTCTCTTTAAAACTTTGATTTTTACAAATCACCTCAGCGGCAACCGCAACCCCGGACAACGCTGAATATTTTTGCTTTTCTGCTGTTTGCAAAGTAAAAGGCACCAATGCAGCTCTCACGGGAATCACAGGAATACCAAACTGTTCAGCGACCTGATAACCAAACGCACTGGCGCCCATTTTAGGTATGGATAAACCGCCTGTCGCAATCACCAGCGATTGACATTGAAAGCTCTGTTTATCGGTATTTATTTGAAATTGATTATCTGCTAACTGCTTGATGCCCTGAACATTGCAATTGAGTCGTATCTCAACCTGTGTCTTCTCGCATTCGCTGAGTAGCATATTTAAAATGTCTTTAGCACTGTCATTACAAAATAACTGGCCATGACTGCGTTCATGAAATGGAATATCATAGCGATCCACCCACCCTAAAAAATCCCATTGCGTGAACCGGCTTAAAGCCGATTTACAAAAATGCGGATTGTTCGAAATGAAATTTTCCGCTTCGATGGAATAGTTGGTGAAATTACAGCGCCCACCGCCTGACATCAGAATTTTCTTGCCCGCCTTGTTGGCATGATCTAACACCACCACTTTGCGACCACGCTTGCCAGCCTCACTGGCACACATTAAGCCCGCTGCGCCAGCACCAATAACCACCACATCGACCTGGATCATGCTTCCGCTGTATCTACAGCGTCAATAATTTCGTGATCATTCAGATAACAGCCCGGATCTTCCTGCCAGGCATCTTGATAGACCTGTTGAGCCCGCACACGGGTATTACCATTACAAATAGACTGATAGTGACATTCGCCACATCGCCCTTTCAACGGTCTGGGACTGGCTTTTAACCCCGCCATGAGCGGATCAGACAGATCCTGCCATATGGCCGAAAAATCTCGGTCACGTACATTGCCCAAATTATAATGCCACCAGAATGTATCCGGGTGTACATTGCCCAGATTATCAATATTCGCTACATTCACACCCGAGGCATTACCGCCCCACTGCTGCAATTTAAGTTGCACATGTCCGGCTTGATCCGGGAATCGCTTTCTTAACCAATGTAAAAAATACACCGCATCGGCATCATTATTACCGGTCACAATTTCCCGGTGTTTACCTTGCAGCTCCCAGCGCAAACAAGCTTCAAATAATTGATCCATTACCTTGCGAGTCATGATGAAATCAGCATCATCTTTACGGTTTTTATTGCCTCTTCCACCGTAATTTAAATGCGATAAATAGAATTTATCAATATCTTCATCATCCATTAACTGCAACATGGCCGGGAAGTCATGCACATTATCCTGAGTCAGGGTAAACCGGATACCGGCTTTAATGCCCTTGTCCCGACATAATTTAATCCCTTCCATGGATGCGGCAAAGGAGCCCTTTTTTTGTCGAAATTTATCGTGTGTCTCGCCAATGCCATCCAGACTCACACCAATATATTGATAGCCTATTTCAGCAATTTGGGTAATATTGTCAGGCGTAATCAAGGTGCCATTACTGGATAAAGCGACATAAAACCCCATGTCTTTGGCACGTTTTGAAATAGCAAAAATATCAGGGTGCAATAAGGGTTCACCCCCTGATAAAATCAGAACAGGCACTTTAAAGTCCTTGAGGCTATCCATCACCTGATAAATTTCAGGGGTACTTAACTCCCCGGGGAAATCGATGTCCGCCGAAGTGGTATAACAATGTTTACACGTTAAATTACACCGCCGAATCAAATTCCATATCACTACGGGACCTGAAGGTTTTCGGGCCGGTTTTATCGCTGTCGGGTTCAATGCCTCACGCATGTACTGACTTAAACGAAACACCTTAACGCCCTATCCGTAAACCGGTCTTCTTTAAAATACGCGTGCTGTACAACACCTCTTGCTGGCGATTAAACTCACCTAATTCCTGGCTAATAATATTCACTTTTTCTGTTACACCTGTTTTTGTTTTACTATGAACCATGGCGAATAAATTATACGGCCACTCAGGAAGATGTCTGGGGCGATGATAACAATGACTGACAAAATCCAACTGCCCGATTAACTGACCCAGATAATCAATTTGTTCATCAACCACATCCCAAACGGTCATGCCATTATAACGATAACCCAGTTTATAATGATTTGGCACCGCACCAACGCGTCGAATGATGCCGTTTTCCTGCATGATCCGCATGCGTTGCATCACCTCTTCCGCGGTTAAATCAAGTTGTGCAGCTATCGCTTGATAAGGCTGTGCAACCAATGGCAAACCTGCCTGAGTCGCCAGTATAATTTGTTTATCTACTTCATCCACAATCATCAGGCTTCCAGTTTTAAACCCACAAAATATTCATTGACCTTGGGCATATTAAAAACCTCCAAACCGGTTTGCTGTTCTATTTGACGAATGACATCGGTTATTTGTTCGGGAGTTTCTGTGGCCAAAACAAACCACATATTTAAGACATGATCGCGTTGATAATTATGGGCAACTTCTGGAAATGCATTGATCACCTCACAGCACTGCTCAAAATTTTCCTCCGGCACTTTAACCGCTGCCAGGGTTAAGGCTCCGCCCATTTTTTCGGCATGATACATCGGCCCAAAACGGGATAAAATGCCATTATCCAGTAACTGTTGCAAGCGTTGCAGTAACAGGTCTTCGGTGATATTTAATTGTTCCGCTATTTGACGATAAGGACTGTCAACAATGGGAAAACCGTCTTGTAATTGATTGATGATCAGTTGATCTAGCTTATCCATGGACTTTTTTAAATAATTTGCTCAGGAGCCTGCTTGTATAACGCGCCTCTTTGTTTAAAGCATTGCTTGCTAAACAACACCTCTCTGGCCATTTGCTTAAGGCTGCATGTTTCCAGCAAGTGATCAAGCTGGTTCAAAACGCGCCCCCGACTTTTCCCATGTATCATAAAATATAAATTATAAGGCCATCGATCACCCTGTCGGGGGCGCTGATAGCAAAGATTAACAAAACTGAATTGGCTAACCTGACCACCGACCTCAGCGACATTGTAATCCGGTATATTTAACACCACCATGGCGTTTGCCCGATAGCCTAATTGCCGGTGATTTACGATAACCCCCAGACGTTTAACCAGCCCCTGTTGGCGAAGCGCAGCCAGTCGGTCAATAACTTGTTGCTCTGATAAGCTCAAGCCCTTACCAAGTTGCAAATAAGGTCTGGAACAAATGGGCAAGCCATTTTGTATGGCTTCAATTAGTTGAAAGTCTATCGCATCCATTATCCGGTTCCCGGTCCAGTTCCTGATCCCGCTCCAAATCTAATTCAAACCCTAAATTGATAAAATAATCCGCTACCAAAGGCAGTCGCATCGTACTATAACCACATTGCTGTTCGATTTCATCAAGCGTGTCTTGTAAAAGCTCGCCCGTACTGCTCATCAGCACAAACCATAAATTAAAGCGATTTTCCCGTTCGTAATTATGATTAACCTCCGAAAAGCTGCTTACTATCCCGGCCACCCTTTGTAACTGTGCTTCCGGTACGGCCATAGCAACCAGCATACTTTTGCCCATTTTATTCGGCTTGATAATGGTGCCAATGCGATTAATCAGTGTTTGATCGGTCAATTCCTGCATGGCCAGCAAAACATCGTCTTCACTCACCCCCAAAGATTCGGCAATGGCCAGATAAGGCCTTGGCGTGAGCGGAAAATCCTGTTGGTAATCATTCAGCAATTGCATATAAAAATCACTCAACATAGCCTATAAACCCAGTTTATGAGCACGTGCAGAAAAAAATATGCCACTGGGTTTTTCTGCCTCAATACGTGCTTTTTCTGTAAAACGCTCTGTATCGTAGACTATGACCCTGTCTTCATCGCGTACAGAGACCCAAATATCTTCACCTCTAGGGGTAAATTCCATATGTAATACTGCTTTACCTGGTGTCAGGGATTTCATCAGGGTTAAATCTTTTACATCAATGACTTGTAAATGCTGGTTATCCGGAAAAGCAAAATTCACCCATATTTGACGACCATCCGGTCTGGCCATCACAAAAACCGGCTGACCCAGGACAGGAATCCGCTTTAATAATTGCCAGTTGCGCTTATTAATCACCAGCACTTCATGTTGCCCAACCGCAGGCACAAACATTAAATCATCGGCGACAGCCCAGCCTTCCAAATGGGGCATCTTATAAACAGGTAATTTTTCATCCTGTTTGCCATAGTCACTTAAAATTCTGGTCACCCCTAATTCAGGCTGCCATAAATCAAGCAATGCCAGTCCACTCTCTCCAAACAAACCGGCAATATAATAACGTCCATCGGGTGACAGTAAAGCATCATAGGGTTGGCTCCCTACTTCTTTAAATTTTTGTATCAAGGGCTGTTGCAGGTTGTTAACATCAACCAGCCATATTTCACCGGCATCAAACAAACTGAAAACAAAACGCTGTCCCGGCGCATCCACTAGGCCGACTACTTTGGACTGCTGCTCATCCCCATAGATGGCAGGAATGTCAGCGACTAATGCAAGCGTATCGCTGGAAAATATTTTTATTCCTCCGGGGCTGTAATTGGAAACCGCAATCAAGCGGCCATCCTGTGAAATAGCGCCCCCTATGCTATTGCCTGCCTGAATAATACGTTTCTCAATTTTATCCAGTAACAAATCAATTTTACTCAAGCCCCCATCACGCCCAAAAACGTAGGCGTATCGCTGGTCGCGTGAAAACACCACCGAGGCATGCGATAAATCACCTAATCCTTCAATCCGTTTTAAAATGGTTTTTTGACTACTATTGATAATTAATGCCGTTCCCCGTTCACGTTCAATAACCAGGCCGAGATCACCTGTGGCGCGCAATTCTGCATGGCCAATAACACTGACTATCAACAAGGTACTCAGCAATAAAAATCGGGAAAACATCATAGCAGGAAAATAAAAAAGGGAATTAATTCTGATGGTGTCGCAAATAGCTCACCAGCCACTGTGCTTCGGCCGGACTGATAAAATCACGCCAGGGGGGCATCGCTGTGCCTTTTCGACCATTTAAAATAGTCGTCAGCAAAAAAGCATCCGCTTTATCTGCAATAGCCTCTGCTAATAAAGCGGGACCCAGCCCCCCTTGCAAGGTTAAACCATGACAAGAACCACAATCATGCTTTAACAAATGAATTAATTGCTGCTGTCGGGTATCACTGGGGGTTCCAGCCCATGCCTCCGTCACCAGGACTAAGGCTAATAAGCACGCTTTCATCACTTAAGGTTTAAGCCGGGCATAATAACTGGCCACATTACTGATGTCTTTATCTGATAAAGACGCGGCAATATTATTCATGACTTCGGAAAGCCGGGTTTTGTCACGATACTGTTTTAACGCTGTTTTTAGATAGCTCGCATCTTTTCCAGCCAAATTAGGAAAAACGGACCCTTGACTCTGCTTTCGCACACCATGACATTGTGAACAGACAGCCGCGGCGGTTGCTTGTCCGGCATAAATACTGGCTGCCTGAGTGTTTGAGGCCACTAATAAAGCCGACAAAATCATCAGCGAAGATATGAATGCTTTCATCCGCTTACTCCATTTCATCCGGCGATAAACCACGGGTCATGTATTTAACACGTCCACGAGAAAAAATTCCTGCCGGACTTTCCATTTGTATAGTAGCGACTTTTTTCAAAGAAAAAGAATCGTAAACCACGACTTCATCCCCTGCATACCCTGCACTGACATAGAGAAATTTGCCATCAGCACTGTACTCGGGAAAATAGGCATGACCACCGACATCCAGAGTTTTAACGACTTCCAATGTTTTTTTATCAATCAATTGAATCGTTCTGGCACGTCGGTCTTTAGTAATAATATCCACAGCGACATAAGGTGCATTAGCATGGGCTGCGGGTGATTCAGTACCACCAGACACTGGCACTTCTTTGATCAGCTCCATCTTATCCAAATCCCAGACACTAACCACGGTCTTCTCACAAGTCCCAAAGTTGGTACCAAAACCCAGGGTACGGCCGTCAACTTTCACTGCGGCACCCCCACCAACATGAGGAACACAGCCCCCTGCTAACTTTTTAATAACTTTACGATCTTTAAGATCAATCACCGCCACTATGCTGTCATCATACGAGGCAATCATCAATTTACGGCCTTTATGGGTTAAAAATGCATCATGCAAATGCCGGCCAACATTTTTAATTTTGGTAACCGGAAAGCCTTCTTCCAAATCAATAACCCAAACCTGACCTGCATTTTCCAGGGCAATAGCAAATATATCCGCATAAGGACTACCAATAATCATGCCCGAATCAGAAGACACCATATTACCATCCGGATCAATCCCTTCCAGTTCAAATAATTTCAGCGGCTCCAGCGTATCGGCATCAAGAATCACTGCCGTATGCGGTACAAAGGAACCGGCCATCAGGTATTTACCATCCCGCGACACACCTAAGCCCGGACCATTAAAACCGGTTTTAATACTGCGTACCGCCTGCATGGAATAAAGATCCACTTTAAAAATTTCTGCGCTATCGGTTTTTACATAAGCCCAACGCGGATTCGCAGGGTTAAAGTCAATAATATGGGCAGCGACACCGGTCGGTATTTCCCCCACTATTTGATGGCTTTTACTATTGATAAACACTGCTTTAGCACCCGCACCACGCCCATGTTTACCTCGCGCTGCCACCCCTATTAAATCATCTGTACTATCGATCTTATAAGTGGGCGCAGAGGGTAACTGGCTTTCATCTTTCACATAAACTTTTAAAGACTGCTTCATGTCTTCAATGGTCCAGGGTGGATTGTCCAGCTTAGGCGTGGACTGAATATGATCAACCAGACCGCGAATATTTTCGTCAGATAAGCGCCCATAAAAAGGAGGCATCAAGGTTCCAAAACTGCCGGTCATAATCAAACTTCTTAACGCCGTTGGGCTGCGACCCTTGAGTGTCGTGGAGTTGAGGGCAGGCGCTAAAAACCCGCCATGATCAGAACCGTGGCAACTGGCACAATTATCCTGAAATAACTGATGCATATCTGTCCCAGCATGCACACTGCCTGCTGATAACAACAAACCGGTCACCAGAGTCAATAGCTGCCAATTCTTTTTTATTATTTTTTTCATTGATACTGCCTGCATATGCCAAATTTAGTGCATCAATAATAACCGTTATCATGCTATAAAGCATGCTTAAATTTTGCCTTTTAGCCAATAATCTGAATACATAATTAAAAATTTATGTGTTTTCACGGCAATTTTGGCAAGTTATTTCAGATGGTTATCAACGCGAAGTGATATGATGTGGCCTGCAGAATTTTTGTTCTGAAAAATGCGACTTATAGTCTTCTGACTTATAAGGAATAGCTCCGCATCAGCTTTTCCCGCAACGATATTAAAGACACTTCAAAAGTACTATTATCTACTCCGTCCTTTTGATATTAATTTTTTCCATCACTACACATTATTAAAAAACAGGATTGATTAGAAATGCAAAACAAAACGGGTGTTGATTTCCAGCAAGAAAAAAACACAACAAAACCCTACTTGGTCGATTTTAAATCACTGGGCATGGAAATCAAACGTCGAGGACTGTATGGCCGTGACACACGAAAAGTATGCCTTGAATTCATCGCTCATATACTGATTACAATCGTCGGTATTGCACTGTTTATTACTTTTGACAACATCTTCTCCAGAGTTATTTCTGCCTTAATCATGACCTCAGGTCTACTCGGCATCGGCACCCATACACATAACTCATCACACTATGGCAGTACCGAAAAAAAATCTATCGATGATTTTTTAACATCGCTGGGATATTCCACCTTATTAGGCTTTTCGGGAGTGTTCTGGAAGCATAAGCATTGTATTGTGCATCATGGAAACCCAAATATTATTGGCGTTGATGAAGATATCGATTTAATGCCCTTTTTTGCGGTGACGGAAACAGATATAGAAAATGCGAGCAAACTCGGACAGTTTTATCATCGCAACATTCAACCCATTATTTTTCCTTTCATTATTAGCTTGACGGCCTTCAACATTCAACGTCAAGCCTGGCTTTTTTTGATTCGAGCACTTTTGAATAATAAACGTCGTAAAACACTGCACTGGGTTGATCTGGGCTACAATATCCTGCATATTATCATTTGGCTGGTTCTTCCCTTGCTGTTTTTTTCACCCACAGCTGTCATAGAATTTTACATACTAAGAAACGTTCTCATCGGCTATGCCTTATTTTTCATGCTGGGTTCTTCACATTTACCGAATGAAGCCCTATGCAGTGCAGAACACCAGCAACACCAGGAGTTTTCACTCAAGCAAATAGCAGGTACTATCAACATCAAGACCAACAGATACGGTCGATTTATTATGTCCGGTCTGGATTACCAGATAGACCATCACCTATTTCGTGGCATCAGTTATACCCGACTCCCCGAAGTCAGCGAGTTGGTACAAGAATATTGTGAATATCACAATTATCCCTACCACACGCTAGGGTTTTTTGAAGCTTCATGGAAGACCATCATGGTCTTTTATAAACCCAAACCGGTACACACAGATTTACTTAAAGCGGTGACGGTTAATGGCTAACAGGTCCTTGACCTGAACGGCCAATGACAGATTGAAAAACCGGTTAATAAGGCATTAACCGGTTCTCAATCTAGCGAATAATCGCCATTTCTTGCACTCTTTGTCCCAGGATCTGGCCATCAGCAAATAACAAACCAACATCTTAAGACCAGGGCAAGCAAACACCGCTGCCGTGGTATCGGCAGGGTTAAGGCGTCACTAGGATGCAATTAATTTCAAGCCTGGTGGTAAGGCTTCGCCAAACATCTGTTTTTCTTCCACTTCACTCAACTCTTTATAAGCCTCAACCATCGCCAGCCAAGAGGCAGGTGCTTTACTGGCTTGCAACTGCTGGATAACCTGCAAACGCACGGCATCATCCAGATCTCTCGCCCTATCGCCACTCATTCTGCTCATCAAGGTAGCGGCAAAACCGGCCTGGGGTATCTTCTTCCAGTCCACTTTTAAAACCTGCTGTAACCAGACCGTAACGATTTCAGCCGGAATGACATTGTGACTACTGCCATGAAAAGGCACTCTTGAAGCAAGACGTCCCACAGCCCACCAGGTTTGATTAGGTTCACTGGATTTTTGCAGTCTTTTTAACAACCATTCACAGGCCATGACTTTTTTCTCAACTGGCAAACGCTCCAAGACTCCAACCAAGCGCACCATATCATCATAACCCCGGATTTTAATCTGTTTTTCTACCCCGGCTTGTCTAGCGGCGGCGGGATTCAAGAATTTTGCAAGGTCTTTAAAAACTTGCTCCTGTGCCTCCGTATTTAAACCGCCGGCAATACGTCGCCATAAAGTCCACCACTCAGTCCAATTTTGTCTTTCATTAACAAATTGAATACCTTGACTATACATTTTCCATACTTGCTCCACACGCCAGTCATCCAATGGATAACCAAAACCAGGACGCAAACTAAAACCCACCAGACTTAACCAGACCCGCTCATGATTCACTGACCGACGACGAGACTTCATCCCTTCCAGTAATGCGGTAAAGAGAGCTCTCAGCAGAGGCGTTTGCCATTCCGTTTTACTCACTCCCAGCACTTTTTCTACATCCGCACGCAGACTTTTTACCGCTTTAGGATTAATTTGTTTCGATTTAGCCCCATAAATAGACTGAATCTTAGTGATTGCCAGATTAGTATTTACCGGTAATTCTGTGTTACCCGATAAATTTTCTCCGCCTTTTTTTCTAATTTGAAACTCGACATCAAACCGTTGACTCGCATCAGAAACAGCAATGCACTGGATTTTCAAAGTCCCCACTTCCGTTTGCGTAACGGCCAGCTGAACAATGATTTCTGCTTTATCGTCTCCTTCAAAAGCCACTGCCAAAGGCGGTAAGGAATTAAATCTATCCTCATCGATAGCGACCAACTGACCGGCTTTATAGGGGTTATCCCCGGTGGTCGAGACCAAGTGAAACTGTACCGGCTGACCTATTTTTAAGGCAAACTGCTGTTCCTTTAGCACCACCTCAACACCTTCTTCACTACCCCGTGGCAACAGACAAACCCCTTGCTGTTCTTGTTGGGGGGTATCAATTCGTAAAAAATAACTGCGCGCAGAACCGCCACCAATTTTGACTTTTTTATCACGGCGAGCCAGCGCATAACTGACGGCACCTAAAGCGACCGATAACTCAGGGTTTTTATTTTCAAGCAATAAGGGCTGTTGATCACTCCATGAAACCAGCAAATCTTGAATCCGTCGGGTAATCGGTTGGCTACGAAACACCCCGCCATTTAATAACAAGGCATCGGGTACAGGGCTTTCCCCTCCCATGGCCTCAGTAGCCACCTGCCTATGCACCTGCAAAAAGGCTGCAATATGTTTACTAATCGCAGGCTCTGCCGCATAAGGCAATCCAAACTCAACCACACCGCTACGTTTTCTGTCTGGTAGCTCATTTAAAGCGGTTAAAGGGAAAAAGCCATCCAGGGCAATTTTTCTCACCTCATCCTTATTTAATGGCGCCGACCGTGCCCCCCCAATTAAACGGGAACCGCCGCCCAGCAAAGTGACCTTATATTGCTCAGGTGCATCCTCTGCTAACAAGCGTTCTTTGGCCACCCGGCATTGTTCTATCAATTGCGACAAGTCTGCCGCTGACAGTTTTCTTTGTCCCCCGGTTAATCGGCTTTCTGCCAAATGAGCCAATGCCAGATCAATATTATCGCCGCCCAACATGAGATGATCACCCACCCCGATACGGCTTAATCTGGGCTCCCCCTGTGCTTGTTCGACTTTGATCAGGGTTAAATCTGTCGTACCTCCCCCCACATCACAAATCAGTAACAGACGTACTTTTTCCAGTGCCTGTTTAACATTCGCTGTATTTCGGCGTAACCAGTCATAACAAACAGCTTGCGGCTCTTCTAGCAGACGTATATCGGGTAAGCCGGCAATTTTTGCCGCTTCCAGCGTTAATGAACGCGCACCTTCATCAAAGGAAGCGGGTACCGTAATCACAATACTTTGCTTTTCCAGCGGAGCATCAGCAAACCGATGCCCCCAAACCGTCCTGACATGTGCTAAATAACTCGCACTAGCCTCAAGCGGCGAGACTTTCTGGATATTATCGGCACTGCCCCAGGGCAAAATATCTGCGGTATGATCCACCGATGGATGGGATAACCAGCTTTTTGCACTGGTGATCAGACGACCTTGCGTTTTAGCGCCTAATACACGAGCGGCCTCACCAATAACTGCATTCTCACCGCTGGGTGAAAACACCAATTCGGCTTCAGATAGCTCACCTTGCGCAGGGTGATAACGTACTGAAGGCAACAGGGGTCGGGCAGCCACTTCCCCGGGTGCAATTAATTGTTCAATCTGGAAAATGTTGATGGGCTGGTCTGCAGTTGAGGGTTTGGCTTCAACATAGGCGACAACCGTGTGTGTGGTACCTAGGTCGATACCCACTAGATACTTAGCTGATTTATTTTTCAATGGTAAATTTAATTTCCTAATACGTCATCAAACTGGATTTAATGACTAAATAATACACGAGACTCACATTGATGATTCTTGGCATCACGGGACACGGATACATCCTTACATCACCTAAACAACGGCGGCGGGATATAGACTTCACAGTGCGATTAACTTTTACAACTGTCCGACTGGCAAGATACTGCGTCAATACCCCCTGTCGCTCTGGTAACAACAACCCGGCGATCAGGGCGTTAACAACCACAGCATACAAGTAAAAACAGGGTTAACCTGTGCTGCATTTACAGCTCTATTATTTTAAACGAGAATAGCGCAAAAAAACCTGACTTTATCGCGTTTATTTTTTTCGGAAAACATTTTATGTACCTTCCTGCCTGAAACCTGGACATAGTTTTGTATAGCGCTGTCGAATAATATATCAACGCGCTTTAGACGGTCAGGAAAAATTTTCCGGGGTATGGCCAATTTACCTTCCGGCTTGCTGTTCAACAGTGCGCCGGAGGAACTTCTGGCAAAACGCCTTGCGTGATCGCAGCGTAGTTGCCAGAAAATAATGCTCAGCCTGCGTCATGCCAGCTGATTTTCAACTCAGTCTTGTACTTCGACAATTACCCCCGAACGTCACGCCTCAACTTGCACCGGTTCTCACTTCAAATTCAATTTTCCAGCGATGCTCATCGCGCTGTGAAACCGCATGCAATTCCAGAGTACCGACTTCGGTCACCGTGGCACTTAAATGGACAGGCACGACCTGACCTTGCTGACGCCCGTCTTCGGGTAAAGTAATTTCAATTTCATCCAGCTCCTGAAGCTCTTCATCTGTCCAATAATCTAATCGCATGCCGACTTTATCTTCCCTGCGACTATGAGAGGCAAAAAAGCGGAAACGCACTGGCTCACCAATGACCAAGCCAAATTCGTTATCGGATAAGACCTCTGTGCTGCCTTCTTCCATACCAAAAGGCGCTATACATAAGGCTTCAACTTCCGGTGCCAAGCCCGGGACGGCAGGCATAGCACTTTCTACTCCCACATAATAGGACGCGGCTGTTCCACCTTTAATCCTGACCCCTTTACCCTGACGCACGATGCCGTAATAGGCTGCACCTTGAGCCACTGCCAGGTCCAGGTCAGCACCTTCCAGTAATCTTGCTACGGGAGCTTGCTCTGCTTCCAGCCAACCATTCAGCACCTTCATCAAGCGTTGCGATAACACCTCTGCTTTTAACACGCCGCCATTAAACAACACCGCCGTTGGATGGAGAAAACTTGCATTTTCTGGCAAATTAACCGCTTCTAACTCATCCACTGCGGAGAGCTGTCTAGCCAGAAAACTCGCTAAATGCCGGGTGATCCCTGCATCTTGAGCATAAGGCAGTCCCTGAGTTCTTAAACCAGAACGGGGTCTGACCACAGGTCGCTCGCTCACGGCTACTTCCGGCAAAAACCCTTCAACTAAAACCCGGTCAACTTCTTCTCGCGTCAACTCTGAGCGTAAGGCTCCGCCCATCAAGGATGAACCACGACCCGGTACCACCAGCGGTACATTATCGAGTTCTACCTGATTGAAAATCTTTTCTTTAGCATCACGACAGGCATGCGTTAATGCCTCTACTTGCCAGCCTTCCAGACGTTGTCCCTGTGCTTTCTCTATTTTGGCTTTAATAGTGTAGGCCAGCGCCAGATCCATATTATCACCGCCTAGAAGAATGTGATCCCCTACCGCTATCCGGGTCAATTCCAGATTTCCGTGCTGGTCGGTAACCGCGATCAACGATAAATCGGTGGTTCCCCCCCCGACATCAATCACCAAAATAACATCACCCACTTCAACATGCTGCCGCCAATCCCCATCGCTATTATCAATCCAGCTATACAATGCAGATTGTGGTTCTTCAAGTAATTGCGCCTGATTAAGCCCGACAGAACGGGCCGCTTCGATGGTTAATTCTCTGGCCGCAGGATCAAAGGATGCCGGTACGGTGATAATTAAATCCTGAGCGGCCAAGGGAGCATCCGGATGTTGGTTTTCCCAGGCATCTTTTAGATGTTGCAGATAAGATTGCGTGGCCTGAAAAGGCGATATTCTTGCGACTTCCTCGGGGGCTTCTGAGGGCAAAATAGCCTGTTTACAATCGACCCCGGCATGACATAACCAGCTTTTGGCACTGGCAACCAGACGAATGGGGGTTTTACTGCCTAAGTTTCGAGCGATATCTCCGACCAGGTATTCTGCTTTTTCTCGCCAGGGCAATGCCGTTGAGCCTTCAGCAATTTCAGCATCGTGCGCTAAATATAAAAATGAAGGTAACTGCTTTTTGTTTTCTATCACCCCGGGAGAAGTTAATTGAGGGACCGCCATAACCTGCTGCTGGATATCATCCTCATCTTTGCTTAGATCGGCATAGGAAAGTACACAATGCGTAGTCCCCAAGTCGATACCTACTGAAAACCTGACGCCTTCATGCGAAGTCCCGGGAGCTTCAGTGGCCTGCGGCTCAGCCGTTGCCTGTTCACTCCCGGCCTGCCCCGGAGGCTCTGCCTTGTTGTCAACAGTCTCATCCGCAGCTTCAGCCTGCGAATGATTTTTCTTCACATGTCCAAACAAACCACTCATAGTTCAACCTCTGCCGTTGCTACAATACTGGCATCATGCCCCCGGGTTAATTTAGGCAAGCGAGTATCACTGACTTGCCAACCCTTATGGATCAAAGTACCGGTAAAAGGCGCTTCACCGACTATATTTCCGGTTAAACGCACTTCTGTGGCATTAAAGCCTTTGGCTAGCGTAATTTTACTGCCTTCCTGCTCAGTGCGCAGAGTCTCCAGCGTAAAATATTCATTAATGACCTTGTTGCAGCCTTCATGCACCACACGGGCAGCAATACCAATATCTGCATCGCCATAAGCATTCATATCTTCTTTTATAAAATCAATAAAGCGAGCTTCTTTTTGTAACAGTCCTAATAACTGTAACGCTGCATCGGGCGTTGATTCTTTCAGTACGATCGGTTCGGGTGCCGGTGCCTGTACTATTTTCTCTACTTCTACTATCCTCTCTACCTCTACTATCTTCTCTACTTCTACTATTTTAACCTCTGGCTTTGCTGTTGCAGAGCGGCTTTGTCTGGCTCTTCTCGACATTCCTATCAGCATTGATAGTAAAACAATGATTAAAACCAGTGCTAAAACCAATATGCTGGCAATAAGAGCAACATGCCATAAATCCAGCGTAGTTGGCATTAATGTTAAATCGATGGTGTATGTATTCTTCATAATTTTTTTAATTAAATTTCTGACGCCTCATGCGGTGAGGAGGTTTGTATCTGGCAATTTAAAAAGGCAAAAAAACAATATGTCCGGTTTTTTGCAAGCATTATCAAAACCCCATGCGGCTGTTCCTGCTGTCCTTCCCATGACTGTGTTATTGTTCTGTATCAAGCGACTCCAGATACGGCCAAAACCACAACCTCCAGAATATCATCTTCCGTACTTCTTGGAGGGTCAAATTCAATGGCATCAACCGCAACAGGCAAAAATCACTCTCAACAGCAACGCGTCTTTCAAGCACAAAAAACACCTTGCCAGCCAAGGTTAATTTACTGAGCGCCCATTTGTTTCGCTGCCGCAGTAAACATCAACTGCTTGATCACACGACGGGTAATATCGATCCGCATTTTTTTTAAATGACGGTCTGCAATCACACCGGGCACATCGGCATCAAGATATACCTGACGCATCTGAGACAAAACCTGCTCACACTGTTTCATAATGGCATCTGTCGCGCCTTTGACTTCAATGTTATGACTATTCGTTTTTTGCATTTTATCAGTCACGCACTTTTTATATTGGTACTGCGCCTGCTGAATATTCTTAATCGTTGTATCTGTTAATTTTGTTGCATTCCACTCATTTTTTGCCTCCGCCGCAAATGTAGAGCTGGAAGACATTAAAAGAGCTATAAATAACACCTGTTTCATCATTGTTTTACTCCGATAGTTAAAACTGCGATTTCACGCAAAATAAATTCAATCACAAGAAAATGGGGGCAACCTCAAGCCATTTCAACTCTGCTGTTAAATGGAAAACCCCCGCCTACTAAACACTATTGCCATGGACACACTTCTTGCCAGCATAAACATCAACATAGCCAACCATAGTCCTTGATTAGCCATGGTCTGGGTAAAATACCAGACTGGAAAAAACACAGCAAATAAAGAAAAAACCATGGTATTTCGCATCTGCCGAGTCAGCATGGCACCGACAAAAACGCCATCAAAAAGATAACACCCAAAAGAAACTAATGGCATAGCAACTAACCAGGGCAAATACCCATACGCGATCTCTCTGACCTGAATCAGTCCGGTCAAACTATCAATTATATATCTGCCAAAAAAACTATAAATCCCTGCGAACATCATCGCCACGATTAATGACCATAAGGCTGCTGTTAACACCACTTGTTTATAGGCAAGCCTGTTTTTTGCCCCAACCGCTTTCCCCACCAGTACTTCGGAGGCATGAGCAAAGCCATCCAGTGCATAAGCCATAAAGGATTGAAAATTAAGCAACAGGGTATTTGCCGCCAACACCAAATCCCCCATTTTTGCCCCTTGATAGGTAAAAAAGGCAAAACTAAAGATCAAACACCAGGTACGTATAAAAATATGACTGTTTATCAGCAACATGGCTTTAAACTTGCTGAGACAAAAGATATCACGCCAGGACCTGCGGGTCTTTTCCCTAATCAGAGCGCGACCCGCAATCAGCAAAGCGACAATTAAGCCCGTATATTCTGCAATCAGTGAGGCTAAAGCCACCCCTGCTACCTGCATGTTAAAGTGGTAGACAAATAATACATCCAGGCCAATATTAGTTAAATTAGTAATCAATACCACCAGTAACGGTATCTTGACCCGCTGCTGGCCTAAAAACCACCCCAATAACACATACAGACTCAGGGTTGCCGGCGTACTCCATATTCTGATGGCAAAATACTGCCGGGCGAAGCCCTCAACCTGTGGATTACCTTCAATGAGCCAAAAACCAAACTGTTCAATCCAGTTCTGTAACAGCAATACAAAAGCGGCAATAATCAGTGCCAGACTCAAGGCTCTCAGCACAACGGCATTAACTTCCAACCGGTTGTTTTGGCCGATTGCCTGTGCTGTCAGCCCTGTAGTTCCCATGCGCAAGAAACCAAAACCCCAAAAAATAAAACTAAAAATCAGCCCTCCTAATGCGACTGCAGCCAGATACCGTTCGGAATCTAAATGGCCTAATACGGCAGTATCGACCAAACCCAACAAAGGCGTCGATATATTGCTTAAAATCATTGGAATTGCCAACCGCAGCAATGGATGATGGTATAATGGATTATTTTTCAAGTCGTTAAGGGGTTTATCAGGGGAAAAAGACTATGTGCAATCACCATTTCCTACAATCAAAGTCCTTATGTATAAATATGAAGGTTTACTGGTTTATCAAAGTCACGATACCGAGGGTATTATAGAAATAATTGACCAGGATGGGGTAAGAGCTTTGCATTTTGGCTCGCATGCTAGACAAAGTACCATGTTAATTGATAAACCTAACCAGCTGCATTCTTTATATCCCCGAGCCATGATGGCTTTATTATTGTTCAACGAATCACCGAAAGATGTGCTGATGGTGGGCCTGGGCGGCGGAACCATTACCAAATTTTTCTTACATGAATTTGCTGACTGTAAAATCAAAGTTATTGAATATCGTAACAGCGTATTAAAAATTGCGCGCAGCCATTTTGGTTTACCTCTGGATCCACGCTTAAAGGTCAAAATAGGTTGTGGTGGCGACTATGTTTCCACACAAAGCAAAAAAATAGAAGAAAAACATGATGTTATCATCATAGATGCCTTTGACCAGGATGGCATGGCTGACGAAGTCAGCAGCGAAAGTTTTTTTGATGGCTGTCGAACGTTATTGAAGGATGATGGCATGTTAGTCATTAATTTATGGGGAACCCATAAAGATTCATTCAAACAGGTCGCCTGGAATATGGGACGAGTGTTTGAATGGAGAGTTCTTTTTTTACCAGTGCGAAAACGAGGTAATGTCATCGGTTTTGCCTTTAGAGAAAAGGCCAAAAAACCCACACTTAAACAATTAAGACAAAAAGCAAACGCATTAGAAAATCAATACCCGCTGGAATTTAGCACTTTTGTAAAAGATTTTAAGCGAAATAACACCTCCGTATTAGATAAAGTATTTAAGAAATGACACAAACCGCACCCGACCTTTTTGGCTATAAACAACATTGGGCTCAACGCTTTGGCATAGCCCCGGAACTGCCCATGAGCAGAACTGAAATGGACCAACTGGGCTGGGATTCCTGTGACATTATTCTGGTCACCGGCGATGCCTATGTTGACCACCCCAGCTTTGGCATGGCGGTTATAGGTAGAACACTGGAGGCACAAGGCTTTAGAGTGGGCATTATCTCCCAGCCTGACTGGCAAAGCGCAACAGACTTTAGAGCGTTAGGGCAACCTAATCTGTTTTTTGGCGTGACCGGCGGCAACATGGATTCCATGGTCAACCGCTACACCTCAGATAAAAAAATACGCTCTAATGATGCTTATACCCCCGATGGCGAAGGCGGAAAGCGCCCCGACCGTGCAGTAAATGTCTATTCCCATCGCTGCCGCGAAGCTTATAAAAATGTCGCGGTGGTTATTGGCGGTATCGAAGCCAGTTTGAGACGTATGGCACATTATGACTACTGGTCAGATAAGGTACGCAAATCCGTGTTGATGGATTCCAAAGCGGATCTACTGGTTTATGGCAATGCAGAAAGACAAATTGTAGAAATCGCGCACCGTTTAGCCCAAGGTGAAACGGTGGCGGAATTAAAAGGGATTCGCGGTACCGTGCATTTTGTCAAACAAATTCCAGCAGACTGGACAGAAAAGGTCTCGACCTCTATTGATCAGCCAGGCACCATTAATCCGCCGGTCAATCCGTATCAGGAAGAACCCGACTGCGACAAAAAACCCACGCTTTCGGGCACGGATAAAGTCATCGAGTTTACCCGGCATATTCCGAATAAACAGCGCTCACAAACCGTCATTCGCCTGCCTGATTATGAAGCCGTTAAGGATGACCCTATCCTCTATGCGCACGCCTCAAGAGTCATGCATGGAGAAACCAATCCCGGTAATGCCCGACCATTAATACAAAGACATGGTTCCCGCCAGATCTGGATCAACCCACCGCCTATTCCATTAACTACTAAAGAGATGGACGGTGTGTTTGATCGCCCATATTCCCGGCTACCACATACGCAATATGGCAGTGCTAACATCCCTGCCTTTGAAATGATTCAACACTCGGTCAATATTATGCGTGGCTGTTTTGGCGGCTGTACCTTTTGCTCAATCACTGAACATGAAGGACGCATCATTCAAAGTCGATCAGAAGACTCTATCATTAAAGAAGTGGAAGCTATCCGGGATACCTCACCCAATTTTACCGGTCATATATCTGACCTGGGCGGCCCTACCGCCAATATGTATCGTCTGGCCTGCAAAGATAAAAAGATTGAAGCCTCCTGCCGACTGCCTTCTTGTGTTTTTCCTGGCATTTGTCCCAACCTCGATACTAATCATTCCTCACTGATAAAACTTTATCGCAGAGCTCGGGCTCTGCCTGGTATTAAAAAAATATTTATTGCTTCCGGTCTGCGTTATGACCTGGCCGTCGAGTCACCCGAGTATGTAAAAGAACTGGTACAGCACCATGTTGGCGGTTACTTAAAAATAGCCCCCGAGCATACGGAGTCAGGTCCTTTATCCAAAATGATGAAGCCCGGCATGGGAACCTATGACCGCTTCAAACAAATGTTTGACAAATATTCCAAAGAAGCCGGCAAAGAACAATATTTAATTCCTTACTTCATCGCAGCTCACCCCGGCACTAAAGACACCGATATGCTGAATTTGGCCTTATGGTTGAAACGTAATGATTTCCGGGCAGATCAAGTCCAGGCATTTTTACCTTCCCCGATGTCGATCGCCACAGCCATGTATCATTCGGGTAAAAACACCTTGAAAAAAGTCAGCAGAAAGGCTGACGATATGCCCATCCCCAAAAGCATTAAACAACGCCGCATACATAAAGCCTTTTTACGCTACCACGACCCTAAAAACTGGCCTATGTTACGGGAAGCATTAAATAAAATGGGAAGATCTGATTTAATCGGCAATGGCAAAAAACATTTAATTCCATCTTTCCAGCCTAAAGGCACAGAACCTGCCTCATTTGGTAAAGGCAAGAAATTCAAGACAAAATATACAACGGTCATTAAAAACAGCAAAAGAAAATCAAAGGTCAAAACTAAAAATTCAAGATAGTACTAGACAGAAATAAAAATAATTGTATAATAGCGGGATAGACATTGCTGATGTAGCTCAGTTGGTAGAGCAGTTGATTTGTAATCAACCGGTCGTAGGTTCGACTCCTATCATCAGCTCCATATATTTAAAGGCCTGTAACGTTTTCGTTACAGGCCTTTTTTATGTCTTGGACTTTGGTAGCCTAAAATAAATCCCCCACCCTTTCGATGCTGTTTCAGCAACCTTGATTTGGCTATTTTCTTCACGTTTGTTACGCAGACAGGGGAACCTCGACAAAGCTTGCAGCTATAAATCCTAAAGATTCAAACAACCAAGATGAAGATCTTGACTTAGCCGCTGCTTTTTCTGATGTTGATGATATTTCCGTTACATATTTTAATAAACGATTAAAATCTCGGCTCGAGAACCCGATGTATCATCAACTTCGCCATTAATAACATAGAAACTTTCCAGTTGTAACTGTACATGTTCGCCAACTGCCTGTTGAAGCTGAAAGCCAACCCCATAAGAATTAAAGTCATCACCGTTGTAATCATGCTTAACGGCAACTTCAAGCACCAGATTTCTGCGATGGTTATCCCAGAATGCCTGATACCCCGTGGCAACCCCAACAACGTCATTAGTAAACGGATTAATTTCAGCACCATAATTCGCAATATTAGGAGATGCGAATAAGATGCCTGTATTTGCAAGCGGTCCGCCAACGACAGACTCACGACCTGCCTGAGTATAATTTCCTATAGCAAGGAAAGGGTTAACATACGCGATATCATCGGAGCCATGCACAACCGACGAAAATTCTGCCGTCAACAATGTCCCATCACCAATAACATTACCCGCTATCTTATTATCCAGTGCGATTGAGCTGTTGATTCGAAACGCAGTACTAATCCCGCCAAATGCTTTCAAGCGCTGTATAGCCGATGCACCTATATAAAAACCATCGCCATTGATATCATCATCATCAACATATATTAAATCCAGATTAAATGTACTGACATCGGCATCAATAGCCGTAAACAGACCATACATATTGGGATTACTATTTAGTGCCTGATCATTTCTGTCGAGTCGGTTCCAAGCCCACATGCCTGAAATTCTAAGGTTAGACGTTCCTGGAAAAACAAGGTTGTTACGAACAAGACCTATGGCATCTACGGTATCATTGATAAGAATCCCTTCCTGAAAAGTAATGGGCTGTCGTCCAACTGTAAAACCGTAATCAATAGGCTTAATCCCTGCCTTATCGAGATTAGGGAACAAGCTACCCAGGTCACCTTCAAAAAACAGTGTCTCTATATCCAGATTAAACTCGTTATTGAAACCTTCATTCGCACCATTAAATGAGTAACTGGTAAACCGTGTAGACTGGTTGTTGTCTACAGGTCTTAGTCCCACTAATATTTTTTCGGTTCCTGTTAACTGCAAGTTACCAAAAAGATCCAGTCGATTAGCCCATTCAAACTCTTGTACAGCGCCTGGTGCACCACTATCAAAGTTCTGCAGCGCTGTACGGTAGATCATGTAAGCCCAAAAGCGTGGTTGCCAAACAGCACCAATAATAGGCACCGTAAAACCTTCATCAAGTCTACCCGTATCCAGAAAGGGATCCCCCAACTCAAGCATCAACTTTGGCCGAACAGGGAGTTGATCGACAGTTTTGAAAGGCACATATGTATCTTTGAGTGCTTCGACGTAAACCCTTTCACCAATAGGCCAAAGCGAGCCATACCAGTTATCTTCTTTTTCTGTCGCATTAACCAACGTCACAGAAAGAAGACTGGTGAGCATTACGCCGATCTTTAGAACAATCCTTGCACGTACGTCGAGGGTTGAAACATCGCTATCATTTTTAATAACTTTATTAGAATAATTCATAATTTGATTATTTAATGCTTAAGATCAATTCTTTTTCCCATAACAACTGAGAACCCGCAATCAGTGCATCACCAGCCTGTCTCGGAGTCAAACCATAGTCAAAACCAACGCTTTGCATAGAAACCAGTAAATTAACAGGAGCAGGTTGCGCCCTAAGCTTGATGCTTGCCTTATAAGGCCCTTTGCCAGTCAAGGCTTTCGCCGGGATGCTATATTCACCCCAGCGCTCACCGTTCGGCTCAATACCCTTTTTATGATTACGTTCAGTTGTAGGCTCTCCACTGAACACCAGCGATCTTGTTGAAGGCAAAACCCGAGGGAGAGACGTCGTCGGATACGGGATCGGGATAACATGTTCAAGTTCACCGCCGCGAGCATTCTGAGTGACAAAAATTGACTGTAAACTAAACAGTTGCTGGTCAAGCTCAGTTTCTCCTGCATGCACATAGGCCGAATGACCATCACGTAGATCACCATTTTTGTCTCGATCACCCGAACGGAGTACAATCTTGCCGGCACTATCAGTAACCGTCACATCGAGCCATACCAAACGTTCACCAGTAAATCCTGTTGGCGCATTATGGCCATTGGTGCCATTCTTGACCTGAACCTTAAAGGCAATACCATCTTGATCTGCTTTCTCGATGACGATCTCTCCGAGGATGTAGCCATTGCGAAGCAAGGTTAAGCGTTGTTTTTTCGCCCATTCTAATAATTCAAACTGCTCTACAAGTATATCGCGTGCATCATAACGATCATCAGAACTCTCCCAACGTTCAGGAAATCCTGTATCATCATCCAGTTCGTCTTCAAATTCATCCGTACCCCAACCCGCCTGGTAATCATACTGAAGCCATTCTTCCAGAGTTGCCATTTCCTGCGCTTCAATGTTATGCGGAAAAATGCCTGGGTGTACAACAGGATAATCAGGACCCGCAAAGAAATGGTTGGTCAACTTACGTGGCTCAGAAGAATCGGAACCAACGACTGCAGCAGGGCCCTCTTCGTAACCTGATACGCGTCCCTGCTCTTTACCCATGTGACAGTCCTGGCACGTTATGCCTTCGGCCGCCGCGGGTGAAACTCGATATTCACTATAGGCTTCTTCCAACCGAAATCCGTTGAATAGCGTCACATCATGACAAGCGCCACAAAACACGGGGTCTGACAAGGTAGCAAACTGCTTCACCTCTTTATGAATTTTGCGACCAGACTCTTCCGGATCTGTCGTTACTTTAATACTACCCTCTGCCAAGGCGCGAGCTTGAATTTCATTGCCCTTGGGACCAAACACCGGTTCCGTTAAACCACCTTCCACCAATGCCAATCGCCCACTCACCTTGTTGTAACTCTTATTCAATCGATGACAAACCACACATGTAATACCTTCACGAGAGGTTGGGTGTCGCTCCAGATTTGAGATGTAAGGCGATTCACCCAAATTTGCCCCCACGGGACTGTGGCAACGCAAACAGAAATCTCCATTGGAACCGTTGGCAAGCTCATTAATCTTGTTGCTCAAAGACAGGTATACTGGACTCAGTTGAGCGTAGGAATGCTGGGACACCCGCCATTCCTCGTATTGTTTGGGGTGGCAAGTACCGCAAGTGCCTGCTGAAGGAAAACGACTTTCCGCAAATAATGCTGCGTGCTCTTCCTCTGCTTCTGCAGCTTCGGAAGTGGTAGAAATGACGGAAACGATAAGCATACAGATCGTCAGAAAACCGACAGCACCGCCTAAAGTCGCTATTGTAAAGTTAGGTAATAATTTTATTTGCACGAACTTGCCCCCGAGCTATAGTCAATTCTGGTGTTTGAAGTCAGACAGATATGTTGCTTTCCCATAGTTCTATAAACCCCAACAACACCCATCCCCGTTTTATAGGGTTACACAACTAAATCGTCAACAGGTGCACAAGAACAACATGCACAAC
>JAPYOW010000003.1 GCA_029937975.1 Methylococcaceae bacterium | reverse complement strand
AAGTACATTTCAATGCGGCCTAACAGCCGCATTTTTTTTGTCTATCGCTTTGCGGCGAACGGTTCATCTGGGTACTCAGTAAGGCAGAGTGAGTTGCCAGCTCCCCTTGTATACCGGTCCATATAGTTCTGTCTGAAAAACAGGCGACTGATAAGCTCGCGCCAGTTAGCCTGGATAATTTAAAGTATCACCATATTATCTCTGTGAATAAGCGCTATATCATCGGCATAGCCTAATAGATGTTCAAATTCAGTACTGTTTTTACCCGCAATTTTAGCGGTATCTGCAGCATTATAGTTGACCAGACCCCGAGCTACTTCCTGCGTTTGAGCTGAAATACAGGAAACCAGATCACCCCGCTTGAATTGACCATTAACAGATTTTATCCCCGCAGCCAGTAAGCTTTTTCCATCGAGGGTTAAACTCTTTATGGCGCCATCATCAAGAACGAGCTGGCCTTTGATTTGTAATTGCCCCGCCAGCCATTGTTTTCTTGCGGCTAGCGGGGCGATATCTGGAATCAAAAATGTACCCAGTTCTTGTCCGGCGATAACGTGCTCCACGACATTCTCTATATTGCCTGAAACTATCACGGTTGCTGCGCCAGACCGTGCTGCGATTCTGGCAGCTTTGACTTTGGTATACATACCACCACGGCCTAAGCCGCTGGTGCTCTCACCGGCAACCTCATCCAGTAAGGTGTCATTGACACTGGCACTGGAAATCAATTGTGCTGAGTCATGGATACTCGGGTCGGCATCGAATAAGCCGGTTTGATCGGTTAAGATGATGAGCAATTCAGCCTCTACCAGATTGGCAACCAGTGCGGCCAGGGTATCGTTGTCGCCAAACCGAATTTCCTCGGTGGCGACTGCATCATTTTCATTAATCACCGGCACTACGCCAAAACCCAGTAATGTTAATAGCGTACTCCGGGCATTTAAATAGCGCTGACGATCAGAAAGGTCGTCATGGGTTAATAATACCTGGGCGGAATGTAGATCATGTTTTTGAAAACTGTTTTCAAAGGTTTGGATCAAGCCCATTTGCCCGACAGATGCTGCGGCTTGTAATTCATGCAGTGTCTTGGGGCGTTGCTTTAATCCCAGTCGACTAATGCCTTCAGCCACAGAGCCTGATGAGACTAATAAAATATCTATACCCTGCCAGCGCAGGCGGGACATTTGATCGACCCAGTCAGCAATGGCAGCTTTATTAAGTCCTTGCCCGCCTGCGGTCAGCAGTGAACTGCCTATTTTTACAACGATACGTTTGGCATGGGTAAAATCATGTCTGGTCACTGTTTTCCAGCCTTTGTTGATCCATAAAATCCATAATGGCATACATCAGTGTTTGTACGCCTTGTTTCTTGAGTGCTGAAATTTCAAAGACCGGGCCTTTCCATTGCAATTCTTCAACGATATCCTGGCAATGTTGCTGGCTTACTTCATCGGCAAGACGGTCTATTTTATTTAAAACCAGCCAGCGGGGTTTACTAGCTAGGTCAGGGCTCCATTTGTTGACTTCGTTAATAATGATATTTGCTGATTTAACCGGGGAATCCATGCTTTCATAGGGCTGAACATCCACCATATGCAATAATAATCGGGTGCGGGAAAGATGCCTTAAAAATTGCAGGCCAAGGCCTGCACCCTCTGCAGCACCTTCAATTACGCCGGGAATGTCTGCAATCACGAAACTGCGTTGATCATCTACACGCACCACTCCCAGGTTGGGATGTAAGGTGGTAAAGGGATAGTCGGCGACTTTGGGTTTGGCAGAAGAAACGGAGCGAATTAAACTGGATTTTCCGGCATTAGGCAGACCCAGTAACCCAACATCAGCAATTACCATGAGCTCAAGCTTCAGGGTTCTGCGTTCACCTTCGGAACCTTTGGAAAATTGTTGCGGTGTTCTGTTAACGCTACTTTTGAACCGGGTATTGCCCAGACCATGAAAGCCCCCCTTTGCAACCAGCAGGGTTTGTCCCTCTTCCAGTAACTCACCCAGTTTTTCGTCGGTGCTGGCTTCGTAAATAATGGAGCCGGGGGGAACGGCAATATATAAGTGTTCGCCCTTTCTACCTGTGCAATTTCTGCCCATGCCATTTTGTCCGCGTTGGGCTTTATGCAAATTATTGTAGCGAAAATCGACCAGCGTATTCACGTTTGGGGTGGCAATCAAATAAACACTGCCTCCGTCACCGCCATCGCCGCCATCAGGGCCACCCATTGGAATGTATTTTTCTCTACGAAAAGTAGCAACGCCATTGCCGCCATTGCCAGCTTCTACGCGGATTTCAGCTTCGTCAACAAATCTCATATTTCTGGACTAAAATTTTATTTGATACAAACAAAAAAGCCCCGTCATTGACTGACGAGGCTTTTTTAAGTCTTTTTAGCATAGTAGCTACTAAGGCATCTTTAAGAAATAGGATGAACAAAGGCTCACCTTATTTGCATTAAATTCTTAGGCCGCAGCAACAATGCTTATAAACTTACGATTTTTAGGACCTTTTTCTTGAAAAAGTACTTTACCATCTGCCTTGGCAAATAAAGTATGATCTTTTCCTATGCCTACATTGTCACCGGCATGAAATTTAGTGCCACGTTGGCGTACTAAAATATTACCCGCGAGAACTTCTTGTCCACCATAACGCTTAACACCTAGGCGTTTGGAATTGGAGTCACGTCCGTTTCTAGTACTACCGCCAGCTTTTTTATGAGCCATTACTTAACTCCCGTTATTATGCAGAAATGCCAGTAATCTGGATTTCTGTGAAGTATTGACGATGCCCCATTTGTTTCATGTGGTGCTTACGTCTTTTAAATTTAATGATTTTTATTTTCTTGTGTCTGCCTTGAGAAACAACTTCTGCTGTAACTTTTCCTGACGCAACGTAAGGTTGGCCAATTTTAGTTTCAGAGTCAGACTGAACCATTAATACTTTATCGAACTCTACGCTATCGCCTGTGCCAAGTTCTAATTTTTCTATTTTTAGTGTAGTACCTTCTTCTACTCGGTACTGTTTACCACCTGTTTGAATTACCGCGTACATCAGCGTAGCTCCGTCAAGCATTAAATCTGTTAAAAGTGAACAGACAATTATATGTTTAAATAAGGGTCTCGTCAACTACTAAATAAAAATTATCGTGACCCAGCTCAAAAATAGTATGCCATTCAACTTAAATTAGGTCTAAGTAATAAAAACCTATTGACACTAGCCACTGTTATTAAATAGTATGGCTGGTTGATTGACTGGCAAGTACTTACATTTTTTACTATGGTAACACAACACACGACAAAAGCATCGGAATCGATTGATTTTGATAAAATCAAGAAGTTAACCGCCGAAGAGGCAAAAGCTGTAGATCAGCTGATTATTGATGAATTGAGTTCCGATGTCATCCTCATTAATCAAATGAGTCGGTATATTATCGGCAGTGGCGGCAAGAGACTCAGACCCATGCTGTTATTGCTGGCCAGTAAGGCCCTGGGAAAGTGTACGGACCATCATCTAGTGCTAGCAGCTGTTATTGAGTTCATACATACGGCGACCTTACTGCATGATGATGTCGTTGATGAATCCGACTTAAGAAGGGGGAAGGACAGTGCCAATGCCGTTTGGGGCAATGCGGCCAGCGTATTAGTGGGAGACTATCTTTATTCCAGCGCCTTTGAAATGATGGTTCGCACGGATAATATGCGGGTTATGCAGATTCTTTCTACCACCACCACGGCAATTGCAGAAGGTGAAGTCTTACAGTTATTAAACTGTAACAATCCTGATACTACTGAAGAAAAGTATCTTGAAGTCATTGCCAGAAAAACCGCTATTTTATTCAGTGCTTCTACACGATTGGCGGCGGTGATATCGGGTGCTGATAAAGCCACCGAAGAAGCACTGGCGCTATATGGACAGCAACTGGGTGTAGCTTTTCAGTTAATTGATGATGCGCTGGATTATAAATCCTCCACTGAGGAATTAGGCAAGAATCTAGGGGATGATCTAGCGGAGGGAAAACCTACGCTGCCCTTAATCTATGCGATGGCACAGGGCTCTGAAAGCGAAAGCCAGCTTATCGTAGATGCGATAAAACAAGGTTCACGCGATGCCTTTGCTGCGGTCTATGATGTGGTGATCTCGACCCACGCGCTTGAATACACCGAAAAATGTGCAGATGAAGCCGCACAAAAAGCCATCGAAGCGCTTTCCATCCTGCCGGCTTCTGATTTTAAAGAGGCTTTAATTACCTTGGCCCAGTTCTCTGTACAACGCGATCACTGATTTGTGACGCAGTTGGATCCAGGCTTTAAGAGCTGATAGTCTGGATCCAACTGCGTAGCAGGCATTCAATTTTTTCGACCCTTTGCGCTGGATGCCCGTTTATCTCTGTGGTATCTGTCAGACGGACAGAACATATAAAAGCTGTTCTCTAACGCACTGATGACGTTTACTCAATAAGATCGCTGTTAAAAAAATCCGCATTGTGCGGATAAGCTTGCATAATCTTGCCTCAAGGCGAATTCATTGCCTGGTGGCACTTCATGTTTTAATGGATAGTGCACTGAATCTATTAAGTGCTGAATTCAGGGGGCTGCAATTTTGCAAATAATCCGCTGGCCCGTATTTCTTGCTGCTCCACTGTTTGTCGAAAAACAGCGTAGTCACACACCAGAGTTAACTTTTCTTTTGCCCGGGTAATAGCGGTATAGAGCAGTTTCTTATTTAAAACAGGGTTCATCTTATCGGCCAGAACACAGAGACATTCAGTAAACTCAGATCCTTGGCTTTTATGAATGGTCATGGCAAACACGGTTTCATGTTCCGGCATTCTACTGGGCAGCACTTTTTTTACATGGCCATCCGCACGTAGAAAAAAGACCGCCCATTTGTTTGTTTCCGGATCCGCTAAGCAAATACCAATATCGCCATTATAAAGCTGCAGTCCGGGGTGGTTTTGCATCACCATGACGGGTCTGCCGACATACCACTGGCCTGAAAACTGTATTTTATTTTGTTTAAGCAACTGTTTTTCCAGTTTGTCATTCAGCTCGAGCACGCCTCTTTTTCCCTGACGGTTGGAGCAAAGTACCTGAAAATCATTAAATGCACTGAAAATAGTTGGCAAAGGCGCCTGATTATTTGCAATGCATTGCAAATAATCAGCATAGCCTGCAAGCATCGCCTGCGTTACATCGGTATGCAGCAAGCCGGTATGTTGCCCTCCTTTTGCCAGCAGTTGCCAGGCCGCATTAACAGATTGTGTATTGACCGCATCCGCCAGCGCTTTAATTTCACCCTGAAAGCGATATGATTTTTTTAATTCATGGGTATGTGCAGGCAGACTGGCCGTTAAATCTGCCAGTATTGCCCCCGACTCTACAGCGGACAATTGATCTTTGTCGCCCAATAAAATCAATCTTGCCCCGGGTTTTAAGGCGTCAACCAGTTTACTCATTAACGCCAGGTCTACCATTGATGCCTCATCGATGACTACCAGGTCATGGGCTAGAGGGGTCTTGGCATTATGTTTGAAAAAAGGAGAATTGGCTTGTGCACCGAGTAAGTAATGCAAGGTGCTTACGGTATCCGGGATGCGATTTTTAATAGCTTCAGAACAGGGTAAGCGACTTTTATTGGCAGTGATCGATTCTTGCAAGCGCATAGCGGCTTTACCTGTCGGTGCGGCTAAGGCGATATGCAGGGGCTGAGCCGAGAGCTCCTGTAAAATGGCCAGAATTTTAACTACAGTCGTGGTTTTTCCTGTGCCGGGCCCGCCGGTAATCATGCTAAAGGCCTGAGCGACTGATTTTTTTACCGCGGCTCTTTGCCAGTCGGTTTCATCAATCAGTTCAATAAAATAACGGCTTAACAGCGAATCAAGCCCCTCAGTAGCATATGAACGAGTGCGTAAAGAGCATAGTTGTGTGGCTAATCTATTTTCATAAAACCAATATCTTTGTAGATAAAGCCGGTTGTTTTCCAGGACTAAAGGGGCGTTGTGTGTTGGCGAGAGCCATCCGGATGCCTGTAGCAATTCCTGCTCAACTGTATCAATATAAAGGCAGCTATGACCCCGTGATTGCTGATAGGATAAGCGTGCACATAGCTGTTCAAATGCTTGTTTGTGAGGTGGCTCTAGTGCCGATCTTTCTGCCAAGAAATGAGAAAAAGCAATATCAAGTCGACTAAATTGTGAATCCGGATTCATAAACACCTAATTAATTTCTCATGTTGAACGGCTGCGAGGCTGAGTGTTTCCATGCTACCAGCATGAAGCTATTGATTCCTGTCTAGTTTTCTATAAGCAATTGCTTCGCTTAAATGGATAATCTGAATATGTTCTGAATTTGCCAGGTCGGCAATGGTTCTGGCCAACTTTAATATTCGATGATAAGCACGATGAGATAAAGCAAACTTATCCATCGCCTGTTCAAGTAATTGGTGCCCTTGCGTTGACAATTCACAGTAGGTTTTGACTTCTGTGGTAGAAAGCGCTGAATTTACTTTACCTTGTCGATGCAAGGCAATATTGCGCGCAGCAACCACTCTTGCTCTGATTTTTGCGCTGCTTTCCTCTCCGCCTGGCGAACCCTTTCTTAACACTTCATGCGACACACGAGGCACCTCAATATGCATATCAATCCTGTCCAGCAATGGCCCTGAAATCTTTGCTCTATATTTCGCCACTTGCTCTGAGGTGCAATGACAACGCCCTGATGAATCACCAATATATCCGCAAGGACAAGGATTCATGGCTGCAATTAATAGAAATTTTGCCGGGAAGTCTGCTTGCCGGGTGGCACGCGAAATAGTGATATGTCCGGTTTCTAGTGGCTCCCTTAGCACTTCTAAAACCTTGCGATCAAATTCCGGCAATTCATCCAGAAACAGTGTGCCATTATGCGCTAAAGAAATTTCGCCCGGCTTAGGATGACTGCCACCACCGACCAGCGCCGCAGCAGACGCAGTATGATGCGGCGCGCGAAAAGGCGGGGTCAGCCAATTTTTCACATCAAAGCCTTTATCGCTGATAGAAGCAATAGCGGCTGTTTCTTGTGCCTGTTGTTCCGTTAATTCAGGGACAATGGTTGGCAATCTGGAAGCTAGCATAGATTTTCCGGTACCAGGAGGACCCAGCATTAGCAAATTATGAGAGCCGGTTGCGGCAATTTCAAAGGCTCTTTTAACATGAAACTGGCCGTGAACATCGGCAAAGTCAATATTGGCACAGTTAAGGTTTTCAACGGTTTCAGGCACAAAAGCGGTTAAGGATTTTTGTCCCCCCAGATGTGCGCATACTTCCAGCAGGCTAGTTGCAGGCAATAACCCGGCCTGTTTAATCAGGGCGGCTTCCCGTACATTTTCTTCAGGTAATATCAGTGTTCTCTGGGCGTCGCGGGTATGGATGGCAACCGGTAATGTCCCTGCAATCGGTCGCAAGGCGCCACTCAGCGATAACTCTCCAACACATTCATATTCATCCAGCCTGACTTTGGGTATTTGACCTGATGCCGCCAGAATACCCAGGGCGATAGCCAGATCAAACCGGCCGCCTTCTTTAGGTAAATCGGCGGGTGCCAGGTTGATGGTAATGCGTTGCAGCGGAAATTCAAAATGTGAATTTATAATAGCGCCACGCACGCGGTCTTTACTTTCTTTAACCGCGGTCTCGGGCAGGCCAACAATAGATAGACTTGGCAGCCCATTGCTAATATGCACTTCAATAGTGACTAAGGGAGCATTAATTCCAGTGCGCCCCCGGCTATATATTATGGCAAGCGACATAGAATAGTTTAGATTTTATAGGGTAATGTACAAAGTTAAGTGTGCTTATTGTACTGAAATGAAGGGTATGGGGGTAAAGCATTAGCCTGCTGTCAGAGACTCGGTTTAATAGGCCGGGGCATGGGGTATCTCCGCGCAGCAGGGACTGATTGACAGCCTTTATGGCTGCCAGACAATGGCGGAATCTGTTTGCGCTTGAGCTGTTATTCATCGGTGATACCAGCGCTACAGCAGATAAGCGCTGCTACAATATTCCATGTTCAGAAAAAGAATAGGGCTGACCGTCACCAATAATAAAATGATCCAGCACCCTGATATCAAATAACATTAAGGCTTGCTGTAGTTTATTCGTGATATGTTTATCAGCCTGACTTGGCGTATTAACCCCGGAAGGATGGTTGTGCGCAAATATGATGGCGGCGGCATTATGAAATAAGGCTCTTTTGACCACTTCTCTGGGGTAAACACTGGCGCCATCAATGGTGCCCCTAAACAATTCCTCCAGCACAATCACGCGGTGTTGATTGTCCAGAAATAAACAGGCAAAGACCTCATAACTATAGCCACGTAATTGTGCACTCAAGTAGGCCCGGGTGGTTTGAGAGCTGGATAAGGCATCGCCTCTTTGCAGTATTTCGATAAAATGACGTTTGGCCATTTCCAGTACAGCCTGCAGTTGAGTGTATTTGGCACGTCCTAAACCTTTTCCCCGACAAAAGCGGGTTTGATCTGCTTGCAATAATGCCTGTAATGAACCAAATTCAGCTAACAATTCCCGGGCTAAATCCACCGCGGTTTTTCCGGCTATTCCGGTGCGTAGGAAAATCGCCAGTAATTCAGCATCAGTCAATGCTTCGGCTCCTTTAAGCAGTAGTTTTTCGCGGGGACGTTCTGCGGCAGGCCAATCCTTTATCGACATGATTCAATTCCATCCGTTAGAAAATTTAAGCATAGAATATATCGCATAAATTTGCCATAATTGACGGTTATTTATAATAACTGGACAAGCTTATCAAGAAAAAAATATTGCTCGGCATTTGTGGTGGAATTGCAGCCTATAAATCAGCTGAATTAGTCCGTTTATTACGCAAACAAGATATTGAGGTCCGGGTGGTCATGACTCAGGCGGCCATGCAATTTATATCCCCCCTGACTTTTCAGGCCTTGTCTGCAAACCCGGTTAGCACCAACTTACTGGATACCGAAGAAGAAAATGCGATGGGCCATATCAACCTGGCACGCTGGGCGGATAAAATTATTATTGCGCCGGCGACCGCCAATAGCATGGCTAAATTCAGTCTAGGCCTGGCGGATGATTTACTTTCAACCCTATACCTGGCGGCGACCTGCCCTGTTTATATCGCTCCTGCCATGAATCAGGCTATGTGGAATAAAGCCATTACCCAAGAGCATATTCAGCGGCTTGAAACCCAAGGGGTTCATATTATTGGCCCTGAAGAAGGAGAGCAGGCCTGTGGTGAAACGGGCGGGGGGCGAATGTCAGAACCTGCAAAAATACTTGCAGTGTTAACCCGGCAAGTCACGCCCAAATTTTTTAAAAACATCAATATCTTGATTACGGCAGGGCCGACAAGAGAAGCGTTAGACCCGGTGCGATACATTAGCAATCGTAGTTCGGGGAAAATGGGCTATGCCTTAGCGGAAGCGGCCTTATATGCGGGTGCGAATGTGACTTTAGTCAGTGGCCCCGTTACCATAACGGCACCGGATAAGCTGAACCTGGTTGCGGTGGAAACGGCTGAGCAAATGTATCAGGCTGTTATTTCCAGAATACCTGAACAGCATGTTTTTATCGCTGCTGCCGCTGTTGCTGACTATAGCCCCATCACAGCGAGTAAAGAAAAAATTAAAAAACAGCAGGATAAGCATCGGATTGAACTACAAAAAACCAAAGATATCTTGGCTGAAGTCGCTCTTGGCGCTGATCGTCCAGACTTTATTGTGGGGTTTGCTGCTGAAACCGAGAATCTTGAGCACTATGCTAAAAACAAGCTGAAGCAAAAGAATCTGGATATGATTGCTGCCAATTGGGTGGGGAGAACACAAGGCGGATTTGATAGTGATGAAAATGCCTTGGAAGTGTTTTGGGATGCCGGCCAAAAAACCTTAAAAATGACCGATAAAAAACAATTAGCCGTACAACTTATCGCCCTGATTGCAGAGAAAATGAATGAAAAAAATACAACTTAAAATTTTAGACCCGCGTTTGGGGAAGGACATTCCACTACCCGACTATGCAACCTCAGGTTCTGCGGGACTGGATTTGAGGGCTTGTCTGGAAGCCGCGATGATATTAGAACCCGGTGAAACCCAGCTGATTCCTACCGGTCTGGCCATCCATATTGCTGACAATGATACCGCCGCCATGTTGCTACCGCGTTCAGGACTGGGTCATAAACACGGTATTGTGCTGGGTAATCTGGTCGGTTTGATTGATTCAGATTATCAGGGCCAGGTCTTTGTCTCCTGCTGGAACAGAGGCAATACCGCATTCACCATTGAGATTGGTGAGCGCATAGCGCAAATGATTTTTGTGCCAGTGATACAGGCAGAATTTGAACAGGTAACAGAATTTGATGCAAGTTATCGGGGAGATGGTGGCTTCGGCCATACCGGGCGACATTGAAATATACGGATAGGCTGTTATCCTGATTTTATCGCCACTTTAAAACAGAACCTAGACAGTCTATTAAAGGCGGTTAAAGACTTGCTGGCCGGTAAAAATGGCGGTAGTTATCCTGTGACTTTTCATGAAATGAACACCATGAGTGTGGAATTTGCCGATGGCTGGCGTTTGTTGAGAGCATCTAATATCGTAGCGGTATTAACCCTTCGTTTTGAAGCAGACAATCCAGCCGCTCTACAACGCATCCAGCAGTAGTTTAAAGAACTAAGCAATCCAGTGAAACCGGGTTTATCAATACCTTTTTAAAAAAATCGAATTAAACATGAAAAACAAATCAGCAAATACGATAGCACATGTGCTCATTGAGGCTTTACCGTACATACAGAAATTTAAAGGCAAAACAGTGGTGGTGAAGTTTGGTGGTAATGCGATGGTTGACGAAGCACTGAAACATAGTTTTGCTCGTGACATTGTGTTGATGAAGTTGGTGGGGATTAATCCCATTGTGGTTCATGGCGGTGGACCGCAAATAGGAAGTCTGCTGGAAAGGCTTAATATTTCAACTCAGTTTGTTGACGGGATGCGTGTAACCGACAGTGAAACAATGGATGTTGTGGAAATGGTATTAGGTGGGCAAGTCAATAAGGATATTGTTAGCCTGATTAATCTTAATGGCGGAAAAGCCATTGGCTTAACCGGCAAGGACGGCGATTTTATTCGAGCAAGAAAAATTAACATCAATACCATTTCAGCGGCAGAACAGGCCTCAGAATTAATTGATCTAGGGCATGTAGGCGAAGTGGCGAGTATTGACCCGGGCGTTGTCAATATGCTGTGTAACAGTGATTTCATTCCGGTGATTGCCCCTATTGGTGTTGGCGAGGATGGCCATTCATACAATATCAATGCTGATCTGGTGGCCGGAAAAATAGCTGAAGTTTTAGCTGCAGAAAAATTACTGTTACTGACCAATACGACCGGTATTCTGGATAAGGAAAATAGATTGCTGACGGGATTGTCTATTGCCGATATTGACGACTTAATAGCGGATGGCACTATCGCCGGAGGCATGATTCCTAAAACACGTTGTGCGACAGATGCGTTAAAAGGGGGGGTGTCCAGTGTACATATTATTGATGGACGTGTTGAACACGCGGTGCTGCTTGAATTGTTGACGGATCAGGGGGTAGGTACCTTGCTAGTGAGGAACTAGTTGATGGCGTCAGCTATGGTTTAAAGCGCAGGCGGGTACAGGCAGGTCGGAATAAACAGCCAACCCCTGCAACAGTGACAGAGGTTGGTTACGGATGTTAAGACGCTGGCAGATAACACAAACATGTTGAAAGCCAGGCCCGGTTAGCCTATCAGGGTCGCTAATTGATTTAAAGGCGGTAAAATCATCATTTTTGCCAGTTGCAACAGCATTAAGGCCGCCAGTGGCGATAAATCAATGCCACCTAAATCGGGAATAACCTTGCGACAAATAGTCAGTAGAGGTTCAGTTAGACTGTATAAAATTGTGCTTGCTGGACTGGTGTTACTGGGATCAAACCAGCTCAGTATGGCTCTACCAAAAACAGCAAATACAAAAACATTAATCAACAAGCTGATCAATTGAGAAAAAGATAAAATAATTAAAGCCGTTGGACTGACCATCACGCCTTTTAACAGCAAAATTGAAAAGTCGGCCAGCATTTGTAACGACAGGGCTAAAACAATGGAAGATGTATCTATTTTACCGACAGAAGGCACAAAACGACGCAACAGTTTTAACGGGGGGTGGGTTACTTTAACCAGAAACTGGGAAATGGGGTTATAAAAATCGGCATGTGTCCATTGCAATAAAAAACGCAGCACAATAGTTAAAATATACAATGAGAACAATGTATCAATTAAAAATATTGCCGGATTAACCATATAACTTGAACCCATTATTTTTCTCCTAATTGTTTAGACATTTCCACGGAACGATCGCGTGCAGCATGTAATGCTTTGGCAACCAATTGCTTAAATCGCCCTTCTTCGAAGGTTTGAATCGCTTTTTCTGTTGTGCCACCGGGAGAGGTGACACGTTGGCGTAACTGTCTTGAGGATTCATCAGACTCCAGGGCTATTTTGGCTGCACCCAAGGCGGTTTGCTGAATCAATAATTGTGCTGTGTCCTCTCTCAGCCCAAGCTCCGAGGCGGTCTGTTCCATGGCTTCCATCAGTAGAAAAAAATACGCGGGGCCACTTCCCGAGATGGCTGTGACAGCATCTAACTCACTTTCATGTTCAACCCATAATGAAATACCGACAGCCCGTAAAATATTTTCAGCTAAATTTTTTTGCGCATCATTTACGGCAGCATTAGCATGTAGAGCGGTAGCTCCTGTCCGTACCAGTGCAGGGGTATTGGGCATACAGCGAACTATTGCAATGGCTGATCCTAACCATTTTGCCAGACTTTCCTGGGAAATACCGGCGGCGATAGAAACAACTAAAACGTTTCTTTGTTGCACAATCGATGCTATTTGTGTGGCTACGCTATGGAGTATTTGTGGTTTAACGGCTAATACAATCACATCAACTTCATTGACGACTACACTATTATCTACTGAAACATTGACGTGTAACTTTGCAGATAACGCATCCAGAGCATTCTGATTGGTATCTGAAACCCACAATAGATCGGCAGGATGTCCACTTGCAATTAAACCACTTATAAGACTGGAAGCCATATTGCCGCCACCAATAAAACCAATTTTTTTTGTATTCATTGTTTAAGAAAGAAAAGTAATGTGGTGATATATTTTACTGCCTATTTAAACATGTCAGGTAACTATTCGCTTTGATTTTACCCGTAGGGGTTGACGGTGGCTTGCTTGGTCTGCTGAAATAGGTGGTTTCAGCGGGCCACAGGAAATTTTTGGAGCCCCCTGATAAGGCCAGCCGCTGCATTCTTATGGTAAAAGACAGGGTATAGCGGCAGATGGCGGTATCTTTTATGCTGATGGCCACTGTATTATGATAATCTCGAATGCAGACTAACTCTAGTTAGCCTCTGTTACCGGCCATTACACGCGCTATTTTTATTACTGAAACCACGTAAGACTCTTCATGATTGATACCTTTGTTATTACTGAACTCCCGCAAGACTCTTCATGATTGATACCTTATATATTGAAGAAAGTGTTCGCCATCACCCTCGTACACTCAGTATCTGTGATCGGTTTCCACAGGCGAGAATCATCTCATGCGAACGTTATGGAGAGGTTTTTAATCCAAAAGCTCAGAATTTTCGGCTGCAAAAGCAAAACCCTGCATTAATCATTGCGGAGAAATTTAACCGCTTTGCGCTTCCTGTTCCGCCGGGATATGGTATTGGATCCGACCGAAATTACTATTTCTCGCATATGTATAATTGCTTATACGATTGTCGATACTGCTTTTTACAAGGCATGTATCAATCGGCCAATTATGTGTTTTTTGTTAATTACGAAGATTTTCAAACTGAAATATCACAGATTTGTCATGCCACACCTGATGAACAGATTCATTTCTTCTCGGGTTATGATTGCGATAGTCTGGCTTTAGAACCGGTTACCCATTTTGCAGAACACTTTTTACCCTTTTTTGCACAGATACCCAATGCCTGGCTTGAATTGCGCACGAAAAGTACACAGATAAGGAGTTTGCTTAACCAACAGCCTTTTTCACGGTGTATTGTTGCGTTTAGTTTATCGCCGGATGAGATTGCGCAAAAAGTGGAAGATAAAGCACCTGCTCTCGAACGTCGCCTTGATGCGCTGAGTAAATTACAAGATCATGGTTGGCCGCTGGGTCTACGGTTTGATCCTTTAATCTACCAGGCTGATTACAAACGTCAGTATAAAAAATTATTTGAACAGGTTTTTTCCAGAATTTCAGTGGACTCTCTGCATTCAGTCAGTCTCGGTGTCTTTCGTTTACCGGAAAAATATTTCAAAAAAATACATAAGCTTTACCCTGAAGAAAAGTTATTTGCCAGTCCCTTAATCACCACGCAAAAAATGACATCGTATAAAACCGAACTGGAACAGGAAATGCTCCAATATTGTACCGAACAGTTATTAAACTACATTCCAGAGTCGATCTTTTTTCCATGCAAGATTTAGAGAAGCCACTGAAAAGAACATTACTGGTGACCGGTGCCAGTTCAGGCATAGGTCGGGCCATTGCAAAAAAACTGCTAAGTCAGGGACATGTAGTGATTGGTTGTTCCCGGGATTGTAGTCAATTTACAACAGCGCATGAAAATTTTCATCCCCTGCAAATAGATTTTTCTCTGCTGCAGCAGATCGCACCTAAGATGATACAAATGGAAAAGTCTTACCCCAGTCTGGATGGTGTTATTTTTTCAGCAGGCTTTGGACAATTCGGTTCACTAGAAGAGTTTTCTTTTTCTCAAATCGAGCAATTGATGACAGTCAACTTTACCAGTCAAGTCTTTTTAACGCGTGCTCTGATCCCCGGATTAAAACGCAAGAAGCAGAGTCATTTGATTTATATTGGTTCAGAGGCGGCTTTAAAAGGTAGTCGAAAAGGGACTATTTACTGTGCCAGTAAATTTGCCTTGCGAGGCTTTACTCAGGCACTGAGAGAGGAATGTGGTCAACGGGGTGTCCGTATTTCATTAATTAACCCCGGCATGGTAAAAACGGCCTTTTTTGATAATTTATCGTTTCAGCCAGGAGCGGATCCAGACAATGCCATATTACCCGAGGATATTGCGGAAACCGTCGATTACATTCTTAACTCAAACGCAAAGATGGTGATTGATGAGATAAACCTGAACCCGGCGCGCAAAGTAATTGATTTTAAAAAATAAGCGCATCGATCACACCGTGTTTGACCGGAATGACTTACACTTCGCAGACGGTGTTATTCCAGCAAACAGTGTGTGAGCAAACACCTATACCCGAACATTGGACAGCAATGTCTCGTATAATTTAGTGTTAATTGGTATGGTGGTTAAAGCGTTAGGTGATGCATTGCATTTTGCTATTGGTCAGAAAGACCATAAAATAGATGCTGGCGATATACTGGTGGTCATGGGTCCTTCACAGGAAATTAAGGTATTTAAAAAAGAAGTTTGTTATGTTTCAGCGGTTAAAATTTAATCCTCGCACCTGGTTTTTACTGGGTTTTATTGCTTGTTTTGCGATGTTGGCAACAGGTGCCTACTTTCAATTTGTGGAAGAGATGGAGCCTTGTCCATTATGTATTTCCCAACGCATCATGTTGCTGACTACCGGCATGATCTTTCTCATGGCAGCACTACATAATCCTGGCAACGGTGGTTTAAAAATCTATTCTATTCTGGGCACACTGAGCGCCTTGATAGGTGCGGGTATTTCAATGCGTCATGTATGGATACAACATTTAGCGCCAGATCAGATTCCCGAATGCGGTCCTGGACTTGCCTATGTGTTTGAAAACTTCCCCTTGTTGGATACCTTTAGGCTCATGCTCAGTGGCACAGGAGATTGTGCTGACATTTTATGGACATTTTTAGGGTTGAGCATTCCGGGCTGGACTTTAGTGGCATTCTCAGGATTAGCGACCTTGAGTTTGTTCCAACAATGGAACTCAGCTAAACCCACAGCATAAAGGCGCGCACACATGAAAAAAATTTTATTAGCCAGTTTGTTTTTAGTTTCTTTCACGACGGCTATGGCCGAGGCAACTGAAAACGGTTTGTTAGCCAGGGCGATAGCTGGGACGCATCGGTCTGAACAGCATAAATTTCGGGATCAATACCGGCACCCTTTGCAAACGCTGCGTTTCTTTGAAGTAGACGCCGATATGACGGTGGTGGAAATATGGCCGGGAGGAAAAGGCTGGTATACCGAAATTCTAGCGCCGTATCTTAAGCCACAAGGGGTTTTATATGCCGCCCATTTCTCCGCTAATTCGGGTATTGCGTATTTCACCAAAAGCCTGGCACAATTTAAGGAAAAAATGAGTGCGCAACCGGAGCGCTATGGCAATGTCATACTCACGCAGTTACATGCGCCGGATGCTCTTGCTATAGCTCCCGTAGGTTCGGCGGATAGGGTGTTAACTTTTCGTAATGTGCATAACTGGATGAAAAAAGCGCAGGCCGATGCCGTTTTTACGGCCATGTATCAGGCGTTAAAACCGGGCGGGATACTGGGTGTGGTAGAACACCGTGCCCCGGCCAATAGCCATCCTGATACCCATGCCCTGTCAGGCTATGTTACTGAAGCCTATGTGATTGCTTTGGCAGAAAAAGCTGGCTTCAGGTTTCTGGCATCATCTGCCATCAATGCTAATCCAAAAGATAGCGCTAAGCATCCTAAAGGAGTCTGGACTCTCCCTCCTACTTTAAAATTAAAAGAACAGGACAAAGAAAAATATTTAGCGATCGGCGAAAGTGACCGAATGACGCTTAAATTCATAAAGCCCTGAGTGTAATGGATAATATTACGAGCTTTATGCACAAGCCGGTTTTTCATGGCAAAACTTAGAGTCTAAGTATCAGCATATAATCAGTAAATCACTAAGCGGCTGAATACTATGATTATTTATAACTGTATTGCATTTGGTTCGGCTGGATAAAGCCTGTTATAACGGGGATTAAGTCTTCTTAATGAAGAATTGACTCACAGAGTTATCCACAGTTTCTGTGTTTGATTTTATTGATTCCATAACACTAAGCATTAAACTGCAATTCATCAAAAAAATTAGCATTGATGGCTGACTCACCCCATAAACAGTTAGCGGTTTTTAGAATAGCCATAGCTATTCCTCTTAATCGCTTGTTTGACTATTTAGCCCCCGAAGGGGTGAATCAAATTGCCAGAGGCTGTCGTGTTTTAGTACCGTTTGGGAAGTCTGAAAAAGTGGGGTTTGTCATCGCACAGGTTAACCATAGCACGGTGCAGTCTGGGCGTCTGAAACCTATAACTGAGATACTGGATAGCGCTGCTTTACTCAGTGCAAAAGATTTTCAATTATTGCAATGGGCGAGTGATTATTATCACTATCCTTTGGGAGAAGTGTTGAGTGCAGCCTTTCCTGTCTCACTCAGAAAAGGCAAACCTGCCATACTGGCGCAAGAAAAGCACTATCTGCTCTCGGCAAAAGGCCAGTGCCTGAATCCGCAACAGTTAATACGGACGCCTAAACAAAAAATAATCTTCGAACACTTTTTAGCCCCCAGCAAAAGCTTGTCGTCGACAGCGCTGACGGCATTAGAGAAAAACTGGCGCCCGGCGATCAAAACGCTGATGGAAAAAGGCCTAATCATTACCGAGTTGCGTACAAAACCCCGGAATAGAGCAAATACCGCAATTGAACCGCAGCTAATTGCCAATGCACAGCAGAGTGAAGCCATTGCGCAACTCTCTCAAGGTTTAGATCGCTTTTCTGTCACTTTATTAGAAGGCGTCACCGGCAGTGGTAAAACGGAAGTGTATATGCAACTTATTCAAAAAGTATTGAATAATGGGCAGCAAGTTTTAGTCCTGCTACCGGAAATAACACTGACCCCGCAATTAGAAAGCCGGTTTAGAAAACGGTTTGATGTGGCTATTGCCATATCCCATTCAAAATTAACTGAAACTCAGCGGCATGAGGCCTGGTTAGAAATGCAACAGGGGCATAGTGCGATTCTTTTAGGCACACGTTCCGCACTGTTCACCCCCTTGCAAAACCCGGGACTCATTATTGTGGACGAAGAACATGACACGTCCTTTAAACAACAGGAAGGGTTTCGGTTTTCCGCACGTGACCTGGCCATAGTGCGGGGTAAATTACTCAATATCCCTGTTATTCTAGGGACGGCAACACCGTCACTGGAAAGCTTGCATAATGTTAACAAACAGCGCTTTCAATTATTACAACTGTCGCAAAGAGCGGGGGTGGCGATTGAGCCTGAATTCTTTGTATTTGATATTCGTAATAAGAAATTACAGGATGGGCTGTCAGAACCGCTGATAGCGCTGATCAAAAAAACCCTGGCAAAAAAAGAACAGGTGCTACTGTTTTTAAATCGTAGGGGCTATGCGCCGGTGCAAATTTGTCATAGCTGTGCCTGGATTGCCCGTTGTCATCAATGTGATACCAGTTTAGTCATACACTATAAGGAGCAGGTGTTACGGTGCCATCATTGTGGTTATCAACAGATTTTAATACCACAATGTCCGGCTTGTAAGACAGGCGAATTAAATGCTCTTGGCCTCGGTACAGAGCGCGTTGAAAAAGTCTTGCGGGCATTATTTCCACAACAGAAAATAGTCCGCCTGGATAGAGATTCCACGCAGCGCAAAGGTTCTCTTGAAAACCATCTTGAACAAATCAACCAAGGCAAGGTTGATATTATTTTAGGTACTCAGATGCTTGCCAAAGGCCATCATTTTCCGAATGTCACTTTGGTTGCGATCCTGGATGTTGATAGTGGCTTATTCAGTATAGATTTTCATGCGACAGAAAAATTGGCACAATTAATTATTCAGGTGGCAGGCAGAGCCGGCAGGGCAGAAAAACCCGGGCGAGTTATTTTACAAACCCGACAACCTGATCATCCGTTATTAGCCGTTTTACTCAAGGAGGGATATCACTCCTTTGCCACCACTGCACTGGCTGAACGGCAACAGGCCCACTTACCGCCCTTCAGCTTTCAGGCCTTGTTAAGAGTCTATGCCAATAACCCCGATGAGCCACAAATTTTTCTTAAAGCGGTGCAGCAATTGCTGGGGGATGTGCCACTCACGAACACATTAATACTCGGCCCTGTCGCTGCACCCATGGTAAAACGGGCGGGCTATTACCATTTTCAATTATTATTGCAAAACCCTCAGAGAAAAGGCTTGCATGCCTTGTTAGCCCTTTTAATACCCCAGTTATATACGCTCAAAGAAGCCAAAAAAGTACGTTGGTCACTCGATATAGACCCTGTTGATTTGTATTAGCCGGTTTTTTGTCAGATATAAGAGGGCGTTCAAGATTGAGCTGGAGTTTGCATGGCTGATGAAACTGACTCTCTTTTACAGCAGCGGATGCCGTATAGCGCTGCCACTCAGGGCATAGATATGGATTAAATTTATGCCCGCATGGAGTGAATTCAAAGCCATTACTGACGATATGAAAGGGGGGGCGGCGGCGTAATGCCATTGCTTGAGGTATCCATTGTTAATTTTAAATGACTGGCGTATAACAGAATAGGAACGGATTAAAAACTTGTTAGGGGCTTAAAGACCCAGTAAGTGCTAATCTTTGTTGCATTAGTGCTGGTTATTTTAGAGAGGTGAAATCATGAAAAAAATCATTATATTACTCGCTAGTTTAATACCATTGTCTGCAATGGCTGAGAGCATTTCTATGAATTTTGTTAATAACAAAGGGATTGGTAACCTGGCCGGCACCATCAAGCTGAGCGAATCAAAGTATGGGGTTGTTTTTTCACCTCAGCTTAAAGGGCTGACGCCGGGGTTCCATGGCTTTCATATTCACCAGCACGCCAGCTGCATGCCAAAGACCAAAGCGGGAAAAAGTGTTCCTGCGCTTGCGGCCGGAGGACACTATGATCCAGGTCTGTCAAAAAAGCATGGTACCCCATGGGGCGATGGACATCTGGGTGATTTACCCCCCTTGTTTGTAGATGCTAATGGCAATGCCGACCAGGCTGTCCTTGCCCCGCGGTTGAAAATGGCGCAGCTTCAGGGCAAAGCCTTTATGATTCACGGAGGGGGAGATAATCACTCGGATCAACCAAAAGCACTGGGCGGCGGTGGCGCCCGTGTTGCTTGTGGAATTGCCAAATAGTCTGGCATACAGCCACCTGAGATGACTGTATTACGGATTTTCAGGTGTTCTGAGTTGGGGCTGAATGAGCGCAGGCCCGGCTCCACATTTCTTGTTTGCGGGCTGTGTTTAGTGGCACAGCAGTCATGTATCTCACTATGGATTGCATAAAGGGGGAAAATAATGGAAACATCCATTCATTCCATTACTGCGTTATTTGATCAATTAGGACTTGGTAGCACAGACCAAGAAATTGATGACTTCATTGATAGACATAAGCCCTTATCCGGAAAGATAGAGTTATATCATGCGGATTTCTGGAATACAGCACAGGCCTCTTTTTTAAAACAGATGAAAGACGAAGATGCAGATTGGGCTGAAATAGTGGATCAACTGGATGTTATGTTGCGTTGACCCTAGGCCTGACAAGGTCTGACAAAATGCGGATAAAACACATGGCAGGACGCAGAGTGTCTAGTCTTGCCCATGGCACAGGTTTAAGCGTAGCCGTTGCTTAGACCAGCCATTGACAATACCTGGCGAGAGATCATTAATTTGGCGAAGCGCCGTCTTTATTTAACCTCACAGGTATTCCAACAGCAGGTCTGCCGCTCGCAAGCAGAGGATTTTGCTGGCCTTTTGCAGCTGATCAGATCCTCTGGGTGCATAGCTGGGAAATTATGGGCCTTCTTGCGATCATCGGTTCAACACACTAAATATCCCCATGTTTGAAAAATTGAAGCTGGCAAATCAGCTAAAACCTGAGCGGCAGATATACATTTTTTGTCGCCTGTAAAGTATTTACTTGCTACCCTTTTGGCGTTCACCTATCCTTGACAGATTATTCGATCAATCAAACGAAATTATGACTCAAGCAAGCACTTTATTTACTGAAGCCAAGAAAGTAATTCCGGGTGGCGTTAACTCCCCTGTTAGATCATTTAGTGGCGTAGGCGGCACACCTGTGTATTTTGATCACGCTCGGGGTTCTATTGTTTATGATAGTGAAAATAAGTCTTATATTGACTATGTGGGTTCATGGGGACCAATGATTTTAGGCCATGCTCACCCTGAGGTGATTGAGGTGGTCAAACAAACGGCAGAGAAAGGGTTGAGCTTTGGCGCACCCACCGAAATCGAAACCTTAATGGCGATTAAAGTCTGTGAACTTGTGCCGTCCATGGATATGGTCCGGATGGTCAGTTCGGGAACTGAAGCCACTATGAGTGCGTTGCGTTTAGCGCGTGGTTATACCGGACGCGATAAAATTGTTAAATTTGAAGGCTGCTATCATGGGCACTCTGATTCCTTATTGGTTAAAGCCGGCTCAGGGGCATTAACTCTGGGGGTTCCCAGCTCTCCGGGAGTGCCGGCAAGTCTAGCGGCAGATACCCTGACATTGGTTTATAACGATAGTGAGAGCGTTACCAAGCTGTTTGCAGAAATAGGCGATGAGATTGCCTGTATTATTGTTGAGCCGGTGGCGGGTAATATGAATTGCATACCCCCCCTCCCCGGTTTTTTAGAAACCCTACGTAAGGTCTGTGATGAACATAACAGCGTATTGATTTTTGATGAAGTGATGACCGGTTTTCGGGTCGGTTTACACGGCGCACAAGGTGTTTATAAAATCAGCCCCGACCTGACCACACTCGGCAAAATTATTGGGGGTGGGATGCCTGTGGGGGCTTTTGGCGGTATTCAGAAAATAATGCAGTATTTGGCACCGTTAGGCCCGGTTTATCAGGCGGGCACATTATCTGGCAATCCTGTGGCGATGGCTGCCGGTTTAAAAACCCTGGAATTGATTTCACACACGGGCTTTTATCAGCAATTATCAGAAAAAACAGAACAATTAGTTACTGGCATCCATGATAAAGCCAGACTGGCGGGTATCCCTTTTGCAGTAAATCGAGTGGGCGCGATGTTTGGATTGTTTTTTACCGAAGAAGAAACAGTGAGCAGCTTTGCACAAGTCATGAAATCTGATCAGGCCCGGTTTAAGAAATTTTTTCACGGTATGCTGGAACGCGGCGTGTATCTGGCGCCGTCAGCATTTGAAGCGGGTTTTGTCTCTGCCGCACATAGTGATGAAGACATTGCCAAAACTATAGAGGCAGCCAGTACTGTGTTCAAAACATTGTAATGGATTGTAGTGGACAGTAATTTGTTATTGGCATCAGCAACCATCGGGTTGCTGATCATTATACTGATAGTACTCTGGCGCCTTAAGACGCAGGAGTCTTTAAGGTATCAGGCGGATATTTTCGAGCTGGAAAATCAGTTACAACGAACGGTAGAAAGCAATCAGCAGCTGTTCGTCAAACAGGCGGTGACCGCGGAAAAACTTAAATTTCAAGATGACAAAGCTACAGATTATCAGCAACTGCAGCAACAGTTAATCCGTAGTCACACTGACAATGCGGCGTTGAAAACACGCCTGGAAGAACAGCATAAAAATGCCCATGAGAAAATCCAGTTATTACAAGATGCTGAAAGTCAGCTGAAAACTCAATTTGAGAATTTAGCCCATAAAATTTTTGAAGACCGCAGTCAGCAGTTTACGGAGCAAAATAAAACCAGCATGGGGCATATTGTCAATCCGATTAAAGAACAATTGACTGACTTCAAGCAGCGGCTCGAATCGGTTTATGATAATGAAAGCAAAGATAGAATTTCATTACGGGCAGAAATTGTGTCACTGCGCCGTGATACCGAAAAGATGAATCAGGAAGCTTTAAACCTGACTAAAGCGCTCAAGGGCGATAAGAAGATTCAGGGTAATTGGGGCGAAATGATTCTGGAAAAAGTGCTTGAGCGATCGGGATTACGCAAAGGTATTGAATATGAAACTCAGGGTGCTTTCAGGGATCATGAGCAAAACCTGTTCAAACCGGATGTAATTATCCGCTTACCGGCAGATAAAGATGTGGTGGTGGATTCCAAAGTCTCTTTATTAGCCTATGAAGAATATTGCTCCACAGAGGATGACACACAACGCATTACCGCATTAAAGGCCCATACCAAAGCCATCAGAGATCATATAAAAGGCTTGAGTGACAAGGATTATTCCGGTCTTAAAGGTTTGAGGTCACTGGACTTTGTATTACTTTTTATCCCCATCGAAGCGGCTTTTTTAGCGGCATTTCAGGCGGATGAAAAATTATTTACCGATGCTTTCGAGCATAAAATCGTGGTGGTCACGCCGACCACCTTATTAGCGACATTAAAGACCATAGAGAACATCTGGCGCTATGAACGTCAAAATGAAAATGCCAGAATGATTGCCGATAAGGCCGGAATCTTATATGACAAAATCAGAGGTTTTGCAGAAGATCTGGAAAAACTGGGAACTCAGCTCAGCACCGCCCATAAAACCTATGACGGAGTGATGAACAAGCTGACTACAGGCAATGGTAATTTAATTCGCCAAGCGAGCAGTTTTGTTGAGTTAGGTGTCAAAGTCAAGAAAACCTTGTCTAAAAGTCTGACGGAGCAAGCCGGCATGGATAGCCGGGAAGAATAGGCATAAAGCATTTTATGCTGACTGGGGTCTGCGTATTGAGCGAAGTGCGAGAAGATCATCGGTACTGCTGGAGCTGACGGAGTAAATTTCAATGCTAAGTGGTCTTGCCATCTCAATCCTTCCTGTATGCTTTGATTAATCAATTTTTCTATTTGGGATGTGAACAGCTTGTTTCCAAGCGCTAACCCTTTATTAATACGCGTCCTGATTGCTTCGAATATTTAACGCCTTTAGATTCATCGTCAATGTAGATTTCGTAGTTCATAATACTTCTCCATTACGTTTTAGCTGGTATTTGCAATCGCCACTGCAAGTAGTAAGTAAATCAAACGAGGCGACGAACCGTATTGCCCCGCCGGTCATTAGTAGCAGAAAAACCCTGAGGACAGTTTTGCAATGAGCCTTTAATGGTTCTGACCTTGCCAGACAACGTACAAACCTCATTACCAAGGGCATAGGTGCTCTGTTCCATACCAAGAGGACAGGCGGATAGCGTGGCGGGGGTTACAAGCATTAAATATGTGATTGTTTTCAAGATATTTGGGGTAGAGTAATATTTACTATTTATAGTTCTATAAGTACTGGCATATTAACTTCACTATTCAGCAGTTCCTAGAGCAAGTTTTGTACGGCTAATACGCTTTGGACTAATCTTGATGAGATATCAATGTCGCTTTGGCCCTGGCCCCAATTATTGTGCTGATAGTGTTGCGGATGACCTTGTTCTTAATTATTATGTGGACATATTTTTGTATCCCTCTTGAAATATACGCATCACCTTTATGGTGAATAAATTAATGAAAAGGAATAATCATGAAAACGCAGCAAATAATACTATCATCATTTATCGCAATGCTTGTTTTACCCGTTTTTTCAGCACAGGCGGGTACCTTAAAATTTTCTGAAGTGCCAGAAGTTGTTATTAAAAGTATGAAAGCAGAACATCCTGATGCAAAAAAGATTAAAGTCGATAAAGATTTGCATTTTGGTATGGTGCTTTACGAAGTCAAATATAAAACTAACGGCAAACAGCATGAAACTTTATTTGACTCACAAGGCCGACATTTTGGCCATGAAATAGAGATTGAAATCTCAGCATTACCCCAAGCGATAATAAAAACACTCAAACAAACCTTTAAACACCTCAAAATTCTGAAAGCAGAAAAAATTGCTCACCCTGATGGGCGGATTGAATATGAAGTGGATGCTAACGGGGATGGTGAAGACTGGGAATTAGCGATGAGTCCTGCTGGAAAAATATTGGTTAAAGAAAGAGAGTAATAAAGAACCGCTAAATATAACGGGTAAAAGAATAATAGGGGCAGGCCTTTGATTTATGCTTATTGATTGGTTAAAGCTGCTCCTGACGTAATCTTGATAAGGGCTGAAAAATATCAGCCTTCGTAGGTGTGAATTTGCCGGCCGGCGCTTTCACTTCACGAGGTCATCGCTGGGAAGCAAAAGGTGAATAGGGTATGGTTAACGCTCAACGCATGGCAGCGGCTCAGAAGACATGGCTCAGATTAAGGGGGCTACAAACATTTAGCGGATGTCATCACAGGCGTTAAGCTTATCGATGGCATTAAACAAACGGGCGATCAAAAGCAGGATGCCGCTTAATGAGGTCATACACCCGATGGAGTTAACGCTGGCGAATCTTCTTGAAATGGTTAATTAAACCATTGGTTGAACTATCATGCCCCGTTACCGCTTCATTATGCTGAAGTTCTGGATAGATAACACCGGCCAGGACTTTACCTAATTCAACCCCCATTTGGTCGAAGGAGTTGATGTCCCAGATTGCACCCTGGACAAATACTTTATGTTCATACAAAGCGATTAACGAACCTAATGTTTTTGGCGCTAATTGTTTAAATAAAAAAGAATTGCTCGGGATGTTTCCGGGGAAAACCTTGGCATTAACCAGGATATCATCGTGTCGGTTTGCGTCCAGCTCACTCCTGACCTGACCTGTTGTTTTTCCTTGCATTAAGGCTTGAGGTTGGGCCAGAAAGTTCGAGATCAACATATTATGATGGTCAGGCAGATCATGGTAACTGGTTGCAGGGACTAAAAAATCGCAGGGAATCAATTTGGTACCCTGGTGGATTAGTTGATAAAAGGCATGTTGTCCACTTGTACCTGCCTGTCCCCAGATAATAGGTCCGGTTTGATAATCCACTGGGTTGCCGTGAATATCAACGCTTTTACCATTACTTTCCATGTCCCCCTGTTGCATAAAAGCAGGGAAATAACGCAGATAATGACCATAGGGCAAAATAGCTTGCGATTCGGTTTTAAAAAAATTGTTATACCAGATACCCAGTAGCGCCATGATCACTGGAATATTCTGTTCGAAGGGGGTCAGTCTGAAATGTTCATCAACTTCATGGGCACCTTCTAATAGTTTTTCAAAGTTCTCCATGCCGATGCTTAAGGGAATCGATAAGCCGATGGCTGACCAGAGTGAAAAACGCCCCCCTACCCAATCCCAGAATTCAAAGATGTTGTCGGCATTAATGCCAAACTCGATGGCTTTTTCCTTGTTGGTTGAAATAGCAACAAAGTGTTTATCGACCGCATTAGGGGCGGATAAAGAATCGATTAACCAGCTGCGTGCTGACAAAGCATTGGTCATGGTTTCTTGTGTGGTAAAGGTTTTTGAGGCGATTAAAAACAGTGTGGTTTCCGGGTTTAATTGGCTGAGCGTGTTGAGTAAATCAGCTTGTGCAACATTGGAGACGAAGTGAGTCTGTATTTTGCCGGTTGAGTATGGTTGTAACGCTCTGACAACCATTCTGGGGCCTAAATCAGAACCGCCTATGCCAATATTGACTACATCGGTAATGACTTTACCGGTAAAGCCACGCCAGATCCCCGAATGAACAGCATCACAAAAATCCCGGATTTTATCTAATACCTGATTGACATCCGCATTTACATCTCGACCATTGACCATAATCGAGTGCTGACTGCGATTTCGCAAAGCGACATGCAAAACGGCTCGCTGTTCGCTTTGATTGATTTTTTCACCCGCAAACATGGCCTTGATTTTGTCATCTAATTTTCTTTGTTTCGCCAGTGCAAACAGCAAAGGCAATGTCTTGTCAGTGATTCTATTTTTTGAGTAATCAAACAGGATGTCATTAAAACACAAAGAGAACTTGTCAAAACGCTGCGGATCAGCTGCGAACAAATCACGCATTTGTAATTCAGCGACTTCATGGAAATGATGTTGGAGTTCGTGCCAAATGCTTGAATCGGTTAATGAAGACATCAGGGGGGTATTCCGTAGGTTAGAGAAGGTGCTTAAAGTGTACTGAATATAAGTGAGTTAAACAATAGCAGCGGTACTGGGACGTTAGATTTATTGATTGAGCGATGTGCAAGGCACATCGCTGTGGATGTATTATTGGGAGCCTTTATATCCCGAGGTAATGGGATAGCGACGGTCCCGGCCAAAAGCTCTCGGTGTAATTCTAATACCTGGAGGTGCCTGTCTGCGTTTATATTCGTTTCTATCAACTAATGAAAGCGCTCTGTTGATGTCGGCTAATTGATATCCGGCTGCCAGTATGTCTTCAGCTGATTTATCCTGCTCTACATACATTTCCAGGATGGGGTCTAAAATCGAATAAGCGGGCAAGGAGTCTTCATCAACCTGGTCAGGGGCTAACTCGGCTGAAGGAGGGCGTGTGATTACTCTTTGTGGAATAACGGCTGAAATAGTGTTTCTATATTCAGCTAACTGGTAAACCAGTAGTTTGGGTACATCTTTGATAGGTGCAAAACCGCCGGCCATGTCACCGTATAAAGTGGCATAACCCACACTCATTTCACTTTTATTGCCGGTGGTGAGGAGTAGTTTACCCTGCTTATTAGAGATTGCCATTAATAACACGCCACGACACCGGGCTTGAATATTTTCTTCGGTGCTATCTGTTTTAGCGCCAGCAAATAAATCAGCTAACATTCCGTTAAATGCAGTGACGGCAGGTTCAATGGCAATGACATGGTGTTTAATGCCTAATGCTTCAGCTTCCAGAATAGCATCTTCATTGCTCATATCCTGAGTGTATTTAGAGGGCATAAGCACGGCTTCCACGTGATCAGCACCCAGGGCATCAACGGCAATAGCTAAGACCAGTGCGGAGTCAATGCCCCCCGATAAGCCTAATAAAGCGCCTTTAAAACCATTTTTATGGACATAATCTCTAACACCCAGAACAAGTGCTTTATATTCGCTGGAAATTTCATTATATAAGGGGGAGCAGGTATTGTGAGTGGGCATATTGTGATTAAATTCCACAACCGACATTTGTTCTGCAAATTCTTCTGCTCTAAATACGACCTCACCCTGTGTATTTACCACAAAGGATGCACCGTCAAATATTAATTCATCTTGTCCGCCCACGGTATTGACATAAACTAAAGCTACCTCCGCTTTTTTAGCCTGCTGACAAACAATGTCTTCGCGTAGATGAATTTTTCCAGCATGAAAAGGGGAGGCATTCAAGGTAACTATGATATCTGCCCCCTGCTGTTTATTTTTTTCAATCAATCCTTGTTGCCAGATATCTTCGCAAATGGTCAGCGCAATTACGGTATTTTTTACTGAAAACAGGCAGGGTTCAGCCCCGGCATGGAAATAACGCTGTTCATCAAAGACGCCAAAGTTTGGCAATGCATTTTTTCTATAATGTTTGAATATGCTGCCATCGCGTAACACGGCAGCACTGTTATATAAGTAATTATTCGCTGATTCGGGGTAACCTAAAACAATATCAATACCTTGTACAGCCTGAGCAATAGCTAACACGGCCTGATTTGCCTGCTTGATAAAGTCTGGACGCAATAACAGGTCTTCGGGAGGGTAGCCTGTGATAGTGAGTTCAGGAAAAATAACGATATCCGCGGCTAGTTCGTCGCGTGCCCGTTGAGCCGTTTCAATAATTTTCTTTTGATTGACACTAATTCCACCGACTAATAAATTAATTTGTGCCAAGGCTATTTTTAACATGTCTTTATATTCTCGATCTTGATTTTCGTTTTTGAGCTTATGTCAGCAGCCCTTGTGGCCATGGAAAAGTTAATTACTCTATTGGGAGTCGTGCAAGACAGCCTACGAAGATACTGAGGTGGGGGGCTTATGCCGGGAGGCCGCAGCCTCCCGAAATCATTGTTTAACAATGGAAAACAGCTGCTTATAAACAAGCTTTCATTGCCACACCCAGTTGTGTCGGGCTGTCGACGACTTCTGCTCCGGCAGCTCTCAGCGCAGCCACTTTACTTTCTGCGGTACCCTTGCCTCCCGTGACAATAGCTCCTGCATGCCCCATGCGTTTTCCCGGAGGGGCGGTTCTGCCCGCAATATAAGAAACGACCGGTTTGCTCACAGATGCTTTAATGTAATCTGCGGCTTCTTCCTCTTCACTGCCGCCTATTTCACCCACCATAATAATACCCCGGGTTTGTTCATCTTGCTGAAACCGGCTGATCACATCAATGAATGTCATACCATGAATAGGGTCGCCACCAATACCTACACAAGTACTTTGTCCTAAGCCTTGTTGTGTTGTTTGATGTACTGCTTCGTAAGTTAAAGTGCCCGATCTTGAAACGATGCCTATGTTGCCTGGTAAATGGATCATCGCCGGCATAATACCAATTTTGCATTCCCCCGGTGTTATCACGCCAGGGCAATTGGGCCCGACTAATAAGGCATCGGTACCGGCCATCGCGGCTTTAACTTTGAGCATTTGCAGGACCGGAATACCTTCGGTGATACAGATAATCAAACCAATGCCTGCGGCAACCGCTTCTAAAATAGCATCCGCGGCAAAAAAGGGTGGGACATAAATCATGCTGGCTGTCGCACCTGTGGCCTGAACGGCATCTTCCACTGTATTAAAGACGGGTAAACCAAGGTGCGTTTGTCCGGCACGTCCAGGTGTGACACCACCGACGAGTTTGGTGCCATAAGCGAGTGCTTGTTCTGAGTGAAAAGTACCCTGCCTTCCGGTAAAGCCCTGACAAATAACCTGGGTGTGTTGATTAATTAAAATGCTCATGCGACCTCCTTCGCTAAAGCAACGACCTGCTCTGCTGCACTAGCCAGGTCTTCCGCGGCAAAAACACCGAAATCTGAATTATTTAATAATTCTCTGCCTTGTTCAGCATTGGTTCCTTCTAGGCGAACCACCACAGGAATAGTGACGTGTACCTGATCAACGGCTGTTAAAATACCTTTTGCAATAATGTCGCATTGCACGATACCGCCAAAAATATTGACTAAAACCGCTTTTACATTGTGGTCTGATAAAATTAATTTAAAGGCTTCACAGACCTTTTCAGTATTGGTACCGCCGCCGACATCCAGAAAATTGGCAGGGGCACCGCCTTTTAGTTTAACCAGGTCCATGGTGGCCATGGCTAAACCTGCACCGTTAACCATGCAGCCGATAGAACCGTCCAGAGTAATGTAATTCAAGTCATACGCCTGGGCTTTGTTTTCCTTTTCATCTTCTTGTCCTTCATCTCTTAAGGCGAGAATATCTGGATGCGAAGCTACGGCATTGTCATCAAAATTAATTTTTGCATCCAGGGCAATTATTTCACCCTCATCGGTTTCTATGAGTGGATTGATTTCAATTTGGCTGGCGTCTTTGTCGAGTAATAATTGATACATGCCTCGCATGACTTTTTCCAGTGCTTTAATCTGGGCACCCTGTAGCGACCAGGAAAAAGCCACTTGCCGACATTGATAGGATTGTATACCAGCAGCAGGATCCACGATAATGGTCACTATTTTCTCGGGTGTTTCTTCAGCTACGGCTTCAATATCCATGCCGCCAGCAATAGAGGAAACAAACATGACGCGTTCACTGGCTCTGTCCACTAATACACTTAAATAAAATTCTCGTTTAATCACTGAAGTAGCTTCTATCAAAACAGATTCAATGGGTAAGCCTTCTGCGCCTGTTTGTTTGGTCACCAGACGGTTTCCCAACATCCCGGCAGCAAACTGTTGCACTTCATCCGTATTTCTAGCGATTTTGACCCCACCGACTTTGCCTCGTCCCCCGGCATGTACTTGCGCCTTAACTACCCAAGCCTTGCCTGCTATTTCCCGGGTGGCTAATACCGCCGCATCAGCCGTTGTGACTTGTTTACTTTGTGGAGAGGGAATGCCATATGCCTGAAACAGTTGTTTGGCCTGATATTCATGAATATTCATTGTTTCTCCTTAGACACTGGCAAGTTGAGCCGTGCAATGATTATGTAAGATTAAGGGGGTTAGACTATATTCTAACTAATTTTCAAATAAACCTCATGATTTATGGCTCTCCATCCAGAAAATACCCTTTATCCCTGCCCTGTTTGTCAAGGGTATGGCATAGCCGTTGATCAGGCCTGAGAGGGGCTAAAAGTTTTTGTATTTATCGCCTGCTCATTGCATCATTATTTATGGCGATGTTTTACCGTGTTGTCAGACTGTGGTATTGGCGGATAATGACACGCGCTTATTAAGCTATTTTGGTTTTACCGTTGCTTATTTATGCGAGGTGAGCGGAAACGTCAGAAGTTCTGGCATCGTTAAACCCGCAGAAGCGGGTGAAGCTTGAAGTGCTCAAGCGGTGGCATATAATCCTGCTGAAATTGCACAGGAAGATTATCAGGAAGACATTGAGAAAGGTGCGATAAGCCCTGTTCTGCAAGACCATCGCTGGCATCAAACGGCAATCGCTTAATATTTGGGGCTAAACTTTAGATCTTTACGCTATTGCTTAAAAAAACGGGTTTGGAACAGCTATCGTTTAATGGGGTGAGCCCCTGCATCTTCAATAATTAATATATTCAAAAATTTTGATGACTTGTTTCACATTATTTGTTTTGCGCGCAATATCGGTGGCAACAAGACCTTCTTTTTTATGGACTATCCCCAATAAATAAACATGTTGATTCTCAGTGATCACCTTGACTCTGGTTGCATCGAAACCCGGTAGGTTTTTTACATCGCTTAAGGCGGACTTGACGTAAGTGGTTATTAAAGTGTCTTCCGTTCGGCTTAACAATGAAGAGGGTTGTGCAATACTCATTTCATTATGGACGACCTTGACATCGGGTAGGACTTTGACAATAGCAATAATTTTATTGCGCAATGCTTCGGTAGGTGCTTCGCCCGTTACCAGCACCGTGCCATTATAAGAGGTGATGTTAAAATGGCAGTTTTTGCGGATATCCTCTTCCATATTTAATTTTATGAAAGTACTGATTTCTATGTGTTCGTCATTAATAATAACTGCACTGCTTCGACGATCATGCAATAGGGAAAGTCCGGTGAATTCAGCACCTCCCGTGGCAATAGTAGAACAGGCGGATAATAGAAAATGAATCGAGATAAGCAAGAGAAATAATTTCATAGGGATTTATGCACCAAAAAGTTGTTGATCAATTAAATCGCAAAAACAATGGGTAATGAGTAAATGGACTTCTTGAATACGTGCGGTTGAATTTGAGGGCACTCTAATTTCAATATCGGTTTCATTTAATACCGAAGACAGTTTTCCCCCGTCTTTGCCGGTTAATGCAATGACCGTCAGTTCTTTATCATGCGCTGTTTGTATGGCGCTAATAATGTTAGCCGAATGACCACTGGTTGAATAAACCAGCAAAATATCGCCAGCTTGCCCCAGAGCACGTATTTGTTTGGCAAAAATTTCATCAAAATGATAGTCGTTAGCAATCGATGTGATGGTTGAAGTATCTGTGGTTAAGGCAATCGCCGGAAGTGCCGGGCGTTCACGTTCATAGCGATTGAGCATTTCGGATGAAAAGTGCTGAGCATCAGCTGCCGAGCCACCGTTACCACAGCAGAGTATTTTTTTATCATTCACCAGAGCTTCAACCATTTGTTGTGATCCAAACGCGATTAAGTCAGGTAAACTCGCCATAGCAGCCTGTTTTATTTGGATGCTTTCAGTGAAGTGATTAATAATTCTGTTTTGTAAACTCATTGATGCAAATTAATATAGGATGGGGAAAGGTTTATTGAAAGGCATTTTTTATCCAGTGAATATCCATGTTGCCGGATAATGTTATCACATCAAATCGAATGGCATTATGCCAATTGTTTCGCATTAAATAATACTGGGTTGTCGCAATAATACGCGATTGTTTTTTGGGGGTAATGCTTTCCAGTGCTCCCCCGTATTTGTTTGATTTCCTGAATCTAACTTCGACAATGACCAGTGTATCCGCATCTTGCATGATCAAATCCAGTTCGCCATATTGACAGCGAAAATTTTTAGCTATGACACTAAGGCCCTGTTGCAACAAATAATTGCATGCAAGCTGTTCCGATTGCTCACCTTTGAGTAGATGCAGGGGGCGAAAATTAGTCATCACAAATCAGGATAAAATAGTGTTTTTAAAAAATATTCTCTGCATAAATGCGCTGATCATCAACAGCGCTTTCAGTGTTGATAAAGTTCTGTAATACCGGAATACCATCTATGAATTTAGCACAGACCAATTGTCGCGTAATTCTATTTTCCAGATTGAGAGACAAAGACCCTGTGGCTCCGGCGTATGGCATGTTATCGAGTTGCCCAAGGTGTGCAATGATATTGAAAGAATCAATGCCTAAGGCAAAGAGTCTGGGGTGTTTGGGGGAAAATGACTGCCCTCTATCCTTTAATGCAGCAAGACTGAGTTCATCTTGATATGCATCAGAAAAAAGCCAGGGAATATCGCAAAACGTGATGGAATTCAAATCCAGGTCCTGGGAAGGGTTGGCTTGTCCGCTGTATATTTGTGGTGGAGCATAAACGGGAAGCCGTGTCGCACGATAAAAACGTAATTGGGGGTATATGGAGCGTGCTGTGTGTGGATTGGTGGATAAAAAGAGGGCATCTGCGTCATGACGTCTGCGTTCTGTAAATTGTAGCGGACTTCCAAGCAATTGCTGCAACTGGCGATAGCGATATTTGCTTTCTTCAAGGTTGAGCAAATCCTTGATGGGCTGGGAAAAATCATTTGCTTTCGGGTTGTAAACTTGTGTTTCAAGTATGGTACCTCCCTTGGCTTCCCAGAATTCGGTAAAATGTTGAGCCATACGCTGGCCCTGTCTGCTTTCCGAGGTTAACAAAAGTATTTTATCATGGCCATCATTTCTGGCTTTGATGGCAACTTGTCTCGCTTCATCAATAGGGCTTAAACCAAACTGCAGTAAATTTTTTTTAATTAAATCCGGAATGTGATTCAAAGCAAGTATCGGTGTGGTGAGTTCAGTGCCAACAGCCAGACTATCTATTTTATCTTTACTCAGCGGACCAATGATTAATTCAGCACCTTCGGCGATAGCTTGATGATACAAATGTAATATACTACCCGCCGAACTATCATAGAACCGGAGAGCAGGTTGATAGAGGGACTGTTGATAAGCTGTTGTAAAGCCTTCTTTGATGATTTGAGCCGCCTCTGCATAACGCCCTGATTCTGGTAAGAACAAGGCAATGGCAGAAGCCTGTTTAAAATTGTGGGGGATGTTTTCTGGAGAAAAAGTGTGTAAAAAGTCAGTGGCGGGGTGTTGAGGGAAAAGTTGTTTCCAGGCCGATAAATTAGCTTGGAATTCCGCGAGGTCATGACTTGATTTTCTGGTTTTTAAGAGCTGGGCCATAGCCATCCAGCCTCCCAAAACATCGGGTGCGGGAGGTTGTTGGAGTATCAGTGTTTGTGAAGAAAGCGGTTTCAGTGTATTTAAAATAACCTGGTGATTTTCCTGACGATGCTCCTTGTTTTCAAGTAACGGTGTCAGTTGAATTCTGGCCTGTGCACTTTGTAATGGATGGCCTGTCAGGGAATGCGCAAAAGCTAAAGAGTGATAGAATGCGATTTTATTTTTGAGTTTCAGGGCATAAGCAGTAATAATGCTAAGCTGGTCAATGGCTGTTTCTGCCTGACCATGGCTTAAACTTATTTGCGCGGCAAGCAAATTGAGTCGATTGCGCTGCTCCAGGGATAATGTAGCGGTGTTTATGAGGGTGATATGCTTTTCTGCGAAAAGACTATCGCCGGATTTAAAGAAAGCTTCGGCCGACAACAGATTAAAAGCATCCTGGTGTGCGGGTTCTGATTTTGCCAATGCCTGGTACAATCCGGCGGCATGTTTATGCTGGCCTTTTTGCATTGACGAATGGGCAAGCAAGGCATCGTTAAGAGAAAGATGTCGCTGAGTTATTTCTGTTGCACAGCCCGCCAGTAAAAGTAAACAGCAAGTAAAAAACATTAAACAATGACGGTTCATAAATGGACAGGTCTTTTAAAAGCATTGAGTGGAAGAACATGTGCGGTAAATTATACGTTGTTGCAACCCCAATAGGTAATCTAGCAGATTTAAGTTACCGGGCGGTTGAAATATTAAAACAGGTCGATTTGATTGCGGCAGAAGATACCCGGCACGCAAGAATGTTATTGCAGCATTATGGTATTAACAATCGATTAGTTTCATTGCATCAGCATAATGAAGGTAAGGTTTCCCCCGGTTTAATCGATAAAATAAAAAATGGCCTGAGCATTGCTTTGGTTTCCGATGCCGGGACTCCATTATTAAGCGACCCGGGTATGCCACTGGTCAAATTGGCAAGGCAACAGGATGTAGAGGTGTCTCCTATTCCCGGCGCCTGTGCCTTAATTGCAGCCTTATCCGTATCGGGATTACCGGTGACTCAGTTCAGGTATGAAGGGTTTTCACCCCGAACCAGTTCTGCCAGAAAAGTTTTTTTCTCAAGTAGAAAAAATGAAACAGTAACATGGGTCTTTTATGAGTCCAGTCATCGTATTTTAGCGTCACTTGAAGATTTAGCCGAAATCGTCTCTAGCGATCGACAAATTGTGTTGGCAAGAGAACTAACCAAATTGCATGAAACGATAGTCAAAGACTCTTTAGGCCGGGTTATAGAGCAAGTAAAAAGTAATATCTACATGAGGAAGGGCGAATTTGTTGTTCTGGTTGAAGGTGTTGTTAATGAAAAAAAACCTGCAGCTATTAGTGAAGAGCAAAAACGTGTGTTAACCGTGTTGTTAAAGGCATGCTCCATTAAAACAGCCGTTGGGTTGGCGACAGAGATAACCGGAGCAAGAAAGAAACTGCTGTATCAAGCGGCTTTGGACTTAAGCCAGCAAGCAGACTAATGACTCGCAGTGGATAACCCTGTGTGGTTTTTTATTGAGTGTTTCAAGGAAGGCTGATGTCAGTTAGCTAGAGCGAATTGTCAAACCCTGCTTTGCGCTTCTCCAGCGGGCATTGTGGCGTCGGTATTTTGGCTTTAGCTGTTTGTCGGGTGGATTGGCGCCCGAAAATTATCAGGCATGATCGCCATTTCATAGGATGCAATGGGAATGAAGTTCGCGCTACATCAGATTTTAAGCCAATGTTGGTAGTCGCCTCAGGCAGACTATGTATTTATTTTTATTGACTAAAATGCATTATTGATTGTTTTACGGTATAATTCTCACAAGAGTTGGCCGAGCAGTCGCTATTTTATTGAAAAATAAAATGGAGGAAAGTCCGGGCTCCAATGGGCAAGGTGCCAGGTAACGCCTGGGAGGTGTGAACCTACGGAAAGTGCCGCAGAAAATAAACCGCCTCTCATCTTTTAGTTGAGGGGTAAGGGTGAAAAGGTGCGGTAAGAGCGCACCGCGCTTGCTGGTAACAGCAGTGGCATGGTAAACCCCACCTGGAGCAAGATCAAATAGAGGTGCTGACGTGTGGCCCGCACGGTACCTGGGTAGATCGCTTGAGCTATAAGGCGACTTATAGCCTAGATGAATGGCTGTTCTCGACAGAACCCGGCTTACAGGCCAACTCTTTTTTTCAAAACCTGAGGTCTTCTCGGGTTTTTCTGTAGTTTTAGCAGGTTCAACTTCTCATGGACTTCTGCTGTCTTTAAGTCATATTCCCTTCTCGTCAGAAAACGCAATAAACCTTTTATAAAAAACTGGGGCATTGAAAGCTATCGCAAAATGATTTGTGTCACAAAAGGTGATTCAGGGCAGATGGGTGTTTTTTGAGGGGTGGATCGGGGGTATTTCCGGGGAACTTCGCATTGAAGAAGAACGCCCTTAAGAGTAAGGCCGTTCTTCAAATAGCAAAGCTTACAACTGGATAGAAGAAGCAGGGCTAGAAATTTTTTGTTGTGAACCGTCTGGATCGTCCATGCAACCTGTTAAACCAACAATCATTAAAGTCATAGCGACTAAAGATAATACTTTTTTCATTATTTTCTCCTAAGTGGGATTTTTTATAGTTCCATACATACAAAGCTAAAACACAACACTATAAATATTAATCGTTGCGAAAGCATTTACAATCTAATGCAAAAACCAAGGCAACGATTAATACTGAAGAAAGTATACTTTGCAAAAAATATACTCGCTTCAGCTAGCAAAACTTACAACTGGATAGAAGAAGCAGGGCTAGAGATTTTTTGTTGTGAACCATCTGGATCGTCCATGCAGCCAGTTAAACCAACAATCATTAAAGTCATAGCGACTAAAGATAATACTTTTTTCATTATTTCCTCCTAAAGGGATTTTTTATAATTATATGTACTTAGCAAAGCACGCATTAATTTATATCATGACTCCCTTGCCGATGCAATAATAAATTTAATTAGAGGGAGTTTATGTTCTGAGGAAGGTTTAAATCCAGCGTTTTTTTATGCCACTTTGCATGGCCAATATTTTGCCAGGATCCCGATAAATTAGATTTAAGCAGGTCTTTGACCCAATAGGGGGGGGAAATGATTTTTTTTAATTTAATGGTGAACGTTGTGGCATCTAAATCCAGCCCCAATTTATTACCCCAGAATGCCGTGGTTTTCATAATGAATTTTGAAAGGCGCTGATGATCAATATTGGGTGTGACTGCGATATTCGCCCACATTGAATGTACTCGCCCCCAATTTGGCGACTCCATACGGCCTTCAGGTGAAATAAACGGTAACCACTTTTCACTGCCTTGGGGGTCTTGATAAGTGATTGCAATCAGGTGGTTATAGCCTTCAAAATGATCGTGAAGGTAAAGTGCATGAGGGGTAATACCAAGAAAAGTGGTGGAAAATAAAATAACTGAATTGCTAATGGCGCTGATATTGCTGCTTATAGCCGTTGTATTTTTGAGCGCATCAAGCCTGTAAAATAGACCGTAATGAATACTGCTGTTGAGTTGCAAAAGAAATAAAAGCAGCATTATTTTGCTTATCCGGTGCACAGAACGTTTGGTCGGTTTGCCTGCCTCACATTCAAAAATGCGGTCATAGAGAGATAGCGGGGTGTTGTTTGCTGTTGTTGCTATGCAATGAGCGTCACAGGGAGTGCGGATGCGAGAGTCGGCAATTTTTCTATAGTAATGACGGGCTAGCTGATGAATCCCCGGCGTTTTTAATAGGTAACCTGCAAGCATGGGGTAACGCATTTTTATGAGTATTTGGGCGTAGGTATTGACCCCGTCATAGAGACGATGATTGTTATCCAGCGCATAGAGGTCTTTCATTAATGTTTCGGGCTCTATTGAGCTGAGTGCGGGGAAATCTGCAGCGTGTGTTTGTGCACCTTTGAAGTCAATTGTTTTAAAAATATCAAAATGGTTGATGGTCAAAATAGTGCGGCAACATAGCGGACATTGTTCGTCATAAAACACCGTCAATGCTGGCGACTTGGCAGTGATGAAAGTCGCAATCTTTCGGTACCATGAAAAGGGCGCGACCAGACAATAAAAAATAAGCATTCCTATGCCAAAGGGGTAGATGTTCAGGGTCAGTGTAATCCCTATGTGCAGGCCTGCACCGACGATAAAAAATAAAGGTCTTAAGCGCGCGTTGTGTACCAAAAAAACAAAAGCGAATTGAAAAACAAGAATGCTATAGCCTATCGTTTTTTGTAAAAACTCATGGTTCAACAGCCCTGTTATATTTAGCGGAGAAATATAATAAGGCATGGATGCAGGTAGCCATGCACCTAAACCATTTAGCCAGTGTTCGGCAAAAAGTTTATGTATGCCAGAGTCAAAATATAAAAAGCCCAGGCAAATAGTGACGGGAAGAGTGTATGCCAGTATTGAAACGTCTTGTTTACGGTATTGTGAATAATGCTGAAAAGGTGTCTGGAGTTTTTTTCTCAATAGGTCAATAGCAAAAGATTTATCCAGAGGCATAAAAAGCATAAAGAAATTGGTGCCAATCATGAAGATGTCAAAGCCACCATCAAAGTCACGTTGCATGGGGGTGAAGTTGACGAAAACAATCCAGAAAAGATAATTTGCAATCACGGATTGCTGGCAACGATAACCGATGCATAGGCAACCGGCGACCACGGCCCATAAACCAAGAAAAAAGGGGATCATTGGGAATTCAACATCCAAATAAGGGATGGGGTCGAAAATCAAATGATTGAAATAAAGAAGAAAGAAAATTTCCTGCAGGGTCACGAGCCCAAACAAAAAACGGAAAAATCCGATGCCATAGCTGGTAACTTTTGTATGGTAATGACGCGAAATGGTGGCATGGAGGGATTGATACATTGCTGGGTATATTTTTATAATTTAAAGAGCTTGGTTGTTGGATAGCTTACGCTTTTACTTTGTGAAATCAACATGGGCCCTGTTTTTTGGTAAACGTGGGTGTAGTGGCTATGTATGTCAGGACATTTGAACAGCTGGTGCTGTTTTGGTGGGGTGCTGAATTAAGAGGCTAGGCGAGGTTTTTAGACTCAATGGTGATGAATAGATTAAAGGCTAAGCTATGGTTAGGGCTAATAAACGTGATGTTGAATAACATGGGTAATTCAAGGGGCTCTAAAACATAAAAAGCCGTAACAGAAGATTCTGTTACGGCTTTTTATTTGCAATCAGTACTACTTATTCTTCGTCTTCAGGCTCTGCGAAAACCCATTTCACGAAAAAATAACCTACAATGATTATAACTACTGCGCCAACCATACCTGATGGTTCTTTTAACAATTCTGTTACGTCTAAGATTGCTCCCATGAGTATCTGCCTTTTTGTGTTGTGATAAAAAATTTGCCACGCTTGATGGCGTTTGAACATGTTATGTTACTTTAGAATGGGTTAAAGTCAAGATAAATATGAGTTTGTTTGAGTATTAGCTGGAATAACGCAGGCGAATACGGTTATGACTTTTGCATGAATATTAGGCGAAAGATCACGGGAATTACAGGCGATCGGTAAATTAAAAAGTTGGTTGAAGGGGGGGGCTAGTTCTGTCGTATATGCTTGTATTCTAATCAAAAAAACCTAGGCGCTGGATTTTCTGGGCTTGTGTGTTGGAGGGTGTTTATTTGAGTCAGGCAGGTGGATGAGTTTTTTTGACTTCATATTTCGGTTGGCAATGAGCTGCTAGAATTGCGAAATGGTTTGAATATGATATTATGAAAGGTTAATTGACTATTCATTTTTTTCTAGCTAAAAAATGAAATTCAGTTACGAATAAAGCAAGCTACATCTCTTTCACTAGAAATAGATAGAGTTTGGGAAAAATAATTTGGATTCAGTATGTTAAAGAATAATAATGAAGAGGTAATAAAATGACTTTTGGTGGAATAATTGCTATTTTTACAGCAATTTGGATTTATAGAACGGCTCTAGAAAAAAAAACAGGTAATGCCTTTTATTGGGTGGCTGGTAGTTTTGTTGTGTATTTAACTCTACAAGTTTTAATGATCTATTTCAACGGCATGCTTGTTGATTTTTTTGAAGGCGATGTCACCGTTGAATATGACCCTACGGTAGGAGAGAATGTTCGTTATAGTACTGATACTTCCGGTTTACAATCAGGAACAATTGGATCTTTTATTGGTGTTATCCTTGAACTTATTGTTTGGGTAATCCCTTTTCTAGCTATTGCTGTGATAAGGTTGAAATTAATGCTAAAACAACCTTTTTCTTTTGGCGTATTATTTGGCGGCATTACAGAAATGTTTACCGCTATTGGAAAGAGCTTTTCATCGGTAAAATAAAACTCCCGTTGCAAGTTTCTTGATTAAAAGCCCAGTGAATTCTGGGCTTTTTTGTTGATAGCAACAGTAGACTTTTAACTGGCAACAGTTGAGACAATAAAAACCAAAAGGCCAATAAAGCCCAGCGTTACAATCAAGCCAACAATAATATAGGATGTTAGAGAGCCGGTTTCAAAATCGATCTTTCTGTTCTTATTGCTTTGTACACCTATTCCTGCGGCGATAACACTTTTAAAAACATGGATTAAGCTAGGTTTTGGCATTGTTTTCTCCTTCCTGACCAGGTAAGTATTTTAAAAATTAGGGTGAATATATTTTCTTTATTTACCACGATGAACTCAACGTATAATATCAGCTAAGCCATTATATCCGTAGTAAAGCAGATCACTGATTAATTAAGCCTCAAACAGTTTTTCCAATGAATAATACCGAATTATTAAAACAACTTTTATCACAGCGTATTTTGTTTCTAGATGGTGCCATGGGAACCATGATTCAAAGTTACAAGCTGGAAGAAAATGATTACCGCGGTGAACGTTTTGCTGACTGGAGTTGTGACTTACAAGGGAATAATGATCTTTTGTCACTCACCCAGCCCGATATCATTAAAGCGATTCATCGTGCTTATTTTGATGCCGGTGCGGATATTGTTGAGACCAATACCTTTAATGCTACCTGCATTGCCATGGCAGACTACAAAATGGAGTCATTGGCCTATGAGATTAATTTAGAGTCTGTTCGATTAGCGAAAGAAGTGGCGGCAGAAGTCACGGCATTAAATCCGGATAAACCCCGGTTTGTCGCAGGCACTTTAGGCCCCACCAATCGCACGGCTTCAATGTCGCCTGAAGTAAATGATCCCGGTTTCCGGAATATTTCTTTTGATGAGCTGGTAGATGCCTATACAGAAGCCATGCGGGGTATGTGTGATGCGGGTGTCGATATCATTTTAATCGAAACCATATTCGATACTTTGAATGCTAAAGCGGCTATTTTTGCTGTGGAACAATATTTTGACGTGCTGGGTTATAAATTACCAGTTATGATTTCAGGGACGATTACCGATGCTTCAGGCCGTACATTATCAGGCCAGACTGCGGCGGCATTTTGGAATTCATTAAGTCATGTAGAGCCTATTTCTATCGGCTTTAATTGTGCATTAGGGGCTAAGGAATTACGCCAGTATATAGAAGAAGTTTCCAATATTGCGGATACTCATATTTCTGCACATCCTAACGCCGGTTTGCCCAATGAGTTTGGGGAATATGATGAAAGTCCAGAAGATATGGCGGCGGAATTGCTTGATTGGGCAGCTAACGGCTATCTTAATATCATCGGCGGTTGCTGTGGGACTTCACCTGAACATATTAAAGCTATCATTGATGCTGTACAAAAATACCCGCCTAGAAAAATTCCAGAGATAGAAAAACAATGTCGTTTGGCCGGTCTGGAGCCACAAAATATTACCCCGGCTTCTTTATTTGTTAACGTGGGTGAAAGGACCAATGTCACAGGTTCGGCAAGATTCAAGCGTTTAATTATCGGCGGTGACTTTGAAGAAGCGTTGGCGGTGGCTAAGGAACAAGTAGAAAATGGCGCGCAAATTATTGATATCAACATGGACGAAGGCATGTTGGAGTCAAAAGAAGCGATGGTGCGTTTTCTACATCTCATTGCATCCGAGCCTGATATTGCCAAAGTCCCTATTATGCTGGATTCGTCCAAATGGGATATTTTGGAGGCTGGCCTTAAATGTATTCAAGGCAAGGGTATCGTTAATTCCATTTCGATTAAAGAAGGCGAAGCAAACTTTATTAAACAGGCAAAATTAGTTCGTCGCTATGGGGCAGCGGTGATTGTGATGGCTTTTGACGAACAAGGCCAGGCCGATACTCAGGAACGGAAAATAGAGATTTGTCAGCGCGCTTATAAGATTTTGACCGAAGTCGTTAATTTTCCTCCGGAAGATATTATTTTTGACCCTAATATTTTTGCCATTGCCACCGGAATTGATGAGCATAATAATTATGGCGTGGATTTCATTGAAGCCACCCGGGAAATTAAAAGAACCTTGCCGCATGCCTTGATTTCCGGCGGTGTTTCCAATGTGTCCTTTTCCTTTCGAGGAAATAATCTGGTGCGCGAAGCCATTCACGCGGTTTTTCTCTATCATGCCATTAAAGCAGGCTTGAGTATGGGGATTGTGAATGCCGGTCAATTAGCCATTTATGAAGATATTCCGGGTGAATTAAAGCAAGCGGTTGAAGATGTGGTGCTTAATCGTAAAGACGATGCCACAGAAGCGATGCTGGAAATGGCGCAAAAGTATCAAGGAGATGGGACATCTGTCAAAAAAGAAGATCTGGAGTGGCGAGAGTGGCCGGTTAAAAAACGCCTGGAATATGCTTTGGTCAAAGGCAATGCCGATTATATTATTGAAGATACCGAACAAGCGCGGTTAGCCTCTGAATTACCCCTACATGTGATTGAAGGCCCCTTAATGGATGGCATGAATGTTGTGGGCGATTTATTTGGTGAGGGTAAAATGTTTTTACCACAAGTGGTTAAATCTGCGCGGGTGATGAAAAAGTCCGTGGCTTATTTAATGCCCTATATGGATGACGAAAAAGGCGGTGGCATGAAAGCCAATGGCAAAATCCTGATGGCTACAGTCAAAGGGGATGTCCATGATATAGGCAAGAATATTGTTTCCGTGGTTTTGCAATGTAATAACTATGAAGTGATTGATTTGGGGGTCATGGTTTCTGCAGAAAAAATACTCAGAGCAGCCAGGGAAGAAAATGTTGATATTATTGGCTTAAGTGGACTGATCACACCTTCTTTAGATGAAATGGTACATGTGGCTAAAGAAATGGAACGGCAAGGCTTTGAGGTGCCCTTGTTAATTGGAGGCGCTACTACCTCACGCGCACATACCGCGGTAAAAATTGAAGAAAATTATCATGCGCCCACTGTTTATGTAATGGATGCCTCACGTAGTGTCGGTGTGGTCAGTTCACTGTTAAGTAAAACCCTAAAACAGGAATTTGTTGCAAAATTACGTGCAGATTATGAGCAAGTGCGAGAACGCCATAAAGGCCGTAAAGCCAAGGTAAAGCAGCACAGTCTGGAAAATGCCAGACAGAACCGGTTTGATGGCCAGGATCATAACCCTGTCGAGCCTTCCTTTTTAGGAACTCGGGTGATTGATTCTGTATCTCTCGAGGTGTTAGCCCGTTATATTGACTGGACACCTTTTTTTCAGACCTGGGAATTAGCCGGTAAATATCCTGCGATATTAAAGGATGCAGTGGTTGGAGAGACTGCGGTTAAACTATTTGCTGACGCTAAGGCGATGCTGGAACAAATAATCAGTGAAAATTGGCTTTCAGCGAAAGGGGTGATTGGTTTTTTCCCGGCCAATAGCATTGATGATGATGTTGAGCTTTATACGGATGACTCACGAACAGAGGTGTTAGAAACCTTGCATCACTTGCGCCAACAGAATATCAAAGCCCCCGGCAGAGCCAATTTTTGCTTATCTGATTTTATTGCCACAAAAGAAAGTGGAAAAGCAGATTATATCGGGGGATTTGCGGTTACCACTGGCATCGGTATTGAAGCAAAACTGGAACAGTTTGAAAAAGATCATGATGATTATAATTCGATTATGTTAAAAGCGCTGGCAGACCGTCTAGCCGAAGCTTTTGCCGAATATCTACATGAGCAAGTGAGAAAAGATCACTGGGGTTATGCCGTGGATGAAGTGCATGAAAATGCAGGTTTGATTGCCGAAAACTATGCAGGTATTAGACCGGCACCTGGCTATCCTGCATGTCCTGATCACACCGAAAAGGGAAAGCTTTTTGAACTGTTAAATGTAACAGCGTCTACGAGCATTGAACTGACAGAAAGCTATGCCATGTTTCCGACAGCGGCTGTCAGTGGTTGGTATTTATCGCACCCCCAGTCGCAATACTTTAATGTCGGCAAGATTAGTCAGGAACAACTGGAAAACTATGCCGCGAGAAAAGGAGTCTCCAAAGACGTTGCAGAACGCTGGTTATCAGGGCATTTGCATTAAGTAGACCGGCTGGCTCGGCAGAAGTCCTGCTGCAAACAATGGCTGAAAGGAGAAAAGAAGGAACCGAGTATGGTTTATTCTCCTGTGTGATCGTTTTGTTAGTATGGGCTAGCAATGAAATGCAGGAGTTGGTCAATGCAGCAGTCATTGAATCGCCTATTTCAGCAAAGGGGTTTAACTTGGGCTTTAAGCCAAAGGCAAGCGCTTTTAAGCCTCTATACAGGGATGGGCATCCCGATGGCAAAATGAATACATTCAGTATCTAGCTTCTTCCCCCCGCATAATCTGGGTGGGTCCGCTCTATAGGCAATTTAGAATTTAAGCTGAAGGACATTGCTAGCAACACGATAAAGGCTTGGCGGTGAAGCGGATCTATAGCTGGATCCAAAGAACCTTTAGCGCACGGCGGCTAGCTAAATAAAGAGTGCAGTAGACGAGGCAGGCTAGGATTCAGCTTTTAGGTTACGTCCCAAAAGGTTATGCACGGCAGTGAGTGGTGCCATGTTTTCGTAGAGCACCTTATAAGTCTGTTCAATGATGGGCATTTCGATATGGTGTTTCATAGACAGTAAATATGTTTCTCGAGCCGCTGAGATACCTTCTATTTCCTGACCAATCTGTTTTACCGCCTCTTCCGCAATTTGCCCTTGCCCTAATGCCAGGCCAAAGCGACGGTTTCTTGATTGATTATCCGTGCAGGTTAAAAGCAAATCACCCAGTCCTGCCAGTCCCATAAACGTTTCCGGCTGGCCGCCCAGTTTAATCCCTAAGCGAATGATTTCCTGTAAACCCCGGGTAATCAATGCGGCTCTTGTATTGGCACCAAAACCCAGACCGTCGGCTATCCCGGCCGCAATCGCCAGAACATTTTTAACCGCGCCTCCCACTTGAACCGCAATCATGTCTTCACTGGTATAGGTTCTAAAACGCGGATTATGCAGGATATCGGCCAATTGTTTGGAAAACGGCGAGTGTAATGAGGCAATAGTAATAGCGGTCGGTAAGCCGGCAGCAACTTCATGCGCAAAAGTGGGCCCGGACAGTACTGCCGTGTGCCTGATGTTAGGCAGTGATTGCCCAATAGTTTGACTCAGCAATAAGCCATCCTCGGGATTGAAGCCCTTGGTGGCCCAGGCGATTTGGGTGTGTTCATTTAATAAGGGCTTTAGCGCAAGTAAGGTGGCTTTGAATGCATGACTGGGGACAGCAAGCAGCAGAACCGTGCTAAAACCTGCAGCGTGTTCCAGATTGTCAGTGGTGGTCAAGCATTCAGGAAATTTTAAGCCCGGCAGATATTGTTTATTTTCTTTGTCTTTTGATAAACAAAGCATATGCGCTGGATTATGCCCCCAGAGTAATGTCGGGAAGCCATTCTTGGCTGCTTGAATAGCAAGAGCCGTGCCCCATGATCCAGCGCCAAAAACACTGATTGATGAACTCATGGCCGCTTAGTTAACCGTGCTGGAACTTGGAGCCTGTTGCTGAGTCTGCTGTATATGCTGGGCATACAAGGCATCGAAATTCACAGGTGCTAGTAACAATTGGGGAAAGCCGCCTTTGCCAACGAGGTCAGAAACAACTTCTCTGGCATAAGGAAATAAGATGTTTGGGCAGAAACTCCCCAGCATCGGTGCTTTTTCTTCGTCAGAGAAGCCCGAAATTGAAAATATGCCGGCTTGATTAACTTCGACTAAATAAGCGACATTATCAAGACTTTTTACGGTCACGGTAATAGATAAGGAGACCTCAAACATTGTCTCTTCAAGCGACTGGTTTGTTGTGCCTAAATTAAAGTCAACAGTAGGCTCCCATTTGCCAGCAAAGACTTGAGGGGAATTAGGGGTTTCAAAAGAAATGTCTTTAGTATAAATTTTTTGAATCGAGAATTGCTTTTCTTCTGTGGTACTTTCGGCCATGATTTGTCAGGGATACTGTTTCAGTAAAAGTAGGTGGTTAAAAAAGTCTGTTTTATTTCTTGTCGGTAACGGTAGCTTTGATCGGTAATTTATAGTCTTCCCATGACTGCATGCCGCCTGTAATAATAAAAACATGTTCAAAGCCATTTGTTATCAATTCCTTACAGGCTGAGTTCGCGCGGTTTCCTGTCTGGCAAATAACTAGAACCGATAGTGCTTTATGTTTTTCCAGGGTATGCGATTGATCTTTAAACTTTTCTGCAGGAATATTGATGGCATTTTCAATATGTCCTTTTTTATATTCATGCGGGGCTCTTACATCGATAACCACGGTGTCCGTACTGTTCATTTTTGTCACAGCAAGTAACGGCGAGAGGGCTTCAAATTTATTGAAAGCGGATTCAACCAGGTCTTGAATAATCAAGAAGCTGAGAATAACGAGAGCTAGGCAAAGTAGATAGTGATTGCCGATAAATTCTAAATATTGATCCATTGTTTAAGCTTTATAGTTGACGTAATTAGTAGATTTTTATGTTAAAAGACGATTATTTTGGCATAAAAATGCCAGTGTTTTTTGAACGCTCAATGCTAAGTGGTGAAAAATACATATTTTCATCCGAGGGATGCGTTGAAGCAAGCGCTCATCATCCATGGCGTAAAAAAACGCGATTTGCAGCATTGTTACCTCCACAGGTATTTTCCCTTAAAACCGACACGGGCTGCGAAATATTACTTGGGCGACTGCCAATTCGCTCAATATTCTCTAGCACATTCATGTCATCGGTAGCCAAAACACAGCATTTTTTTAAACGTAATGGATGTGACATCGTTTTTCAAGCATTTCGCTGCACGATGGATATCGTTACCATTCGCCAGTGCGCACTGCCACGGCTCCCCATTTTCTTAAAAATCTGTTGAATTGTGGCGTTAAATCAAATTTAAATTATCCGACTTTGAAAACATGGATAAATATAAACAGACTATTTTAGCCCATTCACTGGGTAAACAAAATAAAAACTAGCAAAAGAACAGGAGTATTTGTTATTGTTGAATGTTTTGTATAGAGCAAGCCAAGGAATAAAGGGGGAACAATGTCCGGAAATTTGGTGCAAAATAATATTGACCCCAGGATTTATTAATCGTTTGGCGAAATTAAAGTATACAGATTATTGACTTATTCAGGAGGGATGCATAAGTCAGGGCGCTTTTTTTTCAAGTGATGGATATATCCTAATTTTGATAGGGATTACAGCAAATAGTTATTCAATTTTATTAAATTTATCAGTCTACCTATTCTTGGTGGGCTAAATGGAGAGTACAGGCTATGTTAAATAGACCAAAACCGTTAGTTTTATTAATTATCGATGGCTTCGGGCATCGAGAAGAGCAGGAAAATAATGCGATCGCCATGGCAAAAACGCCTTGCTGGGATCAATTGCAAAAAAATAGCCCGAAGACGTTACTGGATTGTGCGGGTGACTCCGTGGGTTTGCCTCAGGAACAAATGGGCAATTCCGAGGTAGGACATTTACATATAGGTAGTGGTCGACTGATGCGACAAGAACTATCAAAAGTGACAGCAGCGATAGCGGAAGGTAGTTTTTTTAGCAACGCAGTGTTATGCAAGGCGATAGATGTAGCCATCAGTAAGGATAAGGCTCTGCATATCATGGGGCTGTTATCTCCCGGTGGCGTTCATAGTCATGAAAAACAAATTCTGGCCATGGTGGAATTGGCTGTTCAACGGGGGCTCAAGAAAGTTTATATGCATGCCTTCCTGGATGGCCGGGATGTCCCACCCCGAAGTGCGATGGAGTCTATTCAATTATTGGATGCCAAGTTTGCCGAATTAGGTGTGGGACAGATTATTTCTGTGACCGGTCGTTTTTATGCGATGGATAGGGATAATCGTTGGGAACGCGTCAAAATAGCACATCAATTGATTGCTAAAGGGGAATCGGAACACACGGCTGAATCAGCGGTTCAAGCGTTAGAATCGGCGTATGCCAGAGATGAGAATGACGAATTTGTATTACCTACCGCTATTTTGGATAAAGAGGGTAATGTTGTGTTTTTAGACCCTGAAGATTCGGTGGTTTTTATGAATTTTCGTGCGGATAGAGCGAGAGAAATTTCATGCGCACTGACAGACGTAGAATTTGCTGGATTTGAACGGGACTGTGAACCACATCGGGGTTATTTTGCGACGTTAACGCAATATCACGAAGATTTTGAATACCCTGTTGCTTATACCCCAGTGACGGTGAAAAATGGTATTGGTGAAGTTCTGGCCGATGCGGGGATGCATCAATTGCGTTTAGCCGAAACTGAAAAATATGCCCATGTCACTTTTTTCCTTAATGGCGGGCGCGATAAACCGTTCACCAATGAAGAGCGTATTTTAGTTCCCTCACCGCAAGTGAAAACCTATGATCTTCAGCCTGAAATGAGTGCGCCAGAAGTGACTCGGCACATGCTGGAATCTATCAGAGCTGGCAAGCACGATGTCATTATCTGTAATTATGCTAATTGCGATATGGTGGGTCATACGGGCGTGCTGGATGCTGCGGTAAAAGCGGTGGAAACCATAGACTCATCGTTACAGCAGATAGTGGATGCTTTAGCTGAAGTGGGTGGGCAAATGTTAGTCACCGCAGATCATGGCAATATTGAAATGATGGTTGGCGATGGCACAGGACAGGCACATACTGCGCATACGACCAATCTGGTGCCTTTAGTTCATGTTGGAGGCACACAGCCACTGTTTGACGGAGGTAGCCTCTCTGATTTGGCACCGACCATGCTGGATATTTTAGGTTTGAAACAGCCTGTTGAAATGACTGGCCGCTCGTTAATTAAATAGTTTATAGGAACGGGGTTATCTTGCAGGGAATCATGAGCGAGGGTAATTGTGGTGTCATAATTCAGGTTTGCTGGCAAAAACTGAATGCTTACCAGCCTTCCCGGTCTGGGGAAGGCTGAATGGGGAGACATTCAAAGCCGGCTTTGTGACACAATACTATTTTATTATTAATTGCAGAGTTTAAAGGCATCAAGAATGACAGGCTTGCTATTTCCCCCCTCCTCCTCTTCCCGGTCATTGCGCCTGCGCTGCGCTGTGGGCTGGCATTTATGGGGGGAGCACTGGAGAAAAGCCGAGGATAGACTTGCTCAGCAAACCAAAGCGGACAGCGTAGCCGCTCGAATCTATTGATGTCGTTTAAAAAATTTTGCTTTATTGTTTTTTTAGTCGGTCAGTTTTTTGGGGTTGATGCAATAGCGGATGACATTGAAACCAAAACTAAGGAATTAACCGGTTTGCAATCCAGAATTCTGCAAATCAGCCGAACCGTAAATAATTTAAAAACCCAGAAAAACACCTTAATTGCTGAGTTAAAAAAACTGGATAAGCAATATGGAAAAAGCGCATTGTATTGGCAGCACCTGAAAAATCAGATCAGCGCATTAAGAGGTGAGCTAAAAAAAAATCAACAAGATATAAAGGATAGGCAAGGTCAAATTAATGCTCAAAAAAAGAGTCTGGAAGCTCAGATAAGAGTTGCCTATCGGATGGGGCGAAATGATAAGTTAAAGTTAATGCTTAACCAGCAAGAACCTGCTGTAACGGGGCGAATCATGGTTTATTATGAGTATTTGAATAAACTCAGATTGAAAAAAATTGAAAAAATTGATGATGATTTGCAACAATTACGTGCGCTAAAACAAGTGCAACACAAGGAAAATGCCCGGTTAAATGAAAAGTTAGCGAAAAGCAAGCTTGAACAATCCTTTTTAATTAAAACAAGAAATGCCCGGGAGCAGCTGTTAGCAAAAATTAAGCAGCGTTTTTTTTCAAAAAAACAGCAATTAAGCCAGTATAAAACCAGTGAAAAAAGATTAAAGACGCTGATTTTAAAATTACAGCAGTTAAGGGATCCTTTTCCGCTTGAAGAAGGTGCTGTTACAGAATTTGCAAAATTAAAAGGTAAGCTGCCATGGCCCGTACAAGGTCGCATCAAGAAAAAATTTGGTGCTAGGCGCATGGGTAGTCGGTGGGACGGTGTTTTAATCAAGGCTAAAAGCGGCACCCCTATTCACGCCGTTACCCGGGGCAGAGTGGTTTATGCCGACTGGTTACGTGGTTATGGCTTGCTGACTATTATTGAACATGGCCAAGGTTACATGACTTTATATGCTTTTAACGAAAGCCTGTATAAGTCGGTGGGCGACTGGATTGAAGCTGGAACGGTCATTGCAACAGTTGGCCAAAGTGGAGGTCAGACTGTAACAGGGCTTTACTTTGGGATTAGAAAGAAAGGCAAGCCTGTAAATCCGGAAAGATGGTGTCGAAAAGTTCGCTAGGGACGGGCGGATTAATTATTTTTAAATCAGGATGATGATTATTTAGGAGTGTTAACGTATATGCTGACAACAAAAAGTGCGGTGATTTTATTTTTTGGAATGCTACTGGGTGTTCTTTTGAGTGTTGGGGGTAGTGTTTTTGCTGAGCGCGATAGTTTAAAAGCGAGCGTAGGCAATCACTCGGATGCGCCGGTAGAAACGGTGACCTTGCCTTACCAGGAACTCAGGATGTTTACCGAAGTATTTGGCAGAATTAAACGCGACTATGTCGAGGCAGTATCAGATAAAAAATTACTGGAAGATGCCATCAAAGGGATGTTGGCAGGGTTGGATCCTCATTCTTCTTATCTGGATGCTGAACAATATAAAGGTTTAAAGGAAGGCACGACCGGTCAGTTTGGTGGTCTTGGGATAGAGGTCACGATGGAAAATGGCTTTGTTAAAGTCGTTTCGCCGATTGATGATACACCTGCACAACGTGCGGGAATGAAAGCGGGTGATTTGATTGTAAGACTAGATGAAAAGCCGGTAAAAGGCATGAGCCTAGCCGATGCGGTCAAGATTATGCGAGGCAATCCCGGAGATGATATTTTACTGACGGTGATTAGAGAAGGTGCAGATGCCCCTCTTAAAATAACCATCACCAGAGCTATCATTAAAGTGAAGAGTGTCAAGAACAGGATGCTGGCACCAGGCTATGGCTATGTCAGGATTAGTAGTTTTCAGTCCAGAACAGGACAAGGTGTTATCGATGCTGTCAATAAACTGAAAGCAGAAAATGGACGCGAACTGAAAGGACTGGTTCTAGATTTAAGAAATAACCCCGGTGGCGTTCTAAACGCAGCGGTTGAGGTGAGTGATGCCTTTTTAGAGAAGGGTTTGATTGTCTATACAGAAGGCCGGATTAAAAACTCAAAAATGCGTTTTAACGCTGCCCCTGGTGATGTGGTCAATGGCATGCCTATCGTGGTGTTGATAAATGCCGGTTCTGCTTCGGCATCAGAAATTGTCGCCGGTGCTTTGCAAGATCATCATCGGGCGATCATCATGGGTGAAAAATCGTTTGGAAAAGGTTCGGTGCAAACCATTTTGCCTACGGGGAGTGATGCTGCTGTTAAGTTAACAACGGCTCGTTATTACACCCCTTCTGGTCGGTCAATACAGGCGGAGGGTATTAACCCCGATGTGCTTCTGGCCAGAGTAAAATTAGAATCGCTAGAGGCGGTAGCTTTTAAGCCGGTAAAAGAGGCTGACTTATCGCATCATCTGGAAAATGGCGATGGTGAAAAGCAAGAGCAGCAAGAGCTACAAGAAGATGTTAACAAGGAAGGTCTGGATTTACGTGATTATCCTTTGCATCAGGCCTTAACCTTGCTAAAAGGGCTTAGTATTTTGAGTCAATAATGTGCAGGGCTTTAACACATTGCCGCTTTAATCCTCTCCGGATTTGAGAATACGGTGGTGAGACACCCCGGTCGCCTTGGCGATAGTATCCGGGGTGTCAGCCTTCTTGCAACCCCGTAACATGTAAGCAAGCGGATGCTGAACTGTGCTGAGTTTAGAGGCCTGGTCTTATTTGGAAGCCTTTGCAAAAGCGCACAATAATCCGACAAGGCGGATGGCTTGCCGGATTTTTTGTGTTGCATTGAGGCTGATGAAGATGGCGTAACAGGCATAACTTGTTCCTGTTTACATCGATAGATGGAATTTGTTCTTCGCCTGAAAGGAAGGTATTGAAAGGCAGATTCACAAAAAAACATAATCCCTGTATTATATTTAAGATTTTTTGTCAGATTAGATCATGAGACTTTTAAATTTTAATCCCTTTAAACTAAGCCTGTTAATATGCACCTTGGTCATTGCCAGTCATTGTTCCGCCGATGAAACTAAAATCAGAGCCTTTATCAAAGGTTCTTTTCAAGACATACAATTAGCAAACCAGGATACTCCTTATATTGTTACATTCTGGTCCGAGAACTGTGCTTTTTGCATGAAAGAATTAGCCTTATTTGGCAAGGTATTAAAACAACACCCTAAAATAAAACTGATTTCGATTACAACAGATCCATTTTTAGAGGCAAAAAAAATCCACCAGATATTGGCCTCAAAAAATCTTGTGGATGTGCAAAAATGGGTCTTTGCAGACGACCATGTCGAGCGTTTATATTTTGATATCGCGCGTGGCTGGCGGGGTGAATTGCCGCTGACATACTTTGCTGGCGGGGATAATAAAATAGTGAAACACTTGGGGGTGATCAATGAGAAAGAACTTGTTGATTGGCTTACACTGCAAAGTGGCTCGATAGTAAAATAAGTAAATCCCGTTTTTTATCAATAAGTTTATGATGCTTGGTCGTCAGGTTTTAGGCGTTTTTTTTTGCTTAGGCAGGGCCTTTGAAAAATTGATGGGCAAGCCCTTGTGCTGTCGTTGATTCGCAAAAAAATGGGCCGGGTTGAGTGAAGCAGTTGAAAAAATGCGGGGGGTATATCCTTGAACTACTCATTAACCCGTCACGCGCGTTCTATAAGCAGCATTAAAAGATGGGGCGAAGACCACAGGAATCTTGCCGCAGCAACTGAACGACATTGCAGTGAGAGACAGCGCGCATTGCGCCTCTGGTTTTAGGTGTTTTAGAGGGTCTGGAGTCAGGGTTAGTCCTGAATTTAGCCGAAGAAAGGGGATGGCGTTTGGCTAAATGAAAAGTGATAGGGCTGAGCGCTGATGTGAACCATGCTGAAAAATATTGTCGGGACAATTTATCTCAAGCAGGAAGTCTGTCATGAGGCAATGGATGTTTGAATAAACTTCTCTAGTATCAGGGCTAGGTTTTTACGCATTAGGCAATATAAACCAAGCATAAAAATGCTTTTTATCAGCAAGCCCATACGGCAAAAAACAGTGGCATGGCAGCGCTTGGAATATATTAACTAAACCGGTGAATTCGATACGAATGACAGATGTAAGTCATTAATGACTTTATGCCGCTACAGCTAGTAACGTATCATTCTCATAGATACGAGTCTTTTTCCAGCCTATAAACATACCGTCATTAAAGGGTAAATCGTGATCGATTGCATGCTCATAACAACTTCTGAATAATCGCGCAGTTCTAAAGGCGTGTAATTCACTATCAGCAGTGACTGTGTCTACATTGCCAACCTGAAAGGTTTTATTACGAGATTTTCTATCTTTCACCCAGAACACAGTGTAACAAAGATAACTTTTATCTTTTCTATGGTCATATTTAATTGTTCTGGAAACCCCAGTAACACCTGTTGTGGTCTTGTTTTTTGGTGGTTTTAAAAAGCGGGTGCGACTACCTTTTAAAACAATCAACATTTGATCTCGCCAAGTGATAGCGGCTTTTAAAGATTTGCCTTTACTGCCCCATAATTTGTGAGAGAAATAACGGCTACTTTCTTTACCTCGCCTTACAATACGTACTTGATAACCAAAAGTATCGGGTTCTGTTATGTGTTTATTTTTTGCCATGTTGCTTATACTCCACACGCAGGTCTGTGATCTGCTCGAGTGAAAAAGGAATGAGGCTCAGAGTTATGATTGTAAGCCAAAGACTACAGATTATGAGCAAAGTTCATTTAAAACACAAGCTTTTATCACTATTTTTTGCGCAAATACCCAGTTATTTAGTGTAGAATGCAGTCAAAACACGTTCAGTGAGTATCGTGTTGTTCCCTCTGTATTTTTATATTACTTTTTGGAGAAAGATAATGAGTGTATTAGTAGGCAAGCAAGCCCCTGATTTTACTGTACCTGCGGTACTGGCTAACGGCGAAATCGTTGATTCTTTTAGCTTTTCAGAAGCCACTAGTGGAAAATATGCCTTAGTGTTTTTCTATCCCCTGGATTTCACTTTTGTTTGCCCTAGTGAGCTTATTGCCCTTGATCACCGTATAGAAGAATTTACCAGTCGTGGTGTGGAAGTCATTGCTGTTTCTATCGATTCTCATTTCACTCATAATGCATGGCGCAACACGGCTATTAATGACGGTGGTATTGGTCCTGTTCGTTACACAATGGCGGCGGATATGGATCACCAAATCTGTAAAGATTATGATGTCGAGGCCGATGTGCCTGCTGTTGCTTATCGAGGTAGTTTCTTGATTGATCAAAATGGTAAAGTGCGCCATCAAGTCGTTAATGACTTACCGTTAGGTCGTAATATTGATGAGATGATTCGCATGGTCGATGCGCTTCAATTCCATGAAGAACATGGTGAAGTGTGTCCTGCAGGCTGGACTAAAGGTGATTCTGGCATGGATGCAAGTCCTGCCGGGGTGGCTGATTACTTAAGCAATAACGCAGAAGCGCTATAAGTTAAGAGTCGCAAAAAAAGGCGTAAAGCAGTGATGCTTTACGCCTTTTTTTTATGTTTCAGAAATTTTATTTTTTTCAGCGTCTTTTATTAATTTTGCTCTAACAAAGAAAACCACGGCAACACCACAAAGCACTGGCAACTGCGTTATTAAAAATACGATAACGGTGCTCTTGGAAAACATCCCGGTAAGCGCAGAAAGAAATAATTTATTGCTTAACCACCAGCTAATCCAATAACCCACCAGCCCAATAATAGCCCATTTCACTGCCGGTTCTTTCTGTTTTTTGGCGGTCAAATAAAACCATACCATAATAAGAATAGCGGCTAATTTAGCTAAAAGTAACATATTGACTCCTCTTTATTTTAAATGAATGACAGAAACTCCATCAGTTTAGGATACAGCCGGAAACAATAATGAGCGGGTTAACAGAAAACCAGCCATTACCACATTAAATCATCAGGAATTTGGTAATCCTGATAGCCATCATCCTTTGCTATATCTGTTGAATCCGTATATAGCACAATCACAAGTTGCTCATCCCGCTGTTTTATTTTTTTCGCAACTTCAGCAGCAACAACTTCATAGTCGGTTCTCGATTTAACAATAGCCAGTCTTCCTGAAATGATGTGATTGCGGACCTCTTCACTGATATAAATGACTTTGACTTTGTTTTGATCGGTAAAGTTATAAGCAATACCATCATTATCTTTGGCTAATTTATTTAACGCAATCAACTGTAAAATTTGAGCGGCAATTTGTTTTTTCTCTGCCTCTTTATTACGCTGCTGGTTTAATAAGTTATCTTTTTCCAGTTGTCTGGTTTTATTTTCCTGTACGAGCCGTTGCGTTTCATCAGGCGCTGAAATTTTGTTTTGTCGCTGTTTTTTTGTTTGTTTCCTTTTTTCAGCCTTGATTTTTTTGGCTTTGTTTTTGTCGCTCAAACCTGCTTTGAGCAATTGATCTTGTAATGAAAGGTTAGCCATAGTCAAACGTATTGATAGTAATTATTCAAACAGCATTTTAGCGCAATTGTATGTCATGCCGCTATGGTCTTATATGTTTCTCATGGGGGCTGTATTGTTGTATATTTTGGTCAGGCGTCTGAAAGAGTAAGCCGGAGTGCAGTGGGGTTTGTGTGCAGATGCGCATCAGGGCAAGACCGGCCAGTATTTTCCAGGTTAATATGACCGTTGCAATCGTTGCTGATGTTGAGGGGAATGGGGGTAAGTAAAACCCCCGTGCGGTTTCAAATAAGGCGGTGTGTGCGGCTCTCAAGCGGAAAAACAGCTGAAATAGGCTGTTCACTCGGCGTTGAGAGGCACTTTTCGATATTATTCAGTTCTGCCGCAGTTGTTATCTATTGCTGGCATGGCCAAAGACGGGCTATGTCAGTTGTGGCTTGAGCATAGAGGTGCGACCCACCATGATATCAACCGCTTTTAATAAGCGTTTAAACACAGATTGTTGACGATAGGGAATGCCATGTTTTTTACAAACCGCGGCAACTTTGGGTTGCGCATATGGATATTGATTTAAGGGCAGGTCGGGCCATAAATGGTGTTCTATCTGATAATTAAGCCAGCCATGCATAAAATCATTGAAATCTGTCCCGGTTTTGTAATTGACGGAACCTAGAATCTGGCGCAAATAAAATTCACCGCGGCCTTTGCCTTTTTCTTCAAACATCATCACATCATCGCCGGCATGATTGGGTACGATCACTAAAAAGGAATGCATATTAGTGAATGCCTCTGCTATTAACGAGTTAATCATGACATTAAAAGCGGCCACAGTACCCAGTGGTATAAAGAGTAATGGAATCAATATAAAACGCATACCGAAATAGGGCAACAAGCTTTGAAACCATAAGGCTCTACCTTGTTGGGTAAACAGACTCCATGCGCCTGATCGCGTCATTTCAGGTGTTGACTCGCCTTGTTGACGGGCACTACTCAGGCGTAGTTCCTTATGTGTTCTAGGCGTGTAATAGAGGATTTTCCATAGCGCAGTGAAGCCTATAACAATAATAAAGCGTAGAAACATCGGGACTTTTGATTGTCTTAGCCATTCCATATTGTGCTGCAAATGATCAGGGTCTAATGATTCACCTAAATTATAATGATGTAAGACATCATGCTCTTGATGCCACCCGGCAGGGGTAATCCAGTCTGGCCAATCAAGAAAGCGTCTCCAGCCGCGTGCAAAACTTTTGCTGGTATAACGTTCAGGCACGCCTGAAATTTTATCATAGCCTTTATGGACAACAGGATGGGTTAAACTAGTCCAGCGCGTATAACTCCCCAGACTGATAAAAAAGGCAGAAATGGGATTCGGTATAATCCATGCGGTGCCATAACCGATAACGGAACAGATTTTCCCCCAGCGCTCCATTTTGGTTAAATGGGTAAAGTCTTCATTCCCCATTCGGGCTATAAGTTCCCGGTGAATTTCATTTAAATCTTTTGCCAATGCTTCTCTATCCACATTGTTGTAACTGTTTATACTCAACGTTCTATCCTCACCCTATGGAAAACCAATAATTCTATAGTTGCCACGGGTTTGTAAATTAATAATAACTTCTTTATTGCTGGTGTTTTTCCAATACCAGCCATGCGACCCGGTAAAGGGGACAGTCAAAGTTCCACTGGACTGGTTTTGGGTGGCTTCTTTAAAACTTTTAAAGTAGCCTGTTTTGTCTCCGGCAGGTTCGCCATGAAAATCAAAATATAAAGCCGCGCCATCGGTATTCCAGACAAACTCTAAGGTTTCACCTTTAATAAGATGAAACTTATACTCCAGCCCTTTATGTGCAGGTACTTTGATGAATACAGCATCTTGCCATGGGTTGTGGTCTGCAGCTTTTTGCCCTGCGGGATCAGTGGCTTTGTCAGCTGTAATGGGGGGAGCGGCTTGCACCTCAGGACAAGTAATAATAGCGGGTTGCGGGGAGCTATCTTGGCTGGGCGCCAGTACGGTTAAGCCCATGGCTTTCCCTAAGCCTGTGGGGTCAATATTAAATTCTGCAGGGAGTACCGCTATGAGCAGTATAACGAGTGCCAGTAATGTCGAGAAAAGACAGGATAACACTAAAGTTTTAATAGAGGGCTGGGGAAGTGTATTCATCTTAAATGGCAGTAAAGTATCCGGTTAGTTGATAACCCAGTAAAACCAGGCCGCCTGACATCAGTAGTGTGTTGGAGGTATTGGCAAAGGTAAAATAACTGTTATGTCGTCGCCAAAAACCCAGCAAAGTCAGGATAAATAATAAAGCAATACCCTGCCCTATTTCGACCCCTACATTAAATGCAAGCATGTTGCTCATGAGATTTTCTTCGGGTAGCGAGAAATCTTGTAATTTGGTTGCTAAGCCAAAACCATGAAATAAACCGAATATTAACACGGCTATTTTGGTATTAGGCTGTCGGCCGAATAATAACTTAAATCCGCCGAGATTATCAAAGCCCTTGTAGATGATAGAAAAGGCAATCACGGCGTCAATCAAATAGGCATCCATCTGAATCTTATAAAACACACCCAGTAACAGGGTAAGACTATGCCCTAAGGTAAACAGACTGACGTAAATGAGAATATCTCGAGCACGATGCAGGAAAAAAATAACGCCGAGCAAAAACAACAAATGGTCGTAGCCTGTCACCATGTGTTTAGCCCCAATATAAAGAAAAGGCATTAGGGCTACTTCATGCTGGGTGCTGAGAAAATGTGCGGTATTACTGTCAACGCCATGAGCAAAAACATCCACATTAAAAATCAGCAGGAGTACTCCTATGAAATAACTGTATTTTTTTAACATTAAATGCATGATGATGGCGGCCGAAACAAGTAGGCAGTATCTTATCATTCAAAAACATCAGGCGAAAGTTCTGATCCTTCTCTGCGAGGAATAAAGTATCTCTACAGGGGGGGTGTTGCTCACAGTACTACCATAATGCGCATAGTCTGCCGACCATTAAACCCTCTCTGAGCCCTGTTATGCCTGAAGGCTGTTAACATGGCAAGG
>JAPYOW010000132.1 GCA_029937975.1 Methylococcaceae bacterium | reverse complement strand
TTAATACCGATAATGATCGGGTTTATAAGGACCTTCAACAGGTACATTAATATATTTCGCTTGGGTCTCTGTCAACTGCGTTAAATGAACACCCAACTGCTCCAAGTGTGATCTCGCAACCTTTTCATCCAGCTTTTTAGGCAGAATGTACACCTCATTGTCATAATTGGCTGCATTCTCCCACAACTCCATTTGTGCCAGCACCTGATTACAAAATGAGTTGGACATAACAAAGCTCGGATGCCCTGTTGCACAACCCAGATTAACCAGACGCCCTTCCGCTAAGATAATTAATCTTTTGCCATCAGGGAAAATCACATGATCCACCTGCGGTTTAATATTTTCCCAGGTATATTGACGTAATGCTGCAATTTCAATTTCTGAATCAAAATGCCCAATATTACAAACAATGGCGTTATTTCTCATCGCTGCCATATGGTCATGAGTAATAATATTGAAATTACCGGTGGCTGTCACGAAAATATTGGCTAAAGGCGCCGCTTCTTCCATGGTCACTACTCGAAAACCTTCCATGGAGGCTTGTAAGGCACAGATCGGGTCTATTTCTGTCACCCACACTGTTGCACCCAGCCCACGCAAGGATTGTGAACAACCTTTACCGACATCACCATAGCCACAAACCACGGCAATTTTACCCGCCACCATCACATCGGTCGCCCGTTTAATACCATCAACCAGCGATTCACGACAACCATAGAGATTATCAAATTTAGATTTGGTCACCGAATCATTGACATTAAATGCCGGTGTTTTTAAAGTGCCCTTGGCAACCATTTCATATAAACGCAGCACTCCGGTGGTGGTTTCTTCAGATAAGCCTTTAACATCGGCCATCAATTCCGGAAATTTTTCGTGCATCATGGTGGTTAAATCACCGCCATCATCCAGAATCATATTCGGACGCCAGCCGTCAGGGCCGATAATGGTTTGTTCTATACACCATTCCGCTTCTTCTTCTGTCTCACCTTTCCAGGCAAACACAGGAATGCCAGATTCTGCCATGGCAGCTGCCGCATGATCCTGTGTGGAAAAAATATTACAGGACGACCATCTGACTTCAGCACCTAAGGCGGTCAAGGTTTCAATCAATACAGCAGTTTGAATGGTCATGTGTAAACAGCCTGCAATCCGTGCCCCTTGCAAAGGTTGCTGTGCGCCAAACTCTTCCCGTAATGCCATTAAACCCGGCATTTCAGTTTCTGCAATACGGGTTTCTTTACGTCCCCAGCTCGCCAATGACATATCGGCAACTTTATAATCTTGTGAACTCATGTTTGTTTATACTCTTACTTTACTAAAATTAAAGACCGGCTGCCGCTTTCAATGCATCCACTTTATCGGTTTTTTCCCAGCTAAAGCTATCTTCCGTGCGGCCAAAATGTCCGTAAGCCGCTGTTTTTTTATAAATCGGTCTTAATAAATCTAACTGGGCAATCAAGCCTTTCGGTCTTAAATCAAAATTTTCCCGGATAATAGCAACCATTTTGACTTCATCAATTTTTCCGGTACCAAAGGTTTCTACCGATATGGAAGTTGGTTCGGCAATACCAATGGCATAGGAAACCTGAATTTCACAGCGATCTGCCAATCCTGCAGCCACTATATTCTTAGCCACGTATCGGGCCATATAGGCCGCTGATCTATCGACTTTGGAGGGATCTTTTCCAGAAAATGCGCCACCACCGTGTCTGGCCATACCGCCATAGGTATCAACAATGATTTTACGCCCGGTCAGACCACAGTCCCCTACCGGGCCACCAATGACAAATTGTCCGGTGGGATTGATAAAATATTGGGTTCCCGCATGCAGCCATTCCTTGGGTAAGGTGGGGATAATAATTTCATCCATCACCGCTTCTTCAAGTTGTTTGCCACCAATATCCGGCGCATGCTGTGTCGATAGAACGACCGCATCAATGGCTACCGGTTTGTGGTTTTCATAGCGAAAGGTGATCTGACTTTTGGCATCCGGTCTTAACCAGGGCAGGGTGTTGTTTTTACGAATTTTCGCCTGGCGCTCAACTAATCGATGTGAATAGGTGAGAGGAGCCGGCATCAATACATCGGTTTCATTGCTGGCATAGCCAAACATCAGTCCTTGATCACCCGCACCTTGTTCATGATCTTCTGAGTCATCAACCCCCATGGCAATATCGGCAGATTGCTTACCAATCGCATTGATAACCGCACAGGTTTTACCATCAAAGCCGACTTCACCGTTATCATAGCCAGCTTCACAGACGACCTTTCTGACTAATTCTTCTGTATCGACCCAGGCATTAGTCGTAATTTCCCCGGCCAAAATCACCATACCGGTTTTAACCATGGTTTCACAAGCCACTCTGGACTTGGGATCCTGAGCCAATAAGGCATCCACTACCGCATCTGATATCTGATCTGCTAATTTATCCGGATGACCTTCTGACACAGATTCTGATGTAAAAATAAAATCTTTACTCATGTTCTTTCCCCATCTTCTAAAGATAACCCGTCAGCAACCCTTCAACTATCCCGCGTCGAATTCATATGACGAATTTCTTAATTCTTAAATATAAGAAAGGCCGCAATTGCGGCCTTTGATATTATGGTGGGCCCTCCCAGACTCGAACTGGGGACCTGCCGATTATGAGTCGGATGCT
>JAPYOW010000052.1:7079-15520 GCA_029937975.1 Methylococcaceae bacterium | reverse complement strand
ACCAATTTACACGCTGTGCATGATGCACATATCAAGTTGAGCTCAAAGCTGATCAAACTATTACACATTGTTGATCCCTTGAGCAAAAATATGGCGCGCCATTACGTGCGGAATAGATAGATTCTGGGACTCCCAGTTACCACAATCAATTTGCCGTGTGTCGAATCATAAGGCGCTAAACACCTAGCGTCCACTTCGACTACCCCTAAACTGTATAATCTAGTCTCCCACACATGGCTCGATGGCTTTCGAGATAAATTTTTAACTTCCCAGCGTGTTATCTCTCAGGTCGGAGGGAAAAATTCCCCTGTGCTAATGAATCTTCATTGCTAGCTCAATTGATTTTATTAGCCAAGTTTGAATCAAAACTGCCAACTCACCTTACCCTAGCGTTGTAGCGCCAGAACGGTGAATATCATTGCCAGTCAATACATAAATAGCGGATGCAGCATTACCCTGTTTTTGCGGTTTTTTGGCAGCAGAGGTGACTATAATATCGACCGCCATTAATTCTTCCAGATGCATTTTAGATAAATCGCCTAGCAGAGCATCGTTGGCAAAGAGGGGAAAAGATATGAATAAAAACCCGAATGATATAAATTTTATTTTCATAAAATATTAAAGACCGCAAACAGGGATAGAACCATGGTGTTAGTATGCCAACAATGAAGCAAACTTATATTAAGGCTTTACAGGGGGCTTCTATCTTGTGAGAACCTTTAGCGCTGGATAAAGCGCATGCTCATGCCATATTAGCGAAGGTGTTACATTCAATTTACACAAAATATCTGGAATTCGATAAAAGGGGAGGGTATTCTGTACTTCAGTACTGTGTGAAATGCACGGTAACCGTGAAAGTAGAGTGAGTTTAGTGTGGATAGAAATTAAATGAGTAAATTAAGTTAATGGATTGCAATGGGTTTATTTAGTAAGAATTTTGGTCAGCTATGAAATTATCCACAAAAAAGTATACTTTTCGATCAAAACTGATTATAGCCATCATGGTTTGTTGTTCTTTTGCATTATTACTCAATAATTTACTGGTTTTTAGCTTAGGAGCAGAGCACTTTAAAAAAAATAAAGCGGTTAATGTCTCCATGCTGGCCGAAATTCTGGCAAAAAGTAGTACAGCTGCTTTAGTTTTTTCTGATAAGCCAGCAGCAACAGAAACCTTGCAATCGGCGGTGGTAGATAAGACCATTCAGTTCGTGATTTTATTCGATGGAAATTGTCAGGTTTTTGCGGAGTACCATAGAACGGGTATCATTCATCAGGGTGAGCGTTTTTCGGAATTTATGTGTGAAGGCGAATCCAGTCACTTTTTTTCTGATGATTATTTGTATCTTTCCATCGTTGTTGACTTTGACAATCAGCAAATCGGTTCATTGTTAGTCAAGAGTAGTTTAAGTGATTGGTATGCCAGTTTGTTTCAACAATTACAGCTGTTTATTGTGCTGTTTCTGGTGACCTTATTGCTTGCATTTTTATTGACTTTAAGGCTACAAGCTTTTCTTTTATTACCGATAAAAGATTTATTATCGGCTATTCGTCATATCTCTCAGCATCAGGATTACTCCGTTCAGGTTCGGGCGAATACTCAAGATGAGTTAGCTTTATTAGCTGCTGAGTTCAATACCATGATTGTTAAAATAAAATGCAATGAAGAAGTCTTGAATGATCACAATCAATTGCTTGAATTTACGGTTGAACAGCGAACCCAAGAGTTACAAGAAAATCTACAGCAACTCAAATTAGCCAAAGAAGTGGCAGATAGTGCCAATAAAGCAAAATCAGATTTCCTTTCTCATATGAGTCATGATTTAAGAACACCGCTTAACGGTTTGTTGGGCTATGCTCAACTGTTGCAACGCCATGCTGACTTTCCCGAGGCATATCGGCATGAAATTAAAGTCATTGAACAAAGCGGTAAGTACTTGTTAAGTTTGATTAATGATTTACTTGATTTAACTAAAATTGAATCCAGTACGCTGGATTTGCACTTGGATGTTTTTAGTACAACAGAGTTTTTGAACCTGCTGGCAGATATGTATAGCAATCTGGCACAGCAGAGAGGGTTTGAGTTTCAGTACCAGTTTGATGATAATTTGCCCCAAGCGTTATATGGTGACGAGAATAGAATAAAAAGAATATTAAGCAATTTATTGGATAATGCCTTTAAATTTACTGAACAAGGAACCGTGCTTCTTAAGGTAAGGTATACAGACAAGCAGTTGCTTGTTCTGGTCGAGGATAGCGGCTGTGGTATTAAAGATTTTGAGATAGACGCAATCTTTGAGCCCTTTATGCAGTTTTCTAATACATTCAATAATGACGGTGTGGGACTGGGTTTATATATTACCCAATATCTGGTTGATCTGATGCAAGGCCGTTTGACGATTAATAGTCAATGGGGCAAAGGTACGAAATGTCAGGTCGCTATACCTTTATCGATTAAAGCATTAGATGAGCCTGTACTCAATAACTATGGCTCAATTGTATCCTATCAAGGCGATGTAAAAACAGTAATGATAGTGGATGATATCGTCCATAATCTGGACATTCTTGAGAATATGTTGCATCGGGTGGGATTTAAGGTGATCTGTGTTAATTCAGGTCTGGCTTGTCTGGAGCAATTGCAAATAGAGCCGGTAGATCTGGTGTTACTGGATTTGGTGATGGCAGGAATCGATGGCATAGAGACCTGCACGCGAATTAAACAACTTGATTTGCAGCACTCCCCCAGCATCTTTATGCTTACCGCCAATGCTTTTGCTGAGGATCGTCAGCAAAGTATGCAAGCAGGTTGTAATGATTTTATTGCTAAACCGGTATTATTTAATCAGTTATTGGCAAAAATTGAGCAACAGTTAGAAATACAATGGGTGTTTCCAGCCGAGAATGTGCCTGATGAACCAAAGGCCCTCACGAACAATCCCCTGCGAATATTAGTGGTGGATGATAATGAGCTTAATCGTTTATTAATGGAGCATTATCTGGACAATATGAATGTACAGGTAACATACGGAAATCCGGGGGCGCTTGCCCTGGAATTAGTTCAGCAACACACCTTTGATTGTATTTTTCTGGATTATATAATGCCTGAAAAAACAGGGCTGGAAATTGCTGATTATATCAGGTGTCAGGAAACGCCTAACAAAACGAGCTACCTTATTTTGATGTCTGCTTTTTTAAGCAATGAAATCAAAGAGGCTGCTGCCGAAACCGGGGTTGATGCGGTTTTAGCCAAGCCGATAGAGTTGGATGATTTAAGTCATTGTATAATGGACGCCCAAAAGCGCTGTAATTCAGATTGCGTATCATTACCAGCTTAATGCGAGTGGCCATGCCCTTGTTTCTGTGCAAAGGCTCTGTAACTACAGCCATCACATTCCAGCATTGGTTTTTTATCGGGCTGTTGCAAGGCTTAACGTGGTCATCCAATAAACTATAAATTTCGGGTTCAAAGCCTACATAATTTGCCAGCCCAAACGTATTTGGGGGTATTCAAATGATATTTTACCAACTGGATATGCACGCACACTCATTTCGTTCCGTTCCGTACTAAGAGTATAACGTTTCTGACAACATCTATTAATCTTGAGCGTTGATTTGTTGCCAGGTACATGGCAAGTATCTGATATATGTCGACATAAGCAAAGGGTAGGCACTTTTGATCGTTTTTTCTGTCCATCACTAATAACAAGGCATATTAATCGTATTATGAAAATAGCTGGAAAATATGCCTACATTATAGGTTGATATATTATTGACAAGGTAAATGGGCCTGTTAATAACTGGTTAGACAGAGCGAAGTAAATGCGTGTATTTAGTGACATACAGGGTGTCAATCCCGGTGACGAATTTAAAAATAGAGAAGCACTAGCTAAGGTAGGTGTGTACCCCCCGACTGTTGCAGTAATTGGTGCTTCCCAACACAAAGGGGCTGATTCAATCGTTTTAACCGAAGACTACCAAGATGACGAAGCTTTCGGTGGTGTCATTATTTATCCCGCTGAAGGCGGATAAAAAAACAATAAACAAGTAGCTGATCAAGAGTTAAAAACTGTCAGCGTCGTTAGGGACTACCCGCGTGCTCAAAATGTAAAAGCTTGGCATAAATATCAATGCCAGGGATATGGGTTGGCAATTGCAATGAGTGCTGGACTATCTGCAGAAGTAGCTCATATACAGTTTTTAGATGTTCCCCATAATAGCCCAGAGATAGCCATTAATTTACTGTGTTGGTGCCTAAATCACCCGGTAATGTTTGATAATGGCGGTTTCTCTATAGCTAAGGGTTTATGCCTCATAGGGATGTCAGGATAACTAAGGCTTGTTAACAAGCATAAAGTTGACATGCGATGTATTGAATATCATCGCGAACACTACCAAAAAACATATAACAAGCACAAGCTCGCGAATCAAATTTACGTTGTGCTCCCATGGGTCTAATGTTGCGGGCGATATGACTTTCAGTGGAGGTTATAATACATGCTAAATAATAAAGCTGAGGATGAAAGGTTTGCAGTATCCGTTACAATTAAACCTCGACTTTCTGCACCGCTTGAATTTGTTGAAACGCAAAACGCTTACATAGAGTTAGAAAGCTTTACTTCATCTTTTTCAAAGTGCGGTGAGATTGTTTCAAAACTTTATGAATTCAGTGAGAAGCCACCGACATTTTTTTCATATTTATTTCCACCTTTATTTTCATATAGTGCAGATGGCTGGACCCTTTTAGAGCAATTTTTATGCTCGAATATAAGAGAATCCTTATCTGATGAAGTAGATGGCTATTCCCTGGAACATGCCAGAAATTTCACAATACTTAATAAAGGTGAATTCGAGGGTGCTCTGATAAGCAACCTGTTATCAGGAGGTGGCTCTGCAAGTCCTTGTACAAACAGAACCGAAGCTAGGAAGTTTGCATCGCAACTAATCGATAGTATATTCCCAGATCAAAAGGAATATGCTGACTTCATTGTTTATAGATTCAATGATCATTGGACTGGGTTACAAGAGTGTATGTCCGCAAGTAGCTGGAGCTATATTGTTTATGATTATAACCAGCAATTATGTTGGCTGATTATTTTTGGTTCAAAGACCTGAAAAATATGTACGGGCTGTTGATTAGAAATTAAGGACATCTCTATTCATTCTGTCTAAGCATGTTGATGCTCTCCTGTTTACTTATACTGCAGCCTGATCAAGACAAGTGAGTTATGGCACACTAAATTGGCTAGTGGATGTGCTCGGTGGACAAGATAGACTGATATTATTTAGTGAGGTGTTGTTTTTCAGTACCCTGAGCAAATCGCAACCGCATATAAAATGAATTAAAAGCAATTGTCATAGTCTATTTCTGTCATTGTTATGACAGCGATGATTCAAAGAGATGTGCCATGTATATCAGTGTTCTTGAACTTTTCAAAATTGGGGTTGGCCCCTCAAGTTCTCACACCATGGGTCCCATGGTAGCCGCACGAGACTTTATTGGCCTCGTCAGAAAATATTTATTAACAAGCCAGCAAACGCAAGGCCTATCTATTCAGTGTACCCTCAAGGGCTCTCTGGCCTATACGGGTAGGGGACATGCGACGGATCGTGCTGTGGCGTTAGGACTGCATGGTTATTTACCTAAAGATGTGGCCTGTCAGGATTTAGAGACGCTAGTGGGCCGTATCTGGGAGAATCAAACCCTTATCATAAACGATAGGCATATCATCAAATACTCTCCCGACAAAGATATTATATTTGATCAGGGCAAGCCTCTCCCTGAACATCCTAATGGCATGATTTTTAAACTCATTGCAGCATCCGGGGAAACCTTGCTTTCAGAAACCTATTTCTCCATTGGGGGCGGTTTTATTAGTACCTGTGCAGAAATGAACCAGGTTGTGGCGCCGCTCAAAATGGAATCAGCGATTTCATGTCCTTATGCGTTTGACTCGGCGCTTTCGATGCTGGAAATGTCGGATGAGAGTCAATTATCTATTTCAGGTATGAAGCGAGTCAACGAACTCGAATATATGACTGAAGAAGCGTTGAATCAGGGCTTGGATGCAATCTGGCAAGCCATGCAACGTTGTGTTGAGAATGGCTTAATTGCCGATGGCAGTCTGCCTGGAGGCCTTAATCTGCCTAGGCGTGCCAGGAAGTTGTATCAGCAACTTCAGGATGATCAGGATAAAGTGGAGATAAACGATTGGTTGTGTGCCTATGCGATGGCAGTGAACGAGGAAAATGCCGCGGGGCATATGGTGGTTACGGCCCCCACCAATGGTGCTGCGGGTGTCATCCCTGCGGTTCTGTATTACTTAATTAGTCATCAAGGTGGAACGATAGAGCAAGTCAGGGAGTTTCTGTTAACGACCAGTGCTATCGGAGGTATTATCAAGCACCGTAGCTCAATTTCAGGTGCTGAAGTAGGATGTCAAGGGGAGGTGGGTGCTGCCGCTTCCATGGCTGCTGCCGGCTTATGCGCGATACGGGGGGGGACATCGGCACAAATTGAAAATGCTGCGGAAATTGCCCTTGAGCACCATCTCGGGATGACCTGTGACCCTGTTAAAGGTCTGGTACAGGTTCCTTGTATCGAGAGGAATGGCTTTGGTGCGATTAAGGCGTATACAGCGGCTTCTCTGGCAATACGTGGCACGGGTAAGCACTTTATGCCCTTGGATAATTGTATCGCTGCCATGAAACAAACGGGCATGGAAATGTCGGATAAATTTAAGGAGACATCTTTAGGGGGACTTGCAGTCAGTATTACTGAATGTTGAACATAAATACATAGAGCAAGTCGTTACTGCAGGATGTGTATTGCACAAGATGAGCTAGGTATCCGCACAGGCCAGCGCTGATACTTGAAGCTGAACACCGGGTGCCCGTGTTCATTCGGCACATTATCGATTTCACCCCTGATATTCTGTGTCTTCAGGAAGTTGAGGCAAGCGTTTTTGAACTGTTTGGGGCCAGTTTGTATTCTTTGGGATAGGTTGGGTTGTTTATTCAAAAGGCGCAGGACAAGCCTGATGAAGAGCAATACGGCTATTGGCAGATAAAGCACTGCTGCGTAGATGTGCCACCTGTGTGCCTGCAGGGGCAGTCTGGATTGTGTGCGGTGACCTGAATGCTACACCCTGTAGCGAAGTCGTGGCCAGGGCCAGGGCAGTCACCGGACCCCATTGCCGTGATGGCAAGGTTTGGCTGGCTTGCCTGAGATCGGTGAATTGTTATCTGGGAGGGTGTCTTTTGGTTTTTCCCTGATCAAGGCGCTGTCGGTTGATAATAATGCTGAGTGAGAAACTTAATCAGGCTTTTGTTGGTCGAAAGATGAGGTTTAATATCTGCGCATAGATTACTATTTATAGGAGAGCGGTTATGAAATGTCTTTATTACCTTACATCCACTCTGGACGATACTCGAAAAATTACTGAAGATCTGCATCAAGCGGGTATAGATGACTGGTTTATACATGTCCTGAGTAGGGATGAGCATGGTTTCAAAAAATATAAAATTCATGCAAGTAATTATCTTGAACAGCTAGACTTAATACGTTTTGGCATTATCGGGGCGATAGCGGGATTTTTCTTTGGTTTGATAGCGGCTTATGCAGTCAATGTCACTGAATTATTCGGATCAAATATACCTGATATAGCTTATTATTCGATTACCGGTTTTTTTACCTTATTTGGTGCCTGGGAAGGTGGATTAACGGGTATTGCTACTGAAAACAAGAAAATAGCACTGTTCCATGATGATTTGGAATCAGGCAACTACTTGATTTTAATTTATGTTAAAAAGGTGTCGGAGGACCTGGTCCGAACCGTCATGGGAACTCAGCATCAAGAGGCTGAGTTAGCTGCTATAGATGCCAGTTTTTATAATCCTTTAGTGGGATTGAAACGGATTTGAATCCATTTTTATGGCGTTGGTGTTGAATTAATTTTCAACACAGTTTAACTATTCAGACAATTTCCATTACTCACTTTAATAGACTTCGCATGACTACAAATGGGTTTTTCTATCGCTTTATTCTACCGATAGTATCCAGTCTTTGTCAGTCACGCACGGTTGGCTAGTTGCCAGAAAGTGCAGGGAAATGGGTGACCCTGTGTGTGGACAGCACGCGAGGGGCGGCTGATACTTTATCCTGACACCTGTCGTCGAGCCATTTTGGCTGGCTTTCACGAAGCGGATATTGTGTTTGTTAGAGATGGACTCAGTGCGCTTGAGGCGTATTGATTTATTGTGCAGGGAACCGGTTACTTGGGGCATGGTGCTTCAGAATCTATCTTTAGGCTTGCGATAGCACCTGGTCAAATACGTTGTCATTCGGATCCTGTTCAGAATCATTGCAGTTGGGGTGGCAATGACAGCTATCATCCTGTTCGCTATTCATACAACATGGGGGAGCTAAACATGACTAGAGTAAGACA
>JAPYOW010000052.1:0-6979 GCA_029937975.1 Methylococcaceae bacterium | reverse complement strand
ATCCTGTTCGCTATTCATACAACATGGGGGAGCTAAACATGACTAGAGTAAGACATGGTCTTTCCATTGGTATCGAAAGAGTAGATAATAATTTTTTTCTTTCACTGAAAGCTGTAGGAAAACTAACCCATGCAGATTACCAAGTCATCAATCCGATGATTGATGCAGCACTGGAAGGCATTAAAGGGCCTAAGATCAAGGTGTTTTTTGATGGCTCAGAGTTTGAAGGCTGGGAATTACGAGCTGCATGGGATGATTTAAAACTGGGCCTTAAGCATGGGGCAGAGTTTGATAAAATTGCCATATTTGGTACTGAGAAATGGCAAAAAAAACTGGCTAAAATTGGCTCATGGTTTATCTCGGGTGAGATAAGGTATTTTGACGATGCTAATGAAGCGTTAGGGTGGATTTTACAATGATTCTGTTTATTCTCTCAGGCCGTCAGGTATGCGGCGTTTATACGCACAGTTGCATTAGGCTTCATGGGTTATAATATTTGCGCGTTATCAATAAGCAAAACAGCGAGCTATTTTTCCGAGCTATTCGCGCCTGATCTACTGCTGCCTGCAAACCCTTCACAGGAAAGTATCAGTCCGTGAATAATATGAGCATCGGAGGTTAGACCTCGATTGATAAATAAGGTGTTAATTCCTAACTGACCATGAAAGATGTCTGGTATGCCTATTAAATATTCCCAAAATGATCTGGATGAAATAGAACACTTTACCATCGGGCATTATGATAATAATGCTGAATCTTTTTGGCTTGGAACGCGAGATCACGATGTCAGCCAGAATATTGCCTCCTTTTTGCAAGCACTCCCTGACACGGTGACATTGGATATTTTGGATTTTGGTTGTGGGCCGGGTCGAGATATGAGCACGTTCAAAGCATTAGGGCACAGACCGATAGGTCTTGACGGTAGCCAGGCATTTTGTCAGTTGGCCAATCAGCACAGTGGCTGTCCGACGCTACATCAGCAGTTTTTAAAACTTGCGCTGAAGGACAATAGCTTTGATGGTGTTTTTGCCAACGCTTCCTTGTTTCATGTTCCCAGTCAAGAATTACCCAGAGTGTTAGCCGAACTCCACCAAGCGCTACGCCCAGAAGGTATTTTATTTACCTCTAATCCCAGAGGCAGTGCCGAAGGTTGGCAGGGACAACGCTATGGTCACTATATGGAGTTTCAACGCAATAGAGCTTATCTGGAACAGGCGGGGTTTGAAATCATTCAGCATTACTATCGCCCTGATGATAAACCCCGTGAACTGCAACCGTGGCTTGCTATTGTTGCGCAACGCCGGAATAGAGAAAAGACAGGACAGGAAACACTCAGAAACAATGCCGCATAATCGCTAAGCACTAGCGATGTAAACGCTGGAAATGAGTGGGAAAGAAAGTCGTATCCGGTGTTAGCAGGCTAGGCATAGGGGGGGAAGTTCTTGCATGGCAACTTGCCTTGACCTTGCCTGCCAGAGCATACTTGATACCGTGAATACCTTTGTCGCGATGCGCAACTGCGTTATAACTTGAGCGTAGTTTTGTTTTTCGCAAGTTCTAGCACAAATAACCTGCTATTTAACAGACCATAAGCTCTTGATTGAAAATGGAATGCGTCCTGCTGAATAGGTTTAAGTAAAAAATACCAGCATCTATCATCGCCTGAGATAAGCCGGGTAATATTAGCTGCTTATCTGCCTTTATAATTGCATAACTCGGGCCAGGACTTCAGCTGGATGCAATGCCTGGGTTTTCAGCAGGTCAGCAATTTGGTGACGACAACTGGTGCCAGTAGCGACTATTATCGTGTCATCGCAAGACTTGCGTATGGCTGGAAGTAACTCCAGTTCTGCAATTTTCAGGGAAGTCGAGTAATGTTCCTTTTCATATCCGAAGGCACCCGCCATACCGCAGCAGCCGGAGGGGATGGCTTCTACGGATGCATTCGGGATGCGTGATAATAATTCTTTAGTCGGTTCGAGAGTGAGCAATGATTTTTGCTGACAGTGTGCATGCACCAGGTACTTTGCCGGTATTTGATTGCTACTAAAGTGTTGAGCCGTTACAGACTGCATATTGTTAAGCAGGAATTCATCAAACAAAAACACATGCTTTGATACCGTTTCGATCTGCTGTTTTAAGTTAACCTCGGTAAACAAAACCTTAGCTTCATCTCGCAGGACTACCAGTTCAGAGGGCTCCAGACTGATTAATGGGATACCTGCTTGGGCAAAAGGGTAAAGGATGTGAAGGGCGGCTACAATTTTCTGTTGAGCCTGACGTAGTAAACCTTGCGAGATTTGCATTCGTCCCAAGGATAAACACGGTGTGACTGTGACTCGATAGTTCAGCGCTTCCAGTACGGATACTGCCGCTACAGCGATATTGGGTTCATAATACTCACTAAAAGGATCAAGTATTAAAACGAGTTCTGTTGTTTTATTCGTCCGGCGGGTTGGCTTGCGCTTCTTCCACCATAAGCTGAACTTCCAGGGTGAAAGTTCTGGCAGTTGTCGTTGAGGATGAAATCCCAGTATTTCTTTTAACCAGGGTGAGCTTAATAATGCATTTGAAAAGCGTGGGAAAAAGCTTGCGTAATAACTCCATTGCTCAAAACGGGCGATAAGTCTGGATCGAAATGGCGTGCCATGCCGGTCATGATAATGCTGTAGGAATTCGGCTTTCATTTGTGCAATATCCACGGTCGCCGGACATTCAGCTTTGCAAGCTTTACACGCTAGACAAAGATCTAGCACCTCTTTGATATGCCGGTCATTCATGGCTTCGATTGAGAAGTTGCTTTCCAGTACTTGCCGGAAAATATTTGCCCGGCCACGGGTACCGTGTTTTTCTTCTCTAGTGGCTCTGTAGGAAGGACACATGGTGCCACTTCCGCTACGTTGCAGACACACGCCGGCACCGTTACATTTTTGGACCGCAGCACTTAATCCCGAATCCTTACTCCAATCAAAAAAGGGTTTAAAGTTGAGGGTGTTGTGCTTGCGGGTAAAACGCAAATTCTGATCTGGCGGCAGGGCATTCAGGACGGTATTTGGATTTAAAATATGTTGCGGATCAAACGCATTTTTTACTGTTTGCAAAAGCGTGACTATCTCAGTACCTAATACACGCTGAAGATAAAAGGCTCTGAGGCGACCGTCACCGTGTTTACTTGAAATACTACCGCCAAAGCGAATGATAATGTCACATACCTGATCGAGAATTTGCCGATATTTTTGCCGTTCGGTCGCCAGGTTCAAATTCAATTTCGGCCTTAGATGCAGGGTTCCTCTTCCCGCAGGCCCATAGACTACGCAATCGGTATCATGTGTTAACAAAAGCTGTTGGACTGCGCCGACATAGGCTGCCAAGTCTGTTACTTTTACCGCTGCATCTTCAATTCCGGTCACCCCTTTCATGTCATCGGGTTCTCCCATAAGCATGCCTAAACCGGCTTTACGCAATGCCCAGACTTGCTCAATCTGTTCAGACTCTACGACGGTTAAGGCATAGGCAGCTAATTGTTTACTCAGGGCAGCAATGGCATCTTTGGGGATTTTGGCACCGGCTATGGCGTTTTCATGAAACTCGACCAGTAACACGGCCGCCGGATTACCCTCCAGCCAAAACCGGTTAGCCTGCTGTTGCACGTTTGTTGCTGTTCTTTTTAGAATATGATGATCGATAATTTCAAGTGCCACCGGTTGAAAGGCAAGAACCTGAGCAACAGATTGTAAGGCTTCATCCAGACGGTGAAAGTGAATGCAGAGTAAAATACGTTGCTGGGGAATGGGGACCAGTTTGAGTTCTATTTCGGTGGTCAGTGCCAAAGTTCCTTCGCTACCACAAATAAACGGGGATAAATTAAATAAAGGGCCGGTGGCTTGCCAGGGCTGACTGTGAACGAGTGCGTCCAGTGGATAACCGGTATTTCTCAAGAGTCCATCGGGCGCTGGAAAACCTTGCTGAATGAGGGAGTGATGACGGTTGATCATGTCATAGAGGGTACGATAGATGATACCCTCACGATTGTTGAGGCGTAATTTTTGCTGCAGTGTGGCATGACTGAGTGGCTCGAAAAGGGCTGTTGAGCCATCGCCAAGGACTACCTTCGCTTTAATGATGTTGTCACGTGTTGTGCCGTAATGTTGGCTATGGATGCCCCAGGCATTATTTCCCATCATTCCGCCGAGGGTACAGTAATTGGATGTTGATGGGTCTGGAGCAAACATCAGCCCCAGCTCTCTCAGTTCATTGTTAAGATCATTACATACCACGCCCGGTTCGACGGTAGCACAACGATTTTTAACATCGACTGCAATGACTCGGTTCATATAGTGGTTGATATCAACAATTACCCCTTCACCGACGCACTGCCCGGCCAGACTGGTTCCTGCGGCTCTTGGAATAAGTGGCAAAGTATTAGCCGCTGCAAATTTGATCAGGCTGGCACAGTCTTGTGCATGACAAGGCCTCACGATGGCAACAGGTCGTTGCTGATAAGGCGATGCATCGGTAGCATATAACATGCGGGATAAGGTATCGGTCAGTACATCGCCTTCCAGCAGTTGATCAAGTTGTTCTAGGGTTTTATCCATGGGTGATGGCTTGTGACTTTCAGGCATATTCGGTAAAAGGCTAAGCGCGACCTTATCTCAGCTCCAGCATGGTTTTTTTAAAGGCACTTTCTATATGTTCCATATCAGGGTGGTTTTGATTAGTAATTTGCCACTGTCCGGAAATGAGTGTGCCCAGCAGGTCATGACAATCTGAACGATAGATAAGTGTCGACAATAAATGCTCCAGGTTGATTGTATCAAGCAAACCGGATGTGGATGAAAATACCAGACAATCGAGTGCCTGGTCCTGTGCAAAATAATCGTCAGTTTTGATGCCCGCCGCCAAACGGCCATTGCTGATCACTTGCTCAAAGGCATAGGCAACAGGATGCATGGTCTGCGCATTGCAAAATGGGATGCAATGTTCATGCACGAGTCTTTGACAATAATCGAGCCACCTTAATTCTTCAAAAGGATTTAACCGGATATGAGAATCCGAACCTATGCACCAACGTCCATGGCCAAGCACATACGATGATAAAGGGAACAGTCCGTCGCCCAGATAGGCTTCTGTACTAGGACAAAGCACCACGTTTGCTTTGGCTGAAAGTAATTGATTGATCTCCGAGCTGTTAATATGAATGGCATGAATTAAGTTAATGTTTTCGTTCACATTAACATGCTCGCATAACCATTGCACCGGTCTTGCTCCCAGCGCAGTGAGACAGTCATCAACTTCCTTGATCTGTTCGGCAATATGTAGATGTTTTGGCCCCTGTTGCTGATTCATGAGATATATAATATCGGCCATATCTGCAGCTCGCATAGAATGCACACCACAGCCTATCTTGACTTTTTCTAACCCAGAGGTGCGGGTAGTTAATCCTTCCACCAGTTTTAAATAACTGTCGAGGCCATCAAATATAAATCTTCTTTGTGCCTGTAGAGCCTGGGTATGAAAATTAGAATTTTTGTAAAATACCGGTACTAAGGTGATACCCATGCCCACCTCGGTTGCGGCATGGATTAATCGTTCAGACATCTCAGCGGGGTTGCAGTATGTCTGGCCTTTGTGATCATGGTGTAGATAATGGAACTCTATCACCCAGCCGTAGCCCACCCGAAGCATTTCCGCATATACACGCTTAGCCACACACTCTAATTGATCGGGGTTTATTTTGTTGGCTAAGGCATACATGGCATGACGCCAATGCCAGAAATCTGCGGCTGCAAATTTACTGTCTTCCGCTAACAGGGGCATGGCGTATTGAAAAGCATGAGAATGTGCATTTGTGACGGTAGGCAGGGCCCAGCCGGGAACGATTTCATCAACATTTGTGGGGCCATGGGCACTAATGGAGATAATCTGCCCGGCGGCATTTATGCGGATATAGGCAGGGCTGATCCATCCTTTTTTTTGTAGCAGCCCATCAAAACGTAACACTTTCATTGCATTGCTTTCAGGGTGGAAATTAGTTGGAAAAACAGTTTTTTCAATAGCTTTATCACCACTTGCGATTTTTCCCTGTCATAATTCAAGCTTATTTCATCCATATAATTACACTGACACATTTCCAGTTGCAAGGCATGAACGCCGGCTAGATAAGCACCAAAGTATCGGGTTAAATGACCGCCGGTAAAGGGGTGGTTATGTGATACAGAAAATTGAGTTTGTGCTTGTAAGGTGCATAACGCCTGAAAGGTCAATGCCGGTGATGAAGCCTGTTGATGATTATCGCCTAGAATAAATGCGGGAAATGGTTGGGCTGAAATGGCTGGAATAGAATGTTTAATGGAATGGGCATCAAAAAATAAAACATGGTCGAATTTTTCTTTCAGTTGCTTAATGATCAATTTCACTTGATGGTAATAGGGCCAGTAATACAAAGTTAGTCTCTCCTGGGTTTCTTTTTCAGAGGGGCTAAAGCCTGGTAAATAAATTTTTTTTCCGGCAAAAGTTTGAAGTGGCAACAAACCAGACTGATATCGACTATCGGTATATAAAGCTCTATTTTCCGGGTTTCTGTTTAAATCAATGAGATAACGTGAATATCTGGCTTCAATCAAGGTGATTCCCAATGCCGGTGCAAAATCATAAAGTTTATTGATATACCAGTCGGTATCGACAGGCTGTGTGAGCCAGCAGGGGTGATATTGATGTTTAAGGTGGTCTGGAAACTGGGTGCCACTATGGGGTGAAGAAATTATAATAGGCACGCTTTCCCCCTGAGCCGGATGCAGAATGTAGGGAGGATCCTGAGTCATCGTTTGAAAACCACAGTGCCGTTGATGACCGTCAGGCAATTGGCATTTGCTTCAAAATGGTACAGCCAATGGTCGATACCCGGACTATCGATGAGTATGAAATCAGCTTTTTTACCGACCATGATTGAGCCGCGTTGCTGGTCAATCCCCATGGC
>JAPYOW010000131.1 GCA_029937975.1 Methylococcaceae bacterium | reverse complement strand
GCTTCCACTCTTTCCGCTTCGGTTCTTTCAGCGGCTATTCTAGATTCGAACTCTTCTTGTAACAGAATGACTTCACGTTCTTTTCTATAAATTTCTTCTGCTTTTTCATTAAGCAGATATTGAGCATCTCTAGTTTGCTGTTCTTGCAGAGCAATCCTTTTGCCTTCACCGGCCAATTCTTCCTGGAAGGATTGAACATGTTCCTCTTCCCTGCTAAGAAGAGCTTGACGATTTTTCAATTCTTCTTGTAGTTCATGTGTTTCTCTTTCATTTTGAAGAAGAGTTTGTTCTTTATTATCAAGCTCATTTTTAACACTACTCAAAAAATTCTCATCCTCTGAGAGTCGCTGAGCTTGGTGGTTTAGTTCATCTTGCAAATTCTGTAGATCAACGGCATTTTGCGCAGCAGAATCTGCAGCCTTGCGTTCCATGCGATAAATGTCTTCTTCTCGATCCGTTAGTTGATATTCAAGTTCTCTCAACTCCTGACCCTGATTAGCTATCGATGTTTGCTGAATTGAAAGCTCTTCTTGAAGGCTTTGATTATGCTGCTCTTCTCTAGCAATTAGCGTTTGACGATGTTCTAGTTCTTCTTGCAGCTGAAGTGTAGCCGCTTCATTTTGAATCACGGCTTGTTCTTTAATGCCGAGTTCTTGTTGAATAGTGTTTAATGAAATCTCATCTTCTGTCAATCGACCGGCTTGTGTATTCAATTGATCTTGTAAATTATCCAGTTCAGTTTGTTTTAAGCGAGCCTCGTCGTTCACCTCGCGCTGCATACGAGAAATATCTTCTTCTGTAGCCGTGATTTGAGATTGAAGTTCGCTCAGCTCCTGTTCCTGATTTTCTATCGAAGTTTGTTTAATTAAAAGTTCTTCTTGAACACCCAAATTATCTTGTTCTTTTTGAATGACTTGAGTTTCACGTCTTTCCAGATCCACCTGAATATCAAATGAGCTCTGTTCAGTTTTCAACACCCTTTGTTGTATAACATCAAGATCGTTTTGGGTTTTCCCAATCACGCTAATATCATCAGATAAACGTACAACCCTTGAATCTAAATCTTCGCGTAATGATTGCAATTCACGTTCTGATTGTTCAACGAAATTCGTAAACTCAAGTTCCCTTCTGGTTAACTCTTGCTGTTTAATATCAAATTCAAGTTGTGTTTCCTGAGCTATTTGTTTTTGCTGACTAACGGATGTTTCTTCAACGACTAAATCTTCACGAAGCTGATTCAGTGCCTCACTTTCTCTATCTAATTCCAATTCACGATATTTCAGTGCATTTTGTACTTGTTCTACGATTTGCTCATCAGTAGCAACTTTGTCTTGTAAATCTCGGAGTTCTTGTTGAATTTGATCCGTTTCTATTTTATCTTTGGATAATTGACTGCTTTGTTCGACCAGTTCCTGCTTGACAGATTGCAATTCAGATTCAGTCTGTTCGATTGTTGATTCACGGAACGCTAAATCCTCTAATGACATTGCCAGAGTTCTTTCTTGTTGAATTTCTAATTCTTCCTCAGCAGCACTCTCCTGCAGGAGTTGTTGAGCTTCCTCTTCTTCTCTGTCATAAGCCGGTGTAACATCTATATGCGTGGCTTCAAGCAAGTTTTCATTAGCTTTCTTGGGCAAAAGCGCATAAACGATTCCGGATAAAACAATAACAACTAGAAACTCCATAGAACTATCCTCACAAATTATTATGATTATTATTACAGTGAACGGTATTATACCCCCTGCACGGCCATATTTTCTATTTTCTACTGCTGGATTAATTTAAAAAATATTTACTGAAACGTATACCAGATGGGCAATAGGCCAATTTCAGAATTCAAGTTTTAAAAAATCAACAGGATATATAAACCAAAGAAATAACAGCAGGAACCACACAATACTTTTGGGAATATTATCACACACCTAGTAACTTTGTGTAGCTAGTTAGGTTGTCATCACATTGCCGAACAATTTATTAAACACTCATACATTATGTAATAGGTTTTTAGAATGCTATTTACCACAGAATTTATGTCTGACTTAATCCATGCAGTCGACAAAACCATAAAGGAAAACGCAGCAGAGGTGACAACGCTTGACCAAATATTGGGAGATGGCGATCATATCACTAATTTACAAAGAGGCATTAACGCCTTAAAAGCTCTGGATGCAGAAATTGCACAGCTCAGTTGGTCAGAAGCCTATCTGAAAACAGGAATGACCTTACTGACAACTATGGGCGGCGCATCAGGCTCACTCTTTGGCACTTTCTTCATCACCATGGGCAAAGAAACAAAAAATGCAGCCATCATCAATCAGGATTTGTTTACTGAAGCTTATATACAAGCCGTAGCGGCAGTTAAAAAGCGGGGAAAATCAGATGCAGGTGAGAAAACCATGCTAGACGTGTTGATTCCAGTCGCCGATCTGCTAGAGGAAAATAGACTTGCACCAGCAACTTTGCCTGATTTACTCGATAACATATCCTTAACGGCCATAAGTGGCATGCAATCAACGCGAGACATGCTGGCAACCAAAGGTCGAGCATCTTATCTACAAGAAAAAAGCATTGGTCATATTGATGCGGGCGCTAAAACCACCCAGCTGATAATTTGTACTATTACTGCAGAATTAAAGCAACATTTAGCGGACTGAATAATAAACAAGCTAGGCCCGCCATGGAAGGTGGCACT
>JAPYOW010000130.1 GCA_029937975.1 Methylococcaceae bacterium | reverse complement strand
ACCTTTTCCAGATGTTACGACAATAATTCTAGCCAATTTTTTATCCTCTACGAAAGGGTATTGAGAAATGTTGATTTCCTGATGTTACAGGTTTTTAATTATTAATTGCTGGTCTTGCAAATAAATTTGGGTGGGCTGGGAGCTTATGATTCCCTTATCTATTTCGTCATTTATTTTATAGTGTCCATCAATTGATACAAGTTCTGCTTGTAAATCAGAACAAAAAATTCTACTTTTACTGTTTCCTTGAACGCCTGCCAACGCTTTACCTCTCAGGGCGCCATAAATATGAATGCTACCTTCCGCCATAACTTCTGCCCCGGCACTGACATGCGATAAAATGGTTAAATCGCCTTTGGCATAAATGCGTTGTCCGGAACGTACGGGGTGCGAAATTAACATGTTTTCTACAGGGGGAGGGGCTGTCTCAGCGGAGGTATTGTTATGCGTTTTCTTCACCTCGGTCGGGCTTGGATTTTGCAGTGCTTTTTTGCTTATTGAGTGCCGTCCTCGCAGGGTATGCGAAGGAATATTGAGTTCAAGGGCAAGACTGTTTTGTTGTGGATTGCCACCACAAATACCAATAGGAAATAGTTTTTTTTCCTGTAAGCATTTGATCAATGCAGGTAAATCAACGGTTTGTTTCTGATGATTACAGGGCTGCAGGTCGATAAGTACCGGTGAGTTTTTGAAAAAAACAGGGGCTTGCGCAATTTTTTCAGCTATCTTCTGCTCTATTTGCGTGAGTTCAGGACTGAAAATGACAAGAATAGGAACACTAAAAGAAGTGCTTTTAAATTCTATAGCCGATTTAGTATCAATAGGAGGTTCAGTGTCTGTCGACATTGCTTATATAAAAGATCCAAATAATTTTTTTGAATCATAGCATTTTCCTTTGAAAAAAGCATGGTCCAATCGGTATTTATTTTCTTGTGTCCTGCCTTGACCTGAATGGGCAAGACACAAGAAGGTAGAGCTACCCAGCAGAGAGCGCTGTGCTGGGGGTCTATTGATTGGGCGAAACAAGCATTGGGTTACGGAAGCATGAAGCCTCGAATGGTAAAGAATAAAAAAGCGGCTAACAGACCGGATACCGGGACGGTAATGATCCATGCTGCGGCTATTTTATAAAGGTGAGAACGTTTAACGAGTTCTTTCTTATACACTTTTTGCAGACTACCGCGTTCTTTTTTGGTTAATCGGGTAATGGCTTTTTTCTTTTTTAAATCGGCAAGAATCTTGGCCTTTTCCTTGATGGAAGCTTGTTCAAATTCTTTCAGTAATTGTTCCACTTTTTCTGGGTTTTGATGTTTGTGGTGCTCTCGAATCTGTACAATTCTTTTAGCGTTACTGTGTTTAAGGTATTCGCGCAGAAAACCGACGCCAAAAATGGCACCTACTGCGGTATGAGTAGAACTGACTGGGAGTCCAAATTGACTTGCAATAATCACGGTTATGGCGGCAGCCATGGCGACACAAAAAGCGCGTATTTTAGTCAGTCCTGTTATTTCAGATCCCACCGTATGGATCAGTTTAGGGCCATACAGCGCTAAACCGGTGGAAATGCCAACGGCACCTACCAGCATAACCCATAAAGGAATTGATGCTTTAGTGACAATGCCTGCACTCAGCACGGCATCGTTGATGGCAGCAAGCGGCCCGATGGCGTTAGCTACATCATTGGCACCATGCGCAAAACATAATAAAGCGGCAGAACAAATAAGGGGTATGGTAAATAAACGATTAACGCCTGATTTTGAATTTTTTAATTGATTGGCTGTTCGTTTTATACTGGCGGAGACAATGAAAAAAACAATAATCGCAAGAAACAAGCCAATGCCTCCTGCTAAATAAATATCAAGTTTCCATAGTTTTTTCAGGCCTTTCAAAATAATGTATGTAGAAAAGACCCATGTCATCAAGCTGATGAGAAGCGGTACAATTCGTCTTGCTGCCGCAATTTTATCTTCTTTATAGGTAATGGTGCGTTTTATCAGGTATAGAAAAGAAGCTGCAACGACCCCGCCAAGCAAGGGTGAAATCACCCAGCTAGCGGCAATTTTACCAAACATGGGCCAGTTGGCGATTCCTAAACCTCCGGCAGCTATACCTGCACCCAAAACACCGCCGACAATCGAGTGTGTGGTGGAAACGGGGGCGTTTAAAGCGGTGGCAATATTCAACCAGATTGCGGCGGCCAGTAATGCAGCCATCATTATCCAGATAAAGGTGTTGGAGTCAGTAATAAGGCTGGGATCAATAATGTCTTTTTTGATGGTGCTCACCACATCGCCTCCGGCAAGCAAAGCCCCCGCCGCTTCAAAAATCACGGCTATCACTATGGCACCCGTTAAGGACAAAGCTTTCGAGCCCACAGCTGGGCCTACATTATTTGCCACATCATTGGCTCCAATATTCAGCGCCATATAAGCGCCAAAGGCTGCAGCAACAATAATGATAGGGTTGCCGGAATTTGGCAGGATGAAGATTGAAACTAAGTAAATGACTAATAAAATAAACGTAAAGGCAGATAACGCTTTAAACATATTACTATTCAATAGTGAAGTGCTCTGCAACTGTGGATTGGCCATTGTATTTTCCAAAACAAATTGATAAAGGATGTAATTATGTCAAAAACCAGTCCTTCATTACAGCATTTTTATAAGAATTTAACCGGGTGTTGCCATCTGCGAGGTGGATGGGTTGCATGGTTTGAGTCTGGTGATTGGTAAAAGTGTTGTGTATG
>JAPYOW010000129.1 GCA_029937975.1 Methylococcaceae bacterium | reverse complement strand
TGAGGTTGAATTGGGGTAGGTATATTAGGTTAAGTGGCTTTTACAAGGCAAAAGCTTTACCGTGCCCGTTAAATAACTAATAAAAAACCAATTGCTTAGTATATTTCGAATGAACTCATGGTTGTTTCGAAATATAATACTTATTACTTTCTGAGATAGAGCTGAAGATATGTCAAATTCGAAAATCATTTACACCCTAACTGACGAAGCCCCCGCCTTAGCAACGTATTCCTTTTTGCCTATTGTTCAGGCTTTTGCGTCGGCGGCCCATATTAGAGTCGAAACGCGGGATATCTCTTTAGCTGCTCGTATCCTTGCTAATTTCCCTGAAAACTTGACCGATGAGCAAAAGCAAAATGATGCCTTAGCTGAATTGGGTGAACTGGCGACTACCCCGGTGGCGAATATCATTAAGCTACCTAATATCAGTGCTTCCATTCCGCAATTAAATGCTGCTATTAAAGAATTACAAGCCTCAGGTTTTGCTATACCTGATTATCCGGAGGAGGCTAGTCATGCAGAGGCACAAGACATTCAGGCACGTTATGCCAAAGTTTTAGGAAGCGCCGTCAATCCAGTTTTACGTGAAGGGAATTCTGATCGGCGTGTGGCTGCTCCAGTTAAAGCATATGCTCAAAAACACCCACATAGTATGGGTACTTGGTCGCCCGATTCCAAATCGCATGTCGCATCGATGCATGAAGGTGATTTTTATTCCAGCGAGCAATCTGCGGTTATTAAATCGGCGGGTGAGGTCAAAATTGAATGGCTGGGTGATCATGGCGAAGTTCGTGTGCTGAAAGATAAAACATCGGTACAGGCAGGCGAAGTGATTGATGTAGCCGTAATGAATTGTCAGGCTTTATGTGCTTTTTTTGAACAGTCCATAGCCGATGCCAAAACACAAGGCGTATTACTATCGCTGCATTTAAAAGCTACGATGATGAAGGTTTCTGATCCTATTATATTTGGTCATGCTGTTAAAGTTTATTTTCGAGAGGTCTTTGACAAACATGCCGAAACCTTTAATCAACTGGGGGTTGATAGTCGTAATGGTTTGGGTGATGTTTATGTAAAAATTGCGACGCTACCCGCCAGCCAACGTCAACAAATTGAAGCCGATATTCGCGCTGTTTATCAGACCCAACCCGCATTGGCGATGGTCAATTCAGATAAAGGTATTACTAATTTACATGTGCCGAGTGATGTCATTGTCGATGCCTCAATGCCGGCAACATTACGATCTTCTGGGCAAATGTGGGGGCCTAAGGGCCAATTGCAGGATACGAAAGCGATGATTCCTGATCGCTGTTATGCGGGTATTTATCAAGCTGTCTTTGAATTCTGTCAAGAACACGGTGCTTTTGATGTAACGACCATGGGCAATGTGAGTAATGTTGGTTTGATGGCGCAAAAAGCCGAAGAATATGGTTCCCATGATAAAACCTTTGAAATACCGGCAAAGGGTCGGGTGCGCGTCACCGATTCTGAAGGGTGTGTATTGCTGGAGCATCCTGTTGAGACAGGCGATATCTGGCGTATGTGTCAGACTAAAGACTTACCGATTCAAGACTGGGTGAAACTAGCCGTGCGCCGTGCCAGAGCAACGGATCAGCCGGCCATTTTTTGGTTGGATAAACAACGAGCACATGATGCAAACTTAATCGCAAAAGTTGAAAGTTATTTAGAGCAACAGCATACCGACGGGCTAGAGATTAAAATTATGGCCCCTGCTGAGGCTATACGTTACACCTTACAGCGGGTCAAAGCGGGTGAAGATACTATTTCTGTAACGGGAAATGTATTAAGAGATTATTTAACCGATTTATTCCCCATTTTAGAATTGGGTACCAGTGCCAAAATGTTATCTATTGTGCCTTTGTTGGCCGGTGGTGGCTTATTTGAAACCGGTGCGGGAGGTTCTGCGCCGAAGCATGTTCAACAGTTGTTAGCAGAAAATCATTTACGTTGGGATTCGCTCGGCGAATTTTTAGCGTTGGCCGTTTCTTTAGAAGATTTTGCGCAAAAAAATAACGCTAAAAAGGCACAAGTGCTGGCATCAGCATTGGATCAAGCCAACAGCACCTTTTTAAGCAACAACAAATCACCGTCACGTAAAGTCGGTGAGCTTGATGTGCGCGGCAGTCATTTTTATCTTGCGCTTTATTGGGCTCAAGCTTTAGCAGAACAAGACCAGGATTCAGCGTTGCAGGCACAATTCAGTGTCATCGCTCAACAGCTAACTGAGAATGAAGATAACATTATTTCTGAATTGAATTCAGTGCAAGGAAGTGCTACTGATATCGGTGGGTATTATTATCCGGATCGAACGATGGCTACCGAAGTGATGCGTCCTAGTGAGAGTTTTAATGCCATTCTTAGCGATATTTAAAAATAGTCGTGCGACCCGTTTGAGCTAGTAGATCAAGACAATAATGAGAATTTTTCTGTCTACATGCACTATCAGCCCCGGACGGGCTGATAGTGAAGGCGCAGGGAATTTTGCCAATCCGAAGAGTCCATATATGTGCGAGTAGCACGCGAGGGAGGCTGAAATTTTATCCCGACTAGCCTTTTCTCTGCTCCTTAAAAGTCGCTCTCTGAAGGGCAGTTTTATAGTTAAGTGTAAGAACAGATCGGAACTGTTTATGAAATGGTCAGGTTATGTCTGAAGTTTGACTCATTATAATAATGGTGGCTTACATTTTATTTTTAGTTTTGCTTGTCGCAGTTGCACTTTCCGGATTTGAG
>JAPYOW010000051.1:12797-16184 GCA_029937975.1 Methylococcaceae bacterium | reverse complement strand
TAATGGTGGCGATACCGGGGATCGAACCTGGGACCTCGGGGTTATGAATCCCGCGCTCTAACCGGACTGAGCTATATCGCCACATTTTTTAATCGCCTACATGAAGTAGGACTTGGTAAAGGTTTGCAATTATATATTCATGTTATTTTTCTGTCAAACATTAAATCTAAAATGTATGACATCACCATCTTTTACACTGTAATCTTTTCCTTCCAGTCGCCATTTACCTGCGTCTTTAGCACCTTGCTCCCCTTTATTATCCACATAGTCCTGATAGGAAATAACTTCTGCTCTGATAAAGCCTTTCTCAAAATCGGTATGAATAACGCCGGCGGCCTGGGGGGCTGTTGCATTGATGGCAATGGTCCAGGCTCTGACTTCTTTGACCCCGGCAGTAAAATAAGTGGATAGCTTTAATAAACTGTAGGCGGATCTTACGACTCTGTCCAAGCCGGGTTCTTCGAGCCCCAAGTCTTCAAGAAACTCTTGTTTTTCATCCTCATCCAGCTGTACGATTTCAGCTTCTATAGCTGCGCATACTGCTACAACCTTTGCACCTTCTTTAGCAGCAAATTCTTCTACCTTTTGTAGCATCGGGTTGTCCTTAAAACCATCATCTTGAACATTGGCAATGTATAAGGTCGGTTTTAAGGTAATCAAACAATATTCTTTAATTATTTTCAGCTCATCTTCTGTGAGATCTAATGACCGAACAAGCCCGCCCTCATCAAGATGCCTGGAAACTTTTTCTAAAACCAGTTTCTTTGCCAATTCTTCTTTATTACCCGATTTTGAGGCCTTGACTGTTCTTTGCAAGGCTTTTTCAACACTTGCCAAATCGGCCAAGGCAAGCTCTGTATTGATCACATCGATATCATCAATCGGATCTACTTTGCCTGCAACATGAATGACATTTTCATCTTCAAAACAACGAACCACATGAATAATGGCATCGGTTTCACGAATATTGCCGAGAAACTGATTGCCCAGGCCCTCGCCTTTCGATGCACCGGCAACCAGCCCTGCAATATCAACAAATTCGATAGTCGTCGGCAAAATACGCTCTGGATTAACAATTTCTGCTAAGAAATCCATTCTTGGATCAGGAACAGGAACCACGCCGATATTGGGATCAATCGTACAAAAAGGATAGTTTTCTGCTGCAATAGTTGCTTTGGTAAGTGCATTGAATAATGTTGACTTTCCAACATTGGGTAAACCAACAATTCCACAATGAAGTGCCATATATAATTTGTCTCTACTTAATAATGTGTTTGTGCCGTTAATCGTTAAAGGTCACAAAAAATCTGCTTATTATACAAGTGAAATGAATATTTCGTAAGTCATCCGGTGCTGTATTTTTTGTAACCGTTATTTTCAATACCCCGCCCGCCACATCAGTACGATTTCATTGCTGAACCATTTACTGCAAAAAGCAACTTCATGTTGAGCTCGCCAGCACGATATGAGCCGCAACAACGCTGCTCATGATTTTTCTGTCTTAACGCAGTATTTCATCACTGCGGACAATTATATTGTATGCCTTATGCATTTAATATCGTCAATCTTTTAGACGAGCCAATGCAAAAAACCGTCGGCTCTGTGCTACTGATGCGCTGCAATTTATTTTTCCACGCATATCTGTATCGTTAATTTGTTCTAAACTTAACGTTATCATTGGGGTCTTGAAATTAAATATGCCACCCCCCTTCTCCACACCTGCAATGGCGCAGAACTAATTCGTGACACCCTCACTCTTTTTAACGTGCCTGTGATGACAGGTATTGCTATTATTAACGCTGAACACAGAGCAGTTGGAATTATGAGTTGATGTGATATATTAAAAACCTGATTTAGCTCATTTCTAGCCAGAACACATACTCTATAATTTGCAAACACAATACCTAAGCACCCATCATGAAAAAAAAAACCTCGGTTACCCGTAAAATCCTCATTGCCATGTGCATAGGACTGATCATCGGTAGTTTAATTAATTCCTTCGCTGCCAATAATCATTTTGTGCAAGTTTATTTTGTGAATGGATTATTTCATGTAATTGGCACTGCATTTGTAAATTCCTTAAAAATGCTGGTAGTTCCACTGGTCACTTTCTCTTTAATTTGTGGGGTTTGTGGTATTGGTGATGTTGCTGTTTTAGGCCGCGTGGGAATTAAGGCATTTGCTTTGTACATTCTTACTACAGGCATTGCCATTACCCTGGCATTGATTGTCGCTATTTTAGTCGCTCCCGGGGAAGGTTTTGAACAAGCTGCTGGATCATCGAGCTTTACGGCAAAACCCGCCCCACCACTGACCGAAGTTTTCATCAACATTATCCCCAGTAATCCTATTAATGCTTTTGCCGAAGGCAATATGCTGCAAATTATTTTCTTTGTCATTTTATTTTCGATAGCCATGTTAATGACAGGAGAAATAGGTCGTCAATTAGCTGAAACGGCTGAAAAACTGAATGAAGTGATGATGAAGGTAGTGACTCTGGTAATGGATTTCGCCCCTATCGGTGTATTCTTTCTCATGGCCAAAACATTTTCATTGCAAGGTATTGGTCTTATCTTACCGATGATCGGTTATTTTTCAGTGGTTATTTTCTGTTTATTGCTCCACGGTATTGGCACATTTAGTTTATTAATTACATTTTTAGCCCGATTAAATCCTCTGGTATTTTTAAAGAAAATGCGTCCCGCACATATCTTTGCTTTTAGTACCGCCAGTTCAAACGCGACTATTCCAGTGACATTGCAAGTGGTCGAAAAACGCCTGGGCGTAGACAATTCCACAGCGGCTTTTACCATTCCTTTAGGAGCAACCATCAATATGGATGGAACGGCGATTATGCAAGGCGTCGCCACCGTCTTCATCGCCAATGTCTATGGCATAGACCTTGACATAAGTGATTACATTACTATTGTTGGCATGTCTATCCTAGCTTCCATTGGTACTGCAGGTGTACCTGGTGTCGGTTTAATCATGCTGGCTATGGTTTTTAATCAAGTAGGGTTACCTGTAGAGGGCATCGGCCTTATTTTGGGTGTCGATAGATTATTAGATATGGTACGTACAGCTGTCAATGTCACGGGCGATGCCACCGTCACATGTATTGTCGCTCGCAGTGAACAGGCAATAAATGAACAAATTTTTCTCGATCCAGAGGCTGGTGTAATCACTGATGTTGAGTTGCCACATAAAACGTGAAAACACTATCGCGTGTATGCTATCAACTGTCACCTACGCTGGCATAACGGCTATGGATCCCCTCACGCCAGCAAGCAATTCACTCCCCATAGCTAGTCGCTAAACAGCTATAGAGGCAGCAGCGTTATGCTATTTGCACCACGCTGCTGATTAATCTATTCAAGCCAGACATAG
>JAPYOW010000051.1:0-12697 GCA_029937975.1 Methylococcaceae bacterium | reverse complement strand
CAGCGTTATGCTATTTGCACCACGCTGCTGATTAATCTATTCAAGCCAGACATAGCCATAAGGTTTGTGCGTTTTCAGGCTTATACCTCTTTGTATACCGGGAAACACTACAGGTCATATTCTGTACCTTAGGCCGGGAGTCCACATAGCTGTTCACAGAAGATTTTAATTAAAAACCACTAAGCACCTACTGCTTATTAGTGGGCTATGCTATGATAGTAAACTTTAACAACAAAGAGATTAAGATGGCAAAAGAAGATCAAATTGAAATGGACGGCAAAGTTATTGATACCCTTCCAAACACTATGTTTCGAGTGGAATTGGAAAATGGACATATTGTCACGGCACATATTTCAGGAAAAATGCGTAAGCACTATATTCGTATATTGACCGGCGACAAAGTCAAAGTAGAAATGACACCTTATGACTTATCGAAAGGACGCATTACATTCCGCATGCGCTAAAATCTCACGCGTCAGAAATAAACGCGTGAGTCAGAAGATTACATTTTAACTTTTTCAGAGACAGCCAGTTCCTTGCCTTCAATTGAGAATGCAAGCACCTTGTCTTCGACAAAAATGCGCACGTGACCTCCAGCAGATAACTTTCCAAATAATAGGTCATTGGCCAAAGGCTTTTTGATTTTTTCTTGAATTAATCGAGCCATGGGTCTTGCACCCATTTTGGGGTCACAACCATGTTCTGCAAGCCATAACCTCGCTTCAGGTTCCAGCAACATAGTCACGTTCTTTTCTGCGAGCACGCCCTCAAGTTCAAAAATGAATTTATCAACCACACTGCCTACAATCGATATATCCAGAGGCTTAAACTGAACAATGGCATCCAGACGATTCCTGAACTCAGGCGAAAAGTGATTCTCGATAATTTTTAAACTGTCTGTGCTGTGATCCTGTGGTGTAAAACCAATTGAAGCGCGACTCCCCTCTTGTGAACCTGAGTTAGTGGTCATCACTAGAATAATATTGCGAAAATCTGCTTTTCGCCCATTATTGTCTGTCAAAGACCCATGGTCCATCACCTGTAATAACAAATTAAAAACATCAGGATGGGCTTTTTCAATTTCATCTAATAGCAAAACAGCATGAGGCTGTTTGGTAACTGCCTCAGTCAGCAATCCACCTTGATCAAATCCCACATAGCCAGGAGGTGCGCCTATTAAACGTGAAACCGTATGCCGCTCCATATATTCAGACATATCAAACCGGATCAACTCAATCCCCATGACTTTGGCCAATTGCTTGGTCACTTCCGTTTTACCCACCCCAGTTGGGCCTGCAAATAAAAATGAGCCAATGGTTTTAGAACCATCTCTTAAACCTGCCCGTGATAGTTTAATGGCCGAAGCTAATTCCGAGATCGCCTCATCCTGACCAAATACCAGCATTTTCAAATTCTTTTCTAAAACACTTAATTTATCCTTATCACTGCTGGAAACAGATTGTTCAGGAATTCTTGCAATTTTTGCAATAATCTCTTCAATTTCGGCAGTATCGATCAACTCTTTACGCTCATCCTCATTAAACAATCGCTGCCGGGCACCGGCTTCATCAATCACATCAATCGCTTTATCAGGCAAAAAACGATCCGTTATAAACCGATCAGATAACTCCGCAGCCAACCTGAGTGCTTCCGAGCTATATTTAAGCTCATGATACTCCTCAAAACGAGACTGTAAACCGGCCAGAATTTTAATCGTATCTTCTACCGAGGGCTCAGAAATATCAATTTTCTGAAACCTTCTGGCCAAGGCATGATCCTTTTCAAAAATTCCCCGATATTCTTGATAGGTCGTTGAACCCATGCAGCGTAAATTTCCCGATGCCAAAACCGGCTTGATTAAATTTGAAGCATCCATGACCCCACCCGAAGCAGAACCTGCCCCGATAATGGTATGAATTTCATCGATAAATAAAATTGAATTAGGTTCCTTTTTAAGCTGATTCATCAATGCTTTTAGACGTTTTTCAAAATCCCCACGATATTTAGTACCCGCCACCAAAGCACCTAAATCCAAGGAATAAATAACGTTATCGAGTAATACCTCGGGGACGTCTTCTTCAATAATTCTTTTGGCCAGACCTTCAGCAATGGCAGTTTTACCCACACCTGACTCACCAACCAACAGGGGGTTATTTTTTCGTCTGCGACACAGGATCTGAACCGTTCTTTCTAATTCTTTTTCCCTGCCTATTAGAGGGTCAATCCTGCCTTGTAATGCTTCATTATTCAGATTGGTTGCATATTTTTCTAGCGGTGACTCTGGGGCATCCTGCACAGTGACGTCAGCCACACCCTCATTACCGTGTTCTTGGGTTTTTTTCTGCTCAATTTTCGAAATGCCATGCGCAATATAATTGACAACATCCAGACGGGTAATATCAAATTTATTGAGTAAATAAACAGCATGCGAATCTTGCTCGCTAAATAAAGCAACAAACAAATTAGCACCCGTCACTTGCTTTTTATTGGATGCCTGAACATGGAACACAGCACGCTGTAAAACACGTTGAAAACCTAATGTAGGTTGTGTTTCACGTTGAATGTTCTCAGGTATTAAGGAAACCGTTTCATCAATAAACTGAGTCAACTCTCCACGCAGGTTTGAACTCCCACCACAGGCCTCAAGTATAGGTATTACAGTGGCATTATCCAGAAGAGCAAGCAACAAATGCTCAACAGTGATGAACTCATGTCGTTTAGAATGCGCATAAGTAAAGGCATTATTTAAGGTGATTTCCAATTCTTTGCTGAGCATAATGTTCTCTTTATGATTTAGGCTTCTTCCATTGAGCACATTAAAGGGTGATGATGTTCACGCGAGCAATCATTAACTATGAGCATTTTTGTTTCAGCTACATCGCGCGTATAAACTCCACAGATACCAACACCTTCAGTGTGAACCTGCAACATAACCTGGGTTGCTTTTTCTTCCGTCATATGAAAATGATCGGTCAAGACTTCAACCACAAAATCCATGGGCGTAAAGTCATCATTTAACAACATGACTTTATAAAGAGGTGGGCGCTTTAACTTCGGCTTGGCTTCCTGTACAGCCAGCCCCGTATCATTATCTTGTGAGGGATCAATATCAGACATACTACAAATACACAATAAATCAATTAAATACTATAAAAACTTATGAGCTATTTTTCACTTTTGTTCATGGTATAACATTGAACTGAGCTGTTACCCAGCACTCCTGACCTTAAAAAGCGATTCATAAGACTGTTGATATTGTATGGCCGCTAGCAGCTTTACAACATCAACATAATGAGTTTAAGTTTAACATAGTGCTTGTTTCTTTATACTTCAATCTTTACACATAAATCATTTAATTCTTGTAAAATTACCCTTCATAAATCTTAAGGTTATTTTATGGTTTGGAAACCACACGTTACTGTTGCTGCAATTATAGTACAAAATAATAAATTTCTACTCGTAGAGGAAGAAACACCAAACGGCCGGGCCTTTAATCAACCTGCCGGACACCTTGAAGCAGGTGAAGACATTATCACTGCCATCAAACGGGAAGTTTATGAAGAAACAGCCTGGCAATTTGAAGCCGAACACATCACAGCCATTCAACTTTGGCGTAAAAACCCTGATGCCCCTAGCTTTCTTAGAATCTGTTTCAGCGGTCAAGTTCATTCTCATAATGCCAGACAAGCACTGGATGATGACATCATTGCTACCCATTGGCTTAGCCGCAATGAAATTGCAGCCAAACAATCACAGCTACGCAGTCCTTTGGTCTTAATCTGCATTGATGCCTATCTGGCTAATGAAAAATACCCTTTATCACTTTTAAAATCTTATCTGGATTATGCGTAAACATATTATCGTCGGCATGTCGGGTGGTGTTGATTCCTCAGTCACTGCGCTAAAACTAGTAGAGGAAGGTCACCAAGTCACAGGCTTGTTCATGAAAAACTGGGAAGAAGATGACGGCACGGACTATTGCACAGCCCTTGAAGACCTTGCAGATGCTCAACAGGTTTGCGATAAACTAGGGATTGAACTCAAAACAGTTAACTTTGCAAGCGAATACTGGGATGAAGTCTTTGAAGTATTTCTTTCTGAATTCAAGCGGGGACGCACGCCTAATCCCGATATTTTATGCAACAAACACGTTAAGTTTAAAGCCTTTTTAAATTATGCCATTGAAGATTTAGGCGCTGAATATATCGCCACCGGGCATTATGCAAGAGTCGCAACGTCAAATGGCGAATTCCAGTTATTAAAAGGTCTGGATCCCAATAAAGAACAAAGCTATTTTCTTTACACCCTGGCTCAAAAAGCCTTATCTAAAACCCTGTTTCCTATTGGTGAACTTCACAAAGGTGAATTACGAGCCATGGCTAAAAAAGCAGGCTTTAATAATCATAAAAAGAAAGACAGTACCGGCATTTGTTTTATCGGTGAACGTAAATTTACTGAGTTTTTACAACGCTATTTACCCACACAACCGGGTGAAATGCGCACGCCTGAAGGACAATATATCGCTAAGCACCAAGGCTTAATGTATTACACATTAGGGCAGAGACAGGGACTGGGTATTGGAGGGGTAAAAAACGCACCGGATGAACCCTGGTATGTTTTGGAAAAAGATTTAGACAACAATGTTTTGATTGTGGGTCAAGGCCACGATCATCCCTTAATGCTACACAATACCCTGGAAGCTGGACAACTGGACTGGTGTAATAACCGGCCTTTATCTGAAAGCATACATTGTAAAGCGAAAACGCGTTATCGCCAGAGTGACCAACCTTGCTTTCTACAACCTTTAGATCATGATCGATGCAAAGTTGTTTTTGAAACCCCACAAAGAGCGATTACACCCGGTCAATCTGTTGTATTTTACGATGGTGATATTTGTCTAGGGGGCGGTATTATTGAATCTAAATATAATGAATAAGATATAATTCGCAAACGCAAAACATTTTCAACTCTCTAATTAAATCAAACAGGACAATTCACCCCATGACCAATTTTTCGCTCACCGCAATTTCCCCAATAGATGGTCGCTATGGCAGTAAAGTGGACGCTTTTCGCCCCATTTTCAGTGAATACGGTTTAATTCGTTATCGCGTTGAAGTGGAGGTTCGCTGGTTACAGGCCTTAGCAGAGCATGCACAAATAGTAGAAGTTCCAGCACTCAGTGACGATGCAAAACATACCTTAGACAATATTATCGGGCAATTTTCAGAAGCTGATGCCCAGCGCATTAAAGACATTGAATCAACCACTAACCACGATGTTAAAGCGGTTGAATACTTCCTGAAAGAAAAAATAGCTGAGCATGTCGAACTCAATAAAATCAATGAGTTTATCCACTTTGCCTGCACCTCTGAAGATATTAACAATTTATCCTATGCCTTAATGCTGAAACAGGGGCGTAAAACACTGCTGCCACAAATGACGGAGTGTGTGGAAGCCATTAAAAAAATTGCGCACGAAACAGCCGGTCAACCGATGATGTCCCGCACCCATGGACAAACGGCCAGCCCCACCACCACAGGCAAAGAATTTGCCAATGTGGCCGCACGGCTGTTACGTCAACAGCAACAATTACAATCTGTCGAGCTATTAGGTAAGATCAATGGTGCTGTCGGCAACTATAACGCGCACAGCATTGCTTATCCGGATGTAGACTGGGAAAAGTTTGCCGACGATTTTGTCAGCTCATTAGGCCTATCCCTAAACCCCTATACCATACAGATCGAACCCCACGACTATATCGCCGAATACTTCCATGCACTCGCTCGATTTAACACCATTTTAATTGATTTCAATCGTGATATCTGGGGCTATATCTCCTTAGGCTATTTCAAACAAAAAACCATCGCAGGTGAGGTCGGTTCATCGACCATGCCACATAAGGTCAACCCGATTGATTTTGAAAACTCTGAAGGTAATTTAGGCCTGGCAAATGCCCTATTTACTTTTTTAAGCGAAAAACTCCCCATTTCCCGTTGGCAACGTGATTTGACTGATTCTACGGTTTTACGCAATATTGGCGTAGGGATTGCGCATACCAGTATTGCTCTTCAATCTACCTTAAAAGGCATATCCAAATTACAACTCAATGCTGCCGTCATTGAAGCGGATCTCGACAATAACTGGGAAGTACTGGCAGAACCTATTCAAACCGTTATGCGTCGATACGGTATTGAAAAACCCTATGAAAAGTTAAAAGAATTAACCCGGGGACAAAAAATCACCGCTGAAGACTTAGCTGTTTTTATTACCAAGCTTGATATTCCAGAGCATGCAAAACAAGCGTTAATTGAGCTAACGCCTAGATCTTATACCGGCTATGCAGAAAAATTAGCGAACCGCATTAAGTAAATGCGGGGGCTGTAATACTTCGCTCATTTTTTCAACATCCTGCCGTGGCATAATGCGCTTCAAGATGGTGATGCGATTTATTGTCTCCCTCAAACATCAGCCATCGGCTAGATTAAGGCTGTGTCTTTGGACACAGCCTTTTTTTTTACGAAATCCACCTTAAATTAAACTAGAATAGATATCCCTTGCCATTATCATTACTGAATTCGTGCTCAATTTAATCTGGATTTTTTTCTTCATTAGCGCTTTTATTACCGCCCTGTTTAAATTAATTGTGCTGGGTGACTTGCAAATCTTCTCGCAAATAATGACCGCTATGTTCACTCTCTCCAAAACGGCTTTTGAAATATCCCTGGGGTTAACCGGCATACTCTCCCTGTGGCTAGGGATCATGCGTATTGGCGAGCGCAGTGGTTTCATCCGTTTATTCACGCAAGCCCTCACCCCGCTTTTTAACCGTCTATTTCCCGATATCCCCAGTAATCATCCAGCGCTGGGTGCGATGGTCATGAATATTTCAGCGAATGCCCTAGGACTCGATAATGCCGCTACTCCGTTGGGCATTAAAGCCATGAAGGAACTGCAAAGCTTAAACCCCACACCAGAGACGGCCAGTAATGCCCAAATCTTATTCCTGGTCATCAACACCTCGGCAGTCACCTTATTTCCCATGACCATTTTCACCTATCGCGCCCAAATGGGTGCCACCCACCCCACGGATGTCTTTATCCCTATTCTAATTGCCACTTATATTTCAACATTAATGGGCTTGATGGCTGTTGCCAGCGTACAAAAGATCAATCTGTTAGATAAAGTTATTTTTTCTTATTTAGCAGGGTTCACCTTGTTTATTGTCGGCATTCTGTTGTATTTTTCTCAATTAGATCAAGCCACCATGCTGTCGCAGTCAGCATTAATCAGCAACCTTATTCTCTTTACTCTGGTCATGAGCTTTATCCTGGGAGCTGTTTATCAACGTGTGAATGCTTACGAGGCCTTTATAGAAGGAGCCAAAGAGGGCTTTGATACAGCCATTGGCATCATTCCCTATTTAGTGGCCATGCTGGTGGCCATTGGCGTATTTAGAGCCAGTGGGGCACTTGATTTACTCACGGATGCTATCCGCCATTGCGTCCTGGCATTTGAATTAGACAGTCGTTTTATTGATGCCTTACCCACGGCATTAATGAAACCTTTTAGCGGCAGTGGTGCCAGAGCCATGATGATAGACACCATGCAAGTCCATGGCGTAGACTCGTTTGCAGGACGTCTTAGCGCCATTGTACAAGGTAGCACGGAAACGACTTTTTATGTATTAGCCGTCTATTTTGGGGCTGTCGGCATCAAAAACATTCGTCATGCCGCAGTTTGTGGCATAATTGCTGATTTTTTCGGTATCATTGCTGCCATTTTTGTGGCTTACTGGTTTTTTGGATAATTCCCGATTAGCTATAGCTCAGCCCAAGCACAGCCTGCCACGATCATACAAAAAAACAGCGCCTGTTTTCGCCACTTTGTGTCATAGTGGCCGGAGCTTTGTTTTTTCTTTGTATGCCTGTCCGTCTTAGTCTTTAAATTTATCTTTAGAATATCAATGTTAATCCACCTCAAAACACTGGGTTGTCGCCTTAACGAAGCAGAATTAGAAACCTGGGCGCAGGCTTTTCAAGCGGCCGGTCATCATATCACTCGCAAACAAGCACAGGCAGATGTCATCATTATTAATTCCTGTGCGGTCACCGCAGACGCATCCCGGAAATCACGTCAATTGATACGCCGCATGCATCGCGAAAACCCTCACGCCAAATTAGTGGTGAGTGGTTGTTATGCCAGCTTAAATCCAGATGAAGCCGCCCAGTTAATGGGGGTTGATTTAGTCATCAGTAATAAAGATAAAAACCAACTGGTGGAACAAACCTTATCCCAGCTAAATTTTGCAAGCATGCCCGCCATGTCCACTGAACCCGGCGAATTTTCCTTATTCAGTCGAGGTCGGCAACGTGCCTTTATAAAAGTACAGGACGGATGCCGTTATCGCTGTACTTTTTGTATTGTGACGGTAGCGCGTGGTGAAGAAGTCAGTCGCCCCATAGCCACCATTATTGATGAAATCAATGCCTTACACCAACAAGGCATTAATGAAGTGATCCTGACTGGCGTTCATCTGGGAGGGTATGGCGATGATATCAACAGTAACCTGAGTCAGCTCATCCTGAACATTTTAAAGCACACCGATATTCCAAGACTCAGAATGGGCTCACTAGAACCTTGGGAATTACCCATAGGGTTTTTTGACTTATTTGATAACCCAAGGCTGATGCCCCATCTTCATCTGCCTTTGCAAAGTGGTTCAGACACCGTATTGCGAAGAATGGCCAGACGATGCAAAACGGCAGAATTTGCTGACATGGTCCAACAAGCACGGGATAAAATTAAAAATTTCAATATTACCACCGATATTATTGTCGGCTTTCCTGGAGAAACCGAGCAAGAATGGCAGACCAGTTTTGACTATATAAAATCAATCGGTTTTGGTCATATCCATATTTTCACCTATTCCAGCCGTGAAGGTACAAAAGCCGCCACCTTACCCCATCAGTTGCCTAATGAAATCAAAAAGAAACGTAGTAAACAGCTGCATCAATTAGCCGAACAGATGAAACAACAGTTTATTGCTCAGAATATCAATCAGCAATATCCCGTGCTTTGGGAAGGACAGAAAAAGCCCGTAGATGATGACCACTATTTAAGTTTTGGCTATACCCCCAACTATTTAAGAGTAGCTTGTAAAATAGCCAATGATGACTCGATTGAGAATAAAATAATTCCTGCTGCGCTGAAGGGCATAACAGATGAGCATCTGATGTGTGAATTAAACACCTGATATATCATACTGACTCACAGTCTTTAGCCCGGCGCGAATATACCCAGCCAGAAAGGCCAAGATACCAGCCGCTGCAAATTTTGCTACAATACAGGCGCTTGACGCATTGTTTTAGTTGCTAACAATAGCATCACAGCCGCTTTGAAACCAGCATTCCAGAGCAAGTCACAACAAAGCCGGGCTTGACCCTGGCCCAATAAATAATACTCACCCTATGAGTTCTGGTTTGCTGGGTGATGCCTTGAATGCAAAAAACCGACCCTCGACTTTGCAGAGATGCCTGAGACCCCCGAAGTCTCGCTTGCTCTGCATGGGAAGAATGCTGTTCATGGCACTTGGCGTCAGGGGCCACAGAGTGCGCTCGTATGAATAGCCATATAACACAGAGGAACGTTGCTTGCTTCCTCTACAACAAAAATTGATGCGCTACTTTAACTTACATCAAAGAGACAGGGCTCCTTAACCCTGAACAGGAGATAAACACGTGTGTGGAATTGTTGCAGGAATTGCAGAAAGAAATGTTATGCCTATTTTATTAGAAGGATTACGACGATTAGAATATCGTGGATATGATTCTTCCGGTATCGCGGTTTTTAATACAGAGCAACAGCAACTACAGCGCATCCGCTCTATAGGAAAAATCAAACAGCTTGAGGCCAAAATTCAACAAGCGTCTCAAGCCCTCAACGGTAAAGTCGGCATTGCCCATACCCGTTGGGCCACACACGGTTCACCTGCAGAAAATAATGCCCATCCCCATATTTGTAATCATAAAGTTGCTGTTGTGCATAATGGTATTATTGAGAATTATCAACAACTCAAAATCGACCAGTTACAGGCTGGCTATCAATTTACTTCAGAAACGGATACTGAAGTAATAGCCCACGCTATTCATCAGCAATTAGAAACCACGGATGATCTACTCCAGGCAGTCACACAAGCCGTAGGCCATTTAGACGGTGCTTATGCGCTGGGCATTATATCGATTACCAGCCCTGAAACACTGATTGCTGCAAGAAGAGGCAGCCCTTTAGTCATCGGCGTAGGAATTGGTGAGCATTTCATTGCTTCCGATGTTTCTGCCCTGTTACCCGTCACCCAGAAATTTATTTTTTTAGAAAACGGGGACATTGCTAAAATCAGCCGGGAATCTGTTGAAATATACAATGCTGACGGTGATTTAGTAGACAGGCCCATCAAACAGTCCAGCCTGACTTCACAGACGGTGGAGCTCGGCCAACACAAACACTACATGCACAAAGAAATCTTTGAGCAGCCACAAGCCGTCACCAACGCCTTAACTGGCCGAATCACACAGGATCAAGTCCTGGTTTCCAGTTTTGGCCATCAAGCAGAAACACTTTTCCTAGGCATACAACAAATACAAATTATTGCCTGTGGAACCAGTTACCATGCAGGCTTAGTTGCAAAATACTGGTTTGAAGACATTATCGCCCTGCCCTGTCAAATAGAAGTCGCCAGTGAGTACCGTTACCGCAACCCGGTCATTCAAAATAACACCTTATTTGTCACTATCAGTCAATCGGGCGAAACGGCAGATACCCTCGCGGCATTACAAAAAATTAATGTCTATCGTAAAAACAACTCACATCTCAATATACCCACGCTCAGTATCTGTAATGTCGCAGAATCCAGTTTAACCCGGGAATCTGATCTCACCTGTCTAACCCATGCAGGTCCAGAAATCGGGGTAGCGTCAACCAAAGCATTTACCACTCAACTGGTGATCCTGGCCTTGTTAATGACCAGTATTGCTAAAGTACAAAAACGCATATCCGTTCCCCATGAGAACAAAATCATCAAAGGTCTTCAACAACTTCCTCAGTTAATCGAGGAGGCATTGAATCACGAAGACACTATTAAAACGATCGCAGAAAGCTTTGCCGACAAACAACATGCCCTTTTTTTGGGCAGAGGCACCATGTACCCTATTGCCATGGAAGGTGCATTGAAACTTAAAGAAATCAGCTACATTCATGCAGAAGCGTATCCCGCCGGTGAATTAAAACATGGCCCCCTGGCATTGATTGATGAAGATATGCCTGTGATTGCCATCGCGCCTTTAGATGATCTACTGGAAAAACTAAAATCTAATTTGCATGAAGTCAGGGCCCGCGGAGGGCAAATGATTATCTTTGAAGATGAACAATCCAACCTGAGTTCAGAGCCAGACTTTACAGTGGTTAAAGTCACCAGTAATGTAGGTCGCATCACGGCCCCGATTACCTTTAATATTTCATTGCAACTGCTGAGTTATCATGTCGCTTTAATAAAAGGAACTGATGTTGATCAGCCTCGAAACTTGGCTAAATCAGTGACAGTCGAGTAGTGTTAAACAGATTTATGCGCCATTTCCATTAGTAAAAAACCCAGAAAGTTTGCTGGTAACCTTTGAGGTTAAATTCAAAACGCAGGTAATTTCGAAATCACCTGACATCGAAAAATTCAAAAAAGTTAACAAACTCATTTCTTCTTTACGAGAAGAAGGAGTGAGTAATAAGCAAATCTCAGACTACCTAAATTATAAAAACATTCAATCCCCTAAAGGGACTGAATATAGTCGAAATTTAATCGGTTCTCATTTTTATACATTAAAGAAAAGGAACAACCGTTTAAAACACTCGGAATTAAAACTAACCAACATCAGGTTCTGGGTGAGAGAGTAAAGTTCATATTTTCTTATAAGAAATTGGAATTCTCACAGCAACTCTCTATTTCCCTGCCCTTATTTTCTCAACTCTCAAAATTATTCTACGAATTCCAGTTCTATCCCAAAGACCACCTCTTTGACGGAACAACTTTTTAGAATTCAAATATTCTGCTTTATCGTCAAGAGTTTCTAATCCAAATAAACTTCTTGTCACAGGATGAACAATAACGCTCTCCAGTTCTTCCACCATTCTCAATGCAAAGCAGTCTGCTTTGCTAACTCTCTTTTGATTTGCTTTATCGGTCTGCTTCATAAAGTAAATCATACCCAAAACAGACGAAATGACACAAGAAAAATAGTGCTGTTTTTATAAATAAAAGGGAAATAATTGAAAATAAATTCATTTTAAGATTTTATTTCTTATAAATAGAAGTAGGAACAAGAACAAACTAAAACTGATAAAAGCAATACCTTCTGCCTGAAACGAGAAACTCAGGATTAGTAGCACTTAGTGTGAAGTGAGCAGACTAAATTATCCTAAATGTAATTGGATTGAGGTCTGTAGATTGATTTCCCCATCAGTTGGGAATAGATATCTGAAAGAAACGGATCGGGGCATTATTGTGACTGTTAGAAATATCATCACATCGTCCATTTAAGATTCATGAATAGACATGAACTAGGTCAGCAGGAAATCGTAACCTGTCTTAATTAATGCTGTCTAAAGAAAAGTAATTGAATCATATTAATAAATTCAATGAGCGAAGCGAATT
>JAPYOW010000128.1 GCA_029937975.1 Methylococcaceae bacterium | reverse complement strand
GTATAATACCCCTTGCAAACACATACTCACTTTCACTTTTATTCCTTACAAACCATGTCAGAAGCCTTATCTAGCAACGCCGTCATCTACGCTATCTTATCTTTAAACAGTGAAATAGCATTACAAAAAGAATATCTAGACTCTCCGGACCTTACCCTTGAAGACAAAGACAATGAAGCCGATATCCTGGATGATCTGGAGCAAGCTTTTATGGAGTTTGTCGATTTATATAAAAGTTATACTCGCAAAGACCATGATCTCCCCACTATTAACGAATTATTAAATAGCGAGCTGTAAAATGTATACCTTATACGGCATCAGTAATTGTAATACAGTTAAAAAAGCCAAAGACTGGCTGCAAGATCATCAAATAGAATATCAGTTTCACGATTACCGTAAACAAGGACTGACTGCTGATTTATTGGCATCTTTTGAAGCATCATTAGGCTGGGAAAAATTACTGAATAAGCAAAGTACCAGTTGGCGCAAACTGAATGATGAACAAAAAGCCACCCTTTCTAAACATACCGCACTGCAATATATGCTAGCGACACCGACCTTGATCAAACGCCCGGTTTTAGACACCGGCGATAAAATGATTGTGGGATTTAAAGCGGAAAACTACCAACACGAATTATGAGCGATACCTTAGATTTATTAATAGATTTAATCAAAAAAGAATCCGTCACGCCTGTAGATGCAGGGTGTCAGGATGTTCTAGTGGATCGATTAAAGCCTCTGGGCTTTAAAGAAGAACGCCTGGACTTTGAAGACACACAAAATATCTGGCTCAGACGTGGTGAAGCAAAACCTTTGCTGACCTTTTTAGGCCATACTGATGTCGTTCCTCCCGGCCCATTAGAACAATGGGATTCACCGCCTTTTGAACCCACCCTGCGCAATGGCAAACTCTATGGCCGCGGTGCAGCCGACATGAAAGGCGGCATCGCCTGTTTTATCACCGCACTTGAACGCTTTATTGCTAAGCACCCCGATCATAAAGGTTCAATTGCTATGATGATCACCAGTGACGAGGAAGGTATTGCCACCAATGGTGTGGTTAAAGTCATTGATGTACTGGAAGCACGTAATGAAAAAATCGACTGGTGCCTAGTCGGTGAACCCTCCAGTCATAAAACAGTAGGCGATGTAATTCGTGTCGGTCGTCGTGGTTCATTGTGTGCCAAACTGACTGTCTACGGCCTGCAAGGCCATGTTGCTTACCCTGAAATCGCCGAAAACCCTATTCATCGTTTTGCTCCCGCATTAAAAGCATTGACCGAAGAAGTCTGGGATGAGGGCAATCAGTTTTTTCCAGCGACCAGCTTGCAGGTTTCAAACATTAATAGCGGCACAGGTGCTGAAAATATTATCCCCGGTGAGGTACAAGTGCAATTTAACCTGCGCTTCAGTACCGAACTGGATGAACAAACCATTAAGCAACGCACCGCAGCTATTCTGGATGCGTATGATTTTAAATATGACTTGCAATGGCGTTTATCCGGCAATCCCTTTCTGACAGAAAAAGGAGCATTGATTGATGCCGCTCACGTTGCCATTCAACAAGTCACAGGTCTTGATACAGTTGATGACACCGGTGGTGGAACCTCTGATGGCCGTTTTATTGCCCCTACTGGCGCCCAGGTTTTAGAACTGGGACCGGTGAATGAAAGTATCCATAAAATAAACGAAAATGTTGACATAGCCGAGTTAGAAACTTTATCTAAAATATATGAGTCACTGTTAGTTGAATTATTAACATCCCGATCAGCTGAAAACTAATCTGTTGTTCAACCACATCTTGCTTAAATCCTAGTATGTAGCATGATGCGTTTTATTGTATTCTAATATCTCTTTGTACTTCTCATCACATTCTGAATAGACCTTGAGAAGTACAAAAGCTTTATTAAAACCTTGCAGAGCAATGAAATACAATATCAAACAAATTTTCTTTGAGGGTTTAACATGGCAATTCGGGTTTTACTGGCGGATGATCATGCCCTTGTTCGAGAGGGTATTGAACGTATATTTGAATCACACGCCATTGAAGTCATTGGACATGATCTAGAATCGGTCTTGACACTTTATAAGCAAAAAAAGCCCCATGTAATCATCATGGATATTTCAATACGTGGCAGCATCGAGCTAAAACATTAAGGTCTTTTGCTGTTTAAAATTTTTTCAGCTTCTCAGAGAGTGTGCTTCTCAGTTGAAGCATTGATAATTGTAGTTAAAACAAACCTTGAGCAGTTATGATTCCAGGCTGAATTGGGTTCCAGCCCGGAATTTTCAGAACAAAATACCCTATTTCCAGAATCTGTGGGCCACTACAAATTAAGAAACACCAGCTTTCATGGTTGATGCAATGAGTCCATAAGCTACGGTCCAGGCTTCTTTTGCCTCGGCTGTGAAAGCATCACCCAGACTTTGTTCAAAGGTCCATAATAAAGCCCCTCCAACTGTATCATAATGGGCAGGTTGCACACCATAAGAGGCATGTCTTTCGCCCAACTCCTTAAGTGCAGGTACGACTTGTTCCAAGTTATTCAGTGAATTAACCACCAGATTAATAGCATTGATTAGCTTTTCACCTTGGCTCGTCATATCTGCTTTAAATAAGGGTTTGATCTTAGGGTCTACCAGAAACAGTTTTTTATAAAACAATGCTGCTGTTTGTTCTTTGACAGGTGCAAGCATCTCCCAGGTATCTTGAATCAATTTGACCTGATACTCAGTAAGAGGAGCCTCACTTTCTGCTTCAACTTGATCGTTTTCTGCTAACTCGACTTCTGCTGTTTCAGTATTCTCAGTTTCAGCT
>JAPYOW010000050.1 GCA_029937975.1 Methylococcaceae bacterium | reverse complement strand
GGCCAATAATCCTCAAAGCCAACAAAAAATTGCGCTGGGGCAGGCATTGTTTTTTGATTCGCGCTTTAGTAAAGATAACTCCATCAGCTGTGCCAGTTGCCATCAACCTCATAAAGCTTATACAGATGGTGTCGCTCATGCCATAGGCATCAATGGACAGATAGGTTCTCGAAATTCGCCTACCTTGCTTAACGTGGCCTTTCTGCAAACATTTTTTGTTGATGGGCGGGAAAACAGTCTGGAACAACAAGCCTTAAAGCCCATACTCAACAGGCGTGAACACGGCCTTGAAAATGCACAACAGATTCTTGATGTCATAGAGCATGACGATACCTACAAAAAACAACTCCAGCAAGTTTTCGCTATTACCGAGCAAGACATCAGGGTCGAGCATATAGCCCAGGCCATTGCCAGCTTTGAACGAACCCTGATTGCAGGAAACTCCCCTTTTGATCAATATTATTTTGCAGGTGACCGAAGCAAACTTAGCGCTAGCGCAGCCAGAGGTCTACGAGTGTTCAGGCGAAAAGGAAATTGTGCTAATTGCCATGAAATATCATGGAACAATGCCTTATTTACTGATCATCGGTTTTATAATATCGGGATTGGTTTTAAACGCTTAGTCGATGTCATTGACCGTATAGAAAAAGGGGGAAATACCGACCAACATGCCTTGAGTTCTGATCAGCAGGCTGAATTAGGTCGTTTCAATGTTACCCGGGTGATCGCGGATATAGGCAAATTTAAAACCCCTACCCTACGCAATATTGCCCTGACGGCACCCTATATGCATGACGGTAGTCTGGAAACACTGGAGCAGGTGGTTGACTACTACAATGAGGGCGGAGATCACAACCGCTTTATCGATGCCGCTATTTTTCCCTTACAGCTGAGCTCTCAGGAAAAAACGGATTTAGTCGCCTTTATGCAATCATTAACCAGCCCGCAAAGATCGGTCATCCCAGAAGCCGTACAGAATTAGCCAGAATTTATTGCAAAGGGGATATGTGCTCAGCCCCTCGTGCTGAGCTGACACAATAACGTAGCTGATCGACAAACATTAAATCCAGCAGGACATCATCGACCTTCTGCAACCCCGGCCGTTTTATTCAATAATGTCTGGTTTTTGTTTGTCTTTAAATTCCTTAATGGTTAATTGCAAAGCCATCCGTTTTTTTTCCAGTTCCAGCAACTCAATTTCTCTTTTAAGATAAAGGTCGGCATTCTTTCGCACAGAATAACTTTCTTCCTGCAGGGCAATACGTTGCAGTTCATAGCGTTGTTTGTAACCCACTTCTGTATCAAATTCTAACTGTCTTTGCTGGTTTTTTTGATCCAGCTCTTGCGCATGTGATTTACTTTTTGCGCTCCGCCAGTGTTCCTGCTCTCTTTGGTATTCGGTAATTTCAGAATCCAGCGCTTTTTCTTTGAGTTTCATCTGATGCGCAATCTGCTTTATTTTTTCTTGTTCATCGTGCTCTCTGATTAAGGTCTGTCGTCTGTCTTGTTCTTTCAGTTCTTCAATCAGCGCTATTTCCTTTAAACTTTTATTATGTCTGATTTTATCCAAGTGAATTTTTTTTCTAACTTTATATTCTTCAAGCTGTTGTAGTTCTTTGTCTTCCAGCAAGCGTTTATTATTTTCTGCATGCAAGGCTTGTTTTTGCCTGTCTAACTCGGCAATTTCACTTAAATATTTAAACTGTTGTCTTTTATGTTCAATCTTTTGTTTTTCTTGCGATTGCTGTTGATTGAAGGTTTCTTCAGTTTGTTGTTCCTCAAACTCAAAACTTTTCTTGAGCACACAAAGGTAAACATTTTCCTTGGCAAATTGAACATCGGGGAACTCTTCAAAACTGGATTTAAGTCTACAAATAACCTGCGATTGTATATTTTGTAGAATCAGCATTTCACTGATCAGTATTGAAATCTTTTTTTCCACCGAACTCAGGCCTTGTTGCACCCATGAACCATCCGATAAATTCAACAGCTCCCTATTGACGATATCCATCACCAGACCCTGATACCTTTCTTGAATATGGGCATTCAGTTCCGTCACTATTTCCATATTGCTACGTGCATATTCAAACGTAGCCTGAAACCGAATGCTAAGGGTAATGTCCAGCGTACAAAAACCATCATAAAGTTTCACCTGATCTGTACATTGCCATTCCTCAATAGATAATGGGATCAGCGTATGGTAAAAACGTTTAGAGTATTTTTTGGGCCGTATAAAAACCTTTTCAAATCTCCCTACTTTACTGATAACCAGTTGTAGGTCAGCATTAAAATCAGGCTCCCAGGCTTCATCCATGTAATTATGGTTATCCGTAAAATCATTCGCAAGCCAGTTTTCTATTTTTTCAACGGTTTCGTTCATGATCGTTCATTTGCTTGCTGGGTTGATAATGCAGCCACTTTCAATTGATTGATTTTATCACTCATTTTTTCGGCCACCAAGGGATACAAATTAGGGGCAAACTCCACCGTTCTATGATCCAGCTTTCTCAAAAAACCACGATTCAGCAACAAGCCAACGGTAAACATTCTGGATAAATCAGAATAGCGCCGTGCTTTTTCTATATTGGTTCTTTCAATAACCATCTGTAGTTCGTCATTCTTATTAATGCTGAACTCGGTAAATTGTCTTAAACATTCATAAACCAATTCTTCTTCATCGGTTGTTAACGGGCCTGGCGCTGTAAATTCGAGTCGATAAGAGAGTAATACAGTAAAAAAGTCGACCATAGCTGCACAAACAAAGGCAAATATAGAAAAGCCTTTCCACATAGTCACAGAAGGTGTTACATCTGCGGTAAATTGCTTATAGGTCATCAATAGCGGTGCATCTGGCAAGCCTAACCCCATATAACTGGATAATTGACCGACTTGTAATTGTACTTCCTGATAATTGGTCAATACATCGTAATACGAGGTTTCAAGATCTTTGGCAACATCTAAATCACTCAAGCTGCCTTGTAAGCGCTGGATTTTTTTATCAAAGGCAGAAAATTCCAGATCCAGGTCTTGCTGTTTGGATTTTTTGGCTTCATACATTTTTTTGTAATGCTTAAAAAAAGGCCCATCCCCGACTTGATTCCTGTACCCACCAGTAATTAAAGGGTGGGTTCCAAAATAAGCTTGTGCAGCTTCGTCAGAAGCCTGTTTTAATTCAGCATGTTGCTGTTTAATGACATCGTTCTTAATGCGTGAAATTTGTACCAGATATGATTTAATACTTTGTCTTATCTCATTAAGCCGATTAATATGGATGGTATCTTGTTGGGAAATTTCGTAAAACTTGAAATAGGAAAAGGACACCGAAGCCGTTAACGCAATTAACAGCGATAAAACCACTGAGGCATAGCGTACCCGATTAGCTTTCCAATGAATCCCGGCTAATTCAAGTGAGCATATAACCACGATTGACTGGATGGCAATAGTAATGACTAAAGCAATCCACTCCGTAATAAAATGAGACAAGCCATAAAAAGTAGTAAACCCTGAAGCCACACTGAGCATTAATACAATAGGAATGGTCCAGATTCTGAGCATCCCTACAAATACCGTTTGAATGCTATTAATGACAACCCCTACACCCTTCATATTTTTTTTATTATTATTATTTTCCATAATCAATAGTGCGTGATTAATTCACCCTTTCATCATCTATGTACATTGTTTCACTGATTTTCTTACCATCTTTATCCCAGATAGTAATTAAACCCTCTCTTTTTCCATTTTTAAAATTACCCACGACTCTCTTCTGACCATTTTCGTGCCAGTCAACCCATAAGCCGTGTTTAACGCCATTCTTATAATATTTTTCAACAATCTGCTGGCCATGATCATTCCACCAAGTCCACAAGCCTTCCTGCTTGCCTTCTTTATACATTCCCTCACTCTCTTTGCGAACATTAGAATGCCAGGCAGTAAACAGACCGTCCGCCAGACCATCTTTGTAGTGAATTTCTTTTTCTACCTGTCCATTACCGTAACGTGAAATAAATTTTCCATTAAAAGGCTGATCCTGACTGGGTTCATATTGCAAACCGGTGTCTCTCTCAATTAAGCGGTTAACCACTTTACTCATTACCTTTTTACCACATTCCGGACAAAAATTAACACTACCCCGGTCGGGCAATTTGGTTCCACAATTATGACAAAACATAGTATGTACTCTTTACCATCAGAAAATTTGTGAGATGCTTGATATTCAAGACATATTATATTATTTGAAGATCAAATTGGCTTTTTTTCAACAGCTGTAAATTCGAAACCACAACACACCCTATTCTAAAATAATCTCGCCGGCTTCACAGTTCCCTTGCCATTTCTTTTGACCATTTTCTTTCCATGCTATCCAGTAACCCACTTGCACCCCCTTTTCCCAACTACCTTTAGAATACATTTGTCCATTTTCATACCAAAGCGTTTCACAGCCATGTTTCTTGCTTTCGCAGTAGTTTATTTCGCCTTCTTTCTGGCCATTTTCATACCATGAAATATAAACCCCATGGAGTTGACCTTTTGACCAAGCTATCTGGGTTTTTTGCTGGGCATTTTCATACCATTCCTGTTCAAGCCCATCAAACTGATTATTTAAATAACAAATTTCTTGCGCTTTTTGTCCATTTTCATACCAATAGATCCATCTACCATGGCCCATACCGTCTTTAAAGGTTTCTTCATTTTTCTTTTGAGCGTTACCATAATAAGCAATGCCAGACCCCGAGAATGGCTTGCCTTCAAAGCACATCAACTTATTAATTTTTTGTAACTTGTTGTAATTTACAACATTGACGAGCACTTTATTGCCGCACTCTGAACAAAAATTGATATTTGGAAGTAATTGATTACCACAGTTGCAGCAAAACATATTTAACTCCTTACTATTGAGTCCGTTTTTTTTACGAACACATAAAACGGTGCCCTCTTTACTGAACGCAACCTGTTTAACAAAGTTAACGAATTTTTTTTTCAACCAGTATAATTGATATCACTTAACAAGCCTATAAAAAGAGGATAGCTCTGTGCCTAAAGCCAGTGATTTAAAACAAGGTTCTGCGGTGGAAATAAAGGGAGAACCCTATTCAGTCAGAACCATTGAAGTCAGAAACCCGACGTCTCGTGGTGCTTCGACCCTATACAAAATCCGTTTCGTTCATATGAAGAGCAAACAAAAAATGGATGATTCTTATAAAGGAGATGATTTTTTAAAGGAGGCAGATTGTGCCAAATTGATGGTTCAATATTCCTATAAGGACGGTGAAAGTTATACTTTTATGAACCTTGAAAGCTATGAACAGTACACCTTAAATACAGAAGACCTTGAGGGTCAAATTGAATATTTAACAGAAGGTCTGGAAGGCATTATTATTTTACTGCTGGATGATGCCCCTTTAGGCATAGAATTACCCACTGCAGTATCTTTAGAAATCATAGAAACGCCCCCGGCGATGAAAGGTGCCAGCGCTACCAACCGCACCAAACCGGCGAAACTAACCACCGGACTGGAAGTACAGGTGCCGGAATATATTGAAACCGGTGAGATCATCAAAGTGAATAGCGATACCGGCAAGTTTATGTCTCGTGCCTAAGTTTGCTGAATAGCCATTAAACTTGCGCCAGACTAAGCTGCTGGCAAGTTTGTCTCATCCTGTCTGCCCGCGTTAGCAAATAATTATGGCCCAGCCGCAGAGCTTCCGGCCATAACGCCTCGGCAGTGAACTATAGGATGCATATGGCCACAACATTCGTCGGCATATAAGCCGACACCGGGGAATCTTAAGGCTAATCCGGTCACTTAATCTTTACCTAAACTTTGAGCTTTCACTTATGACAGAAAATATTCTACATATTCATCATTCCAGTCTGATTGTTTCCGACGCCAAGGCTTCGCTGAATTTTTATACCAACATCATCGGCTTAAAACAGTTAGAACGCCCGAACCTGCCTTTTCCAGGGGTCTGGTTAGAAATTGGCCAGCAACAAATTCATTTACTGGAATTAGATAACCCGGATCCCACCACAAACCGTCCAGCACATGGCGGTAGAGACCGTCATGTGGCTTTTATGGTGCTCGACCTGGATAAAATCAAACAGGCCCTGGATAAAGGCGAGGTTAAATACACGGTTAGCTTGTCAGGACGAAGAGCACTGTTCTGTCGTGATCTGGATGGCAATACCTTGGAGTTTATTGAAAAAATAGACTGAGGTGGTGTATGCCACAGCAGCTTTGCAACCGGAAGCTATCCCGCTTTCCATCGGCAACTGCCTGGCAGGGGGCTGTAGAGCGGATCTTCGTACACATTTTTACCCCGTCACACTATGACAGAGCAAGCCTTGTTGTGCTGCATCGCAGGAATTTATGCCGACATGCTCCGCGTCAGGTGACGCAGAGCAATAGCCAGTATTGATAATAAGGGGTAAAACCCCGAATTTATGTCGCTACGGAGGCTAAATACTTGTCTTTTCTAGCCAGATAATTATCCACAAAATCCTGCATTGGGCCTTCTTCATATTCCCGGATACCGGTAATGGTGATTTTTTTATAACCCGAACCTACCACTTCATCATCCGATTTAATCTGGAAATGCAAATGAGCTTTACCGCGCTTGCCATTAATGCTTAACTCGGGTTCCAGCATTTCCACTTTAGGGTGGGTAAAGTTTAAATGTTTAAATTCCAGACACATACTGTCATAAATAACCAGAGGCCTGCTCAGGTTAATCATGCCATTTTGCTTTTTCATTAACGGCACCAGAACATAGGGGAAGTTATGCCCGGAAAAAGCCACATAATCGCGAATCAAAGCATCGATCATTGCCTGATCTGTCGATCTCTCTCCGTCCCTGTCTACCTTTAATATGGTTTTATTATTACTGCCATTAATATCAAACTGGGCTTCATCCGTAGCAGGAAAATCCAGCGTAATATCATGTCCTAACATGCCGGTAAAGGTGAAATTCATGGTTTTACTTAAACCATATTTTTCCAGCACGATAGCAAATAACAAATCCCCTGGCACACAAAAACGTTTGGAATCGACATCATGTATCGGATTAAAATCACCCGCAACCTCTTTAGCGAACAAACTACCTTGTTCTGCAGTAATTGCTACGCAGTCATCAGGACCGGAATAAAATTCTTTTAACATAAACTTTGTATTATTAATATCGTAAAATCGTGCTATCGCACTGAGTAGCCCAGGCTTCAATACCACCTGTTAAATTATAAATAGCCTTAAAACCAGAATCCACTAAAAAATCAGCGACCTGTTGACTTCGCATACCGTGATGACAAATAACCACACAGTCTTTAGTCGAATCAATTTCAGCCAATCGCTGGGGAATTTGATTCATGGGTATTAATTGACTCCCGGCAATATGGGTATAGTCAAATTCATTCTGTTCTCTGACATCCAGGAGCAATAAGTTTTCCTGATTTTCAAGTTTGATTTTGAGTTGCTTTGCAGCAATTTGTATGACAGCCATAAGTAAAACTAATTTATCGTGTTAAAAATTGTTCCAATTTTTCAATTGCAACGGCTATTTTAGCGATTGAGGCCGTATATGCAAAGCGAATATAACAATTTGCATCATTATTCCCAAAATCTTTTCCGGGGGTCACGGCAACGCCCTGCTGTTCTAACAGATCTTTGGCAAACTGATAACTATCATTTGTAAAGCGAGAACAATCGGCATATATATAGAATGCCCCCTCTGGCTTGACTGGTATGACAAACCCCAGGCGCAGAAGATGATCATATAAAAAATCACGTCTGTCTTTAAACAACTCTTTTCTACGCTCAAGTTCTTGCAGATTTTTCTCAGTAAAGGCATGCAAAGCCGCATACTGAGAATGTGACGGTGTAGAGATAAAAATATTCTGGGCCATTCTTTCAACCGCATCAATAAATTTCTCAGGCACCACCAACCAGCCGATGCGCCATCCTGTCATTGAAAAATATTTAGAAAAACTATTAATCACAAAAACATCATCGCTATATTGTAAAGCCGAGTTTGCCGGTGGCTCATAAACCAAACCATGATAAATTTCATCTGAATAGAAACAGCCATGATAGTGATTAACCTGAGCAATGGCTTTCTTTAATTCTTCTTCGGCTATAACTGTCCCAGTCGGGTTTGAAGGCGAGGCTATCACTACGCCACAGGTTTTGTCTTGCCAGTGCTGCTTAATTAAATCAGCCGTTAAGTGGTATTTTGTGGTGGCACTCACAGGGATTAATTTTGCATGACCACCAAAGAACCGGACAAAATTATGGTTACAGGGATAACAAGGGTCAGCCATTATTATGGCTTCCCCCGGGTTCAGGCTAACGCCCAAAGCCAACAAAAAGGCACCGGAAGCCCCAGGTGTTATAAAAATACGCTCCGCCGGGATATTCACTGCATATTGCTGCTGATAATACTCTGCAATTTTATTTCTTAATTCTGGCAAGCCGGCAGCGGCCGTATATTTAATTTCGCCAGTCTGTATTTTTCTTGCGCCAGCTTCTATGACCGAGGCTGGCGATGGAAAATCAGGCTCACCGACTTCCATATGAATAATCTCTCTACCTGCTAATTCCAGCTGCTTTGCTCGCTGTAACAGCTCCATGACATAAAAAGGTGAAAACCCCTCCATTCTATCGGCAATTTGCATTGAATTCACTCCCTCATCTTGCTTCTTTAATTTGCAGAATAATAACAAACTTCTTGCCATATTTTCTTTATAGTGGTAAAAATGCGCACTTTTAAAAATATTGTTAGGAGTTAAAGGATGACTAATTCTCAAAATGATACTACCACCTTCAGTTTTCAACCCTATATAGCAAAGGAAGGTGAAGAGTACATGGGTGGCGCTCAATCTGGCCATTTTCAAACCATTTTGGAAAACTGGAAAAATGAACTGATGGTAGAAGTCGATCGTACTGTGCATCATATGCAAGACGATGCTGCTAATTTCCCCGACCCTAATGACCGAGCCACTCAAGAGTCTGAATTTAGCCTGGAACTACGCACACGCGACAGAGAACGGAAACTCATTAAAAAAATTGATGACTCCATTCAAAACATTGAATCAGGCGACTACGGCTATTGTGAAACTTGTGGCATTGAAATTGGTATCCTTCGACTAGAAGCGCGACCCACAGCCGTGTTATGCATAGACTGTAAAACACTGGATGAAATTCGCGAAAAACAAATAGGATAAATGCTGTCTGAGCATTCCCAACGTTATATTGGCCGGTTTGCACCATCCCCTACCGGCCCTCTCCATTTGGGTTCACTCTATGCAGCACTTGCCAGCTATCTCCATGCCAAGGCACAACAAGGCAAGTGGCTATTACGCATTGATGACCTGGATACTTTTCGCAATGTCCCCAGTGCTGCTCCCCGTATTATAGAAGCTTTGCAAATCTATGGTTTACACTGGGATGATTCCATTTTCTACCAAAGCCAACATTTAGCAAGCTATCACACGGTCATAAACCAGCTATTAGCACAAAACCTAGTCTATCCCTGTCGATGTTCACGCAAGAGCTTAGCCAATACCCCCATTTATCCGGGATATTGCTTACATCGTCAAGTCGAAACGAATACGGCACATGCATTACGCATTAAAACAACAAATATCACACTCGGTTTTGATGATGAAATCCAAGGCCAACTGATACAGTCTGTAGCTGAGCAATATGGCGATTTTATCGTCAAACGAAAAGACAACATTATTGCTTATCAACTGGCGGTAGTGATTGATGATTATAGGCAAAATATTAGTCATATTGTACGTGGCTTTGACCTTTTGGATTCAACCCCGAAACAACTTTTCTTGCAGCAACTCCTCGGTTACCCAACGCCCACTTATTGCCACGTGCCTCTTATCGTTGATCAACAAGGCAATAAACTCAGCAAACAAGCATTCGCTCAGGCAGTATCGCTGAAGAACCCCGAAAAAACATTGTACTTGCTCTTAACATTATTAAAGCAAAACCCGCCGGTTATTCTTAAAAGCGCATCCGTGCCCACCATGATTCAGTGGGCGATTGAAAACTGGCAATCCCAACCATTAAAAAAAATACGTGCAATTAATGAAGGGATTCACTAAAGTAGTGTGAAAAAATAATGGGGCTTAGTATGTCTGAACAAGTAAAAACTTATCCGGTAAAAGAAAATATTGCTCAATCTGCACATTTTACCAGCCAAAGCTATCAAACGCTTTATCAGCAATCTATTAATGACCCTGAAACATTCTGGTCAGAACAGGCTGAATCTTTTCTTGATTGGAGTCAACCCTGGAATAAAACAGTTGAATTTGATTATCGTCAAGGAGAAATCAGCTGGTTTAAAGGGGGAAAGCTTAATGTTAGTGTCAATTGCCTGGATCGGCATCTTTCCTCCCATGGTGATCAAACAGCGATTATCTGGGAAGGCGACGACCCGGCAAAAGATAAAAAAATCAGTTATAAAGAACTCCATCAACAAGTTTGTAAATTCGCCAACGTTTTAAAATCGCAAGGGGTCAAAAAAGGTGACCGCATCTGTATTTATTTACCGATGATTGCTGAAGCAGCCACTGTGATTCTGGCTTGCACGCGTATTGGCGCCGTTCATTCCATTGTGTTTGGTGGTTTTTCGGCTGAAGCCCTGAAAGATCGTATTCTTGATTCAGATTGCCAATATCTGATTTGTGCGGACGAAGGTTATCGTGGCGGTAAAACCATCGCTATTAAAGAAAATGCCGACAAAGCCGCACAAGGCTGCCCTAATCTGAAAAAAATGATCGTCATTCAAAACACAGGGAATGCGGTTAACTGGAATGATGAACTCGATATCTGGTACCACCAGGCCATGGATCAAGCCTCTGATCTCTGCCCTGCGGAAGAAATGGATGCCGAAGACCCTTTATTCATCCTCTATACCTCCGGTTCAACAGGAAAACCCAAAGGGGTTTTACATACCACTGGCGGCTATTTATTAATGGCGGCCATGACCCACAAATATGTCTTTGATTACCATGAAGGCGATATTTATTGGTGTACTGCAGATATCGGCTGGGTGACAGGCCACAGCTATATCATTTATGGACCCTTATGTAACAGAGCCACCACCTTAATGTTTGAAGGTGTTCCCACTTATCCAGAAGCCGACCGGTTTTGGCAAATCATAGACAAACATCAGGTCAACATTTTTTACACTGCACCCACAGCCATCAGAGCACTCATGGCACAAGGTGATGAATACGTTAGCCGTACCAAACGTACTAGCCTGCGCATTTTAGGCAGTGTAGGCGAACCGATAAACCCGGAAGCCTGGGAATGGTATTACCATGTCGTCGGTAATAGCCGATGTCCTATTGTAGACACCTGGTGGCAAACCGAAACAGGTGCCATTTTAATTACCCCCCTACCTGGCGCAACCGATTTGAAACCAGGCTCAGCAACCCTACCCTTCTTTGGTATTAATCCTAAAATTGTAGATAATGAAGGCAAGCTCCTAGAAGGTGAATGCGAAGGCATTCTGGTTTTTGATTATCCCTGGCCTTCACAAGCGCGTACGCTTTATGGTGATCACCAACGTTTCATTGATACTTATTTCAGCAGCTATCCCGGCTATTACTTTGCGGGGGATGGTGCCAAGCGCGATAAAGATGGTTACTACTGGATAACAGGCCGTGTTGATGATGTCATTAATGTCTCCGGGCATCGAATGGGCACTGCTGAAGTAGAAAGTGCCCTAGTGCTGCATGAACATGTGGCAGAAGCTGCGGTGGTGGGTTATCCTCATGATATTAAAGGACAGGGCATTTATGCCTATGTCACCTTAAATATAGGAATAGTAGCCAGTGATGAGCTGAAAAAAGAATTGATACAATTGGTTCGTAAAGAAATCGGTCCCATTGCCAGCCCTGATATCATTCAGTGGGCGCCAGGTCTGCCTAAAACCCGTTCAGGTAAAATTATGCGGCGAATATTAAGAAAAGTAGCCGCTAATGAAACTGAACAGTTAGGCGACACTTCAACCCTCGCTGATCCCACGGTAGTGGAAAATATCATTAAAAACAGAGCCCATCAATAAGCCCCGTTGGCTTACTTGCTGTTAACGACTTAACACATCAGGATTCACCGTATATTATGCTGCAAACCTAGGATATTAAATGATTAGTTTATAAATAAACTATCACCCTTGAAGCGACTACCCGGGATAATTCAATGACTACCAATAAAGATACAGATGCGACTGAATTTGCTTTAAATATTAGACGCCCTTATAAAAAGGTACTGGAAGAGGCGATCGCTAAAGATAAAACACTGGGAACAGAAAATTCACTCACTTCTTATCAGCAAGACCCAAACACTGAAGCCCCTAATTACCGATCTGACTATGAAAACACCTATACCCGGAAATTAATTACCATCCATACCGGGGATCATAAAGATGCAGAGTCCAAGGAAATTAAAGAATACATCACGCTACAAATAATGCCTGAAGAAGCCTTATTCAAATTAGACGATAATTTTCTTTATATTGAAGATAATAATGAGCTCATCGACCTTAGAGCTAGAGGCTCTTCAAAAGAAATTTCCATGATTACCGGTACATTTTCCATAGCCTCACTGAAAGAATTACGTGACTTTCTTAATTACGCCTTGCCATCTGATCCCTGATCATTCAGTGCTGCCCTAGCCCCTATCTTTACCCCTCGGTAAAGCTGAGTCCAGATAGCATTCCTACCATTAATGCTATCTGACGGCTTTAAATAATTTATTCACCGGCAGGATGAACTTCTGTCGAACACAGTCACCGACTTTCTCGGTATAACTCTTATCCAGATACAAATCGACTCCACAAATTTGAGGAATGGTGGAACATCGACCATAAAACTGAAAAGTGCCGGTATCTACGCGATAGGTTAATGCGGGGTATTGATTATTGATGATCTCGCCTACCATCACAAACTCAATATTTTGCTGAAATAAGCCAGAAGAATGCTGAATACTCTCTGGTTGAATTTTTAGTTCGGCCAGTAAAACCAGGACTTCATCAATGGTTTCACCATATATGGAACAACAAGCCCGGTTCAAATCATCCGCTAATAAATCAGTAAACCTTGCTTTATCCAGCATGCCGTTATCATCGCTTAGCAACCGCCCTAAATCTTTATATTTTCTCATTTTAAGTCCTACTGAGTCATTCCTGATAGGCCCATAGTACCTCAAAATAACATCACTGAATCGCTTGACCGGCAAAAATCCCCGGCGATAAATCCCCCCTAGCTTGCCCACTGAGCCTTTCTTTCAGCCTTGGGGGAGGCTTATATTATTATTGACCGATCGTTCCAAAACTTATATGATGGCCCTTACTGACAGCAAACTAATCTGGGTTCTCTATGGCACGCCCCAAAGCATTTAATGAAGAAGCAGCAATTGACAAAGCCGTTGAGGTGTTTTGGACAAAAGGTTATGAAGCCGCTTCCATGCAAGACCTTATTAACGCCATGGGCATTCAGCGAGGGAGTTTATATAATGCCTTTGGCAGCAAACAACAGCTTTTTTTAAAATCACTCCAGCGCTATGGCGTTGTCGTTGTTAACAAATTACTGGAAATACTGGAAAGCAAGCCATCGGCTATCGCCTCCATTGAATTATTTTTTGCGCAACTCGTTGAACATTTATTAACCGCAGGAGAGTTACGCAGCTGTTTAGTGACTAACTCGGCCATTGAACGCGGCTTGAGGGATGAAGAAACTAAAGCACAAGTGCTTAGTCTACTAAGTTCACTTGAAAAAGGATTTTATAACACCTTACTAAGAGCCAAGGAAAATGGCGAATTATCAACAGAATTTGACTTGCATTTATTAGCCCATTATTTAACCAGTAGCATGCAAGGATTATTAGTCATTGGCAAAGTAAACTCTGAAAGGTCAGTGCTTGAAGGCATTAACCAAGTAACCTTATCTATTCTTACCCACAACAGCAACCGAGGTCTAACATGACAACTTACGCAGTTAAACGCAGCTTACCCGGCATCACTATGGATCAACTGGGCGCCGCTCAAAAAGCCGCCATTGATACCTGTAATCAATTAACAAAAGAAGGCACAGAAGTTAAATATATTCGCTCTAATTTTTATCCAGGCGACTCTTCTTGCACCTGTCTTTTTGAGGCGGTTAATGAAGACGCTGTTAAAACCGTTAATGAGAAAGCATCAATCCCTTTTGATGAAATTACAGAAGTATTAGACCTTCTGCCCTAAGTAATTCGTCATAACCTTTTTAAAAAAGTACCTTTACAGGGCATTTTTTTACCTTATTTTTGAACAATCATTTCAATTGGAGTTATCAAATGATTTATGCAGCACCCAATCAACCTGACAGTAAAGTAAACTTTAAACCACGTTATGAGAATTTCATCGGTGGTAACTGGGTAGCACCTGTCGATGGTGAATATTTTGAAAATATAAGCCCGATTAATGGCAAAAGTTTTTGCGAAATTCCACGTTCAACGTTTAAAGATGTTGAATTAGCATTAGATGCTGCCCATGCGGCCAAAGAAGCATGGGGAAAAACATCCGTCACCGCACGCTCAAATATCTTATTGAAAATCGCTGACCGTATTGAGGAAAACCTGGAAAAACTGGCCGTAGCAGAAACCTGGGATAACGGTAAAGGCGTGCGTGAAACCCTGGCTGCCGATATCCCTTTATCGGCTGATCACTTCCGTTATTTTGCAGGCTGTATTCGCGCTCAGGAAGGTACTATCGGTGATATTGACGAAAACACCGTGGCTTATCATTTTCATGAACCTTTAGGTGTGGTGGGACAAATCATTCCCTGGAATTTTCCAATACTGATGGCCTGCTGGAAAATAGCACCGGCACTGGCCGCAGGCAACTGTATTATCATGAAGCCTGCAGAACAAACCCCGGCCTCCATTTTAATACTAATGGAAGTGATTGCAGACTTGTTACCTGCCGGGGTTTTGAATATTGTGAATGGATACGGTAAAGAAGCCGGCCATGCTTTGGCATCCAGCACACGAATTGCAAAAATCGCATTTACTGGTTCAACCCCTATCGGCTCACAAATCATGAAATATGCGGCTGAGAACATTATTCCATCCACTGTAGAGTTAGGCGGCAAATCACCCAATATCTACTTTGCCGATATCATGGATCAAGAAGATGCGTTTATCAGTAAATGTGTAGAAGGTGCGGTTCTGGCCTTTTTTAATCAGGGTGAAGTGTGCACCTGCCCTTCCAGATTATTGGTTCAAGAATCCATCTATGATGTATTCATGGCCAAAGTCATTGAACGGGTCAGCCAGATTAAACGGGGAAATCCACTCGATACTGAAACCATGGTAGGCGCTCAGGCTTCGAAACAGCAATTTGATAAAATCATGGGCTATATGGACATTGGTAGGGCTGAAGGTGCAGAAGTTTTAATCGGTGGCGAAGTTGAAACCTTAGAAGGTGAATTTGGAACAGGTTATTATATTCAACCAACCATCATGAAAGGCGACAACAAAATGCGTATCTTTCAGGAAGAAATTTTTGGCCCCTTTATTTCTGTAACGACTTTTAAAGATGAAGCTGAAGCCTTGGAAATTGCTAATGATAGTGAATTTGGTTTAGGTGCCGGTCTTTGGACCCGTGACATGAACCGTGCCTATCGCATGGGTCGTGGCATTCAAGCCGGACGCGTCTGGACCAATTGCTATCACAATTATCCTGCTCATGCGGCCTTTGGTGGTTATAAAAAGTCAGGTGTCGGTCGTGAAACTCATAAAATGATGCTGGATCATTATCAGCAAACTAAGAATATATTAGTAAGTTATGACATTAATCCTTTAGGTTTTTTCTAGGGGCCTACGCTAAAAGCATACTCCCCTTTCCATTCAAGTCTTATCAAATCACAAGATTGATTGTCTACATTTAATAAAATCACTGCAGCTCCCCGGCGATGTCCTCTAGACAAAACCGGGGATTGTATAACTTTGATGTCTGCTTATACACTGTTTTGATTTTATCAAACCTGATCACAATACCCCGTATCGTTACTGTTGAAGTATAATGCTGAAAAACTTCTGTATGTATTATTCCAACCTGACAATTTCTCTTTTTCCGATTAAACATGTCCATCCATAAAAACGCTTATCTATCTGAACAGTTGCCAGCCAATCGTCAATTTAGCTTCTTGTGGCGGTTGTTATCGGTCTTCATCTTTGCCGCGAATGTGTTGGCAACGGATACTGTTCAACATAGTCATGCTGACGCCTTGCATACACTATCATCAGCAAACCCTCAGCAACAAGCAACAGCAGACAGACATCCACATAAAATAAAGCAAGCTGCTGTTGATC
>JAPYOW010000127.1 GCA_029937975.1 Methylococcaceae bacterium | reverse complement strand
CTCCTGTTGAAAATATAACGAATAGCTGGTTAGAATTGGCAGAACAACATGTTGAAATCTATAGTCAGATAGACCTTAAATAATACTTATGCTTAAATTATCTACAAAGGAAGTCTGGCCTATAAATTATTATGTCAAGATAGCCCTTACAGGCTCTCAACATACTTAACAATATCTTTTTAATTCAAGAGAAAATAGATTGCGTCCTTTGACTTCAAATAGGCTGCGACAGACACAGACTTAGCCAGAGCATATGACTGAACATCTTATCCAATAGAAAAGTCATCTCGTTTATTAATCTTGTTCCAACATACATAAGCATCCAAAACAATCATGAATGCTATTTTAACACTTACAGCTCTTCAACCTGCCTACTCTCAATATGCTTAGTGCTATCATTATCACCAAAAACGAATCCCAACATATCGCTCGTTGTATAAGGTCAATTGCATGGGCCGATGAAATCATTGTTTTAGACTCTGGTAGCACTGATGATACAGTGTCTATTTGTAAACAATTCACACCTCATGTTTATGAAACCGACTGGCCAGGTTTTGGCCCGCAAAAACAACGTGCTTTGGATAAAGCTACTGGCGATTGGGTTTTATCTATTGATGCCGATGAACAAATCAGCGAAGAGCTGAAAATAGAAATTCAACATGCGATACAGCAGGATCATATTCAAGGATATAATATTCCTCGCCTTTCCAGTTATTGCGGCCGACAAATGAAACATGGTGGCTGGTGGCCTGATCATGTTTTACGTTTATTTCAACGCCAAGCAGGACAATTTACTGATGACCTTGTGCATGAACGCGTAATAGTCAATGGAAAGCTTGACACTTTAACAAACCCGATTCTGCATGAAGCATTTGTTAACCCAGAAGAAGTACTGCATAAAGTAAATACCTATTCTTCTCTTGGCGCTAAAAAACTTTTCAACAAAGGTAAAACCACCACATTACCCATGGTTATTGCAAAAAGTTTTTGGACGTTCTTTAAAACTTATTTCCTTAAAGCATCATGCATAGATGGCTCTCAAGGGTTGATGCTCGCCATATCAAATGCTGAAGGTACATACTATAAATACCTTAAACTTTTAGATTTACAAAACAAGCACCATAAACACTAATGTCTTTAATATCAGTTATTGTTACTACTTATAATTGGCCAGAAGTTCTAGCCTCGTGCTTGACTAGCCTACTCTCTCAAGATGATAAAAATTTCGAAATCATCATTGCCAACGATGGCTCCAGCAATGAAACCCAAACTTTAATTGAGCGTTTTATTCAGCAAAGCAGTATCCCTATCAAGCATGCATACCACCAAGACCAGGGTTTTAGGGCCGGAACTATTCGCAATAAAGCCGTTGCTTTATCTGGTGCTGACTATTTAATTTTTATAGATGGTGATTGCGTGGTTTTTCCTAACTTCGTTAGCCGACACAGGCAACTGGCAGAGCACGGCTATTTTGTACCTGGCAACCGCATTCTACTAACGCAAACATTTACCGCCATTGCGTTGAAAAATCAAATCCCCTTGCATAAGCAATCAGCTGTTTTCTTTATTTCTCAGTGGTTACAACGTAATATCAATCGAATCACCCCTCTTATTTACAGCCCATTTGCATTTTTAAGATATCGCAAACCATTACGCTGGAACAAAGCCATGACCTGTAATTTAGCCATGTTTAAAAAAGACTTTATGTCTGTCAATGGATTTGATGAGGCGTTTGAGGGTTGGGGCTATGAGGATTCTGATCTTGTTATCCGTTTAATTCATCATGGAATTAAACGGAAAGAAGGTCGTTTTGCATCAGCTGTTTTACACCACTGGCATAAGCAAAACGACCAAAGTAAACATGATGAGAATTATCAGCGACTAATGCAGCGCCTACAAAATAAAGAGTTTATCCGCGCATCCCAAGGGGTAGACCAATACCCATAAAACCTGATAATAAAACAGCAGATTTAAAAATCTCCCGCTACTTTAAGTGTTTATTAGTTGCTTTATACGAAGTGCATTGTTTAATCAGTTAGCAGCCTCTAAACTTCTGCCTGCCTCATCCATACATCGTGATTATTAGACATACTCAACACATAAACAGTGCCTTTATAATCTTTTAGATCAAAAGTAGACATAGAAAGGCTATCTTTCATGGAAAAATGACATTTTTCAGCTAAAAAATCATAGTTCTGGTCTAGCAATACATGTTTAACAAATTATGCTAATAACCATCCATACCATGAACTGTCACCCCCTCTATAGTTACTTTTCCAGTATTACCCACTATTGCAATATTGAGAAAATAACCCGCAATTTTATAACTTCAACGCCTAGGCGTTTTCCTTTAAATAATAAACCCCACCCGCCATACCTTGCTGAACACTTTCGGTAATCCATGCAATAATTCTGTTAATATCACTTGTGTATGAGCCCTAGCCCCTTGCGTATAGATACAGGTAAACTTTACCTAAAAAAGCAAGATCTGTCACTGTATCAAACCAACTTGAACAGCAATCAGCTGACACCCTACACCTTAAGCCATTAAACCTTTTAAGGTATACAATGTTTGACCCTCACCAGCTCGTCAAGTATTCTCTGTATTGACTTGAAAGGTTCTCATTGATAACCTTCTCAACACCCCTTAAGACACTTGCTTCCATTCATAATTTCGATATAAAAAAGCACTCATGACAGCAAATAACAACCCACTGGCATGGATTAATAAATAACTTTCTCCAAAATTAACAATGAAATATAGCACGGGTAACGCTACACCTAGATGCTTGATTAAAGGGTTATTGCTAGATAGCGCCATCCTAAGCTGAGAATA
>JAPYOW010000126.1 GCA_029937975.1 Methylococcaceae bacterium | reverse complement strand
GGGATTAGGTGTTGATGTTGATGTTGAGAAGGCAGAAAACTTTTTGCAACAATTAATAGATACGGGAAGTTTGATGGCAATTTATAAATTAGCTGCTCTTAAGGAACGCAATTCTAATGAAAATGAGCCCTCAGAAGAATCAATAAAACTTTATGCGCTAGCCGCTGGCGGAGGTTATGGCCCTGCTAAGTTAAGAATGGCTGATTTGTATTTAAATGGTATAGGTATGCCTCAAGATGTAGCTAAAGCTGTTCAGATCTATGAAGACTTATCATTGGAAAATTATGGACCAGCTACAGTTCGTATTGGTGATTTGTATCGTGATGGGGACTTTAAACCGCTAGATTATAGTCAGGCTTATAATTTTTATGATCTAGCTTTTCAGCAAGGATATGACAGAGCTGAATTAAGACTTGCTCGACTAACAGGTTATGGCTTGGGGCTGACAAAAGATGTTGATGCGGCCATAGTGGTTTTTAGAAAGTACATCGCATTAGGTGATGCATCTGCTGCTTATGAACTCGCACGCTTACTAGAAGATGTGTCAGCACAGGGACAGCCTCCAGAAGAATCTATTGAACTTTATTTTAAAGCCTACAAAGCTAATCATAAAGCAGCAAGTTTACGTGTCGCAAATTTTTATACAGATGGAACAGGTGTTAAGAAAAATATTGATACAGCATTGGAAATTTTAAGTAATCTTTCAAATGATGATTTTGCGCCAGCGAGTATTAAATTAGGTGATCTTTATAAAGAAGGTGAATATGTAGAGTTTGATGAAGTTCATGCTATTGAGTTATATCAATTAGGTTTGGAGCAAGGGGCACAAATTGCAAAAATGAAAATGGCACATTTATTTTCAGAGGGCAGTTCAGCAGTAAGAAATATTTCTAAAGCTGCAGAAATGTTTGGTCAACTTATGCGCTCAGGAAATATTCCTGCCACCTATAAATTAGCTCGATTATATGAAAAAAAAATGCGAGGTGATGTTGTCTCTTCTTCAATTGTAAAATGGTACCAGAAAGCTGCAAAAGCAGAATATCCTCCAGCATTAATTCGTCTTGCAGATCTGCAATTAGAAGGGTTGGGCATCCCTCAAGATATTCAAAAAGCCATTAATACTTATCAATATCTTGCGGCGCAGGGATTAGGAATGGCCACATTCAGAGTGGGAAAACTTTACCAATATGGTACTGGGCGTGAACAATCATTCTCAAAGGCATTAGAATGGTATCATCAGGCATATGAGCAAGGATATGCACTGGCAGAGCTACAAATTGCTGGGATGCATGCAAGAGGTGATGGTGTCACTCGAAATATTAATTTTGCAAAAGATATCTATGAAAAATTTGTACCCAAAACAGATGGTAAAGCCGCTTTTTTATTAGCTGAACTTTATCAAAGTAATCGCAAATACTTTGGAAGTTCATCTCTTATGAAAGCTGTTTATTGGTATCGACAAGCCTTTGAGTCTGGTGTTGGAGATGCCGGCTATCAACTTGCTTTATTGTTAGAATCTTTAAATGAAAGCGGTGATAGAGAAGCCATGAAAATTTATCGAAAACTTGCTTTTAATGGCCACGGTAATTCATTGAAAATTTTTGGTGAAAGAACTTTTATAGGAGTTGGGACTGCACAAAATAAGTTGGAGGGCTTGGCGCTTGTGATATCCTCTGCTCGATTGGAAGCATCAGGTAGTTTAAAAGTCATGCTTAAATTAATGGACTCGTTGACAAGTTTGACACTTATTCCTTCAGCGCACCAACGTTCAATGGAAATCTCAAAGCAAATATTTGATACACAACAGGCTTTACAACAAGCTTTCCAATTGCCGTCAATTGAAACTTTTAATTGGTGACTTGAGTATGAAGTCAACTTAGCAATATTAATAAATAAGTTAAAAATAACAATTTGCTATAAAGATTATAGTGTTCTGGTCTAATGAAACGGGACACCTTAATGAGAGAAAATTATGAAAATAAGTGTTTTTGGTTTAGGTTGTGTTGGTGCAGTAAATAGTGCATGTTTGGCAAGTCAAGGGCATGAAATTATTGGTGTTGATATTGATAAAAATAAAATAGATTTTATAAATCAAGGAAAATCACCTTTATATGAACCTGGCCTGGATGAGTTAATTCAAACTCAAGTTAATGAGAAAAGACTTAAGGCTATAACTGATGTGCATCAAGCGGTTACCAATACCGATATATCAATTATCTGCGTAGGAACACCAAGTACGGAAATAGGTGGTTTAGAACTAGGATTTGTCGAGAATATTTTAACTCAAATAGCCACAGTTATAAGAATGAAAGATAAATTTCATGTGGTTGTGATGAGAAGCACCGTTTTGCCTGGTACGGCTAAAAAAGTAGCCATACCAATACTTGAGCATATATCGGGAAAAAAAGTAGGTGTAGATTTTGGTTATGTTTCTAATCCAGAGTTTTTACGGGAAAGCACCTCTATTTTCGATTTTTTTAATCCACCCAAAATAGTTATTGGTCATAGTGATGAAATTTCTGGTAGTTTAGTATCTGAACTTTACAACAAACTTGAAAATCCACTAATTCTAACGGGAATTACAGAAGCTGAAATGGTAAAATATGCGGATAATGTCTGGCATGCAACTAAGGTGGTCTTTGCCAATGAAATTGGTTGCTTGGCCAAGGAAGTCGGCATTGATGGTCAAAAAGTGATGGATATTTTTTGTTTAGATAAAAAACTTAACCTATCCTCGTATTATATGAAACCAGCATTTGCATTTGGTGGTTCTTGTTTAGCTAAAGATGTTAGAGCCATCAATGTTCAAGCAAATGAGCTAAACGTTCGAGTGCCTTTATTGGATTCATTAATAA
>JAPYOW010000049.1 GCA_029937975.1 Methylococcaceae bacterium | reverse complement strand
GCTAGAGTTACCGTTCCTTTAAAATTTCGTTTCAATTTGTCATACCGTGTATGAGCAAATTAAAGCACGGCCAGCACCATTTAATTACCGTAAATCAGTTGCATCTGTATCGTAGAGCCAACGCGTTGTTGCTCGCCAGTCGTGAGAGTCTGGGCAGCTGACATCACTTAGTTGCACACAGCCGAAAGCTGGAGGGGTTTATCTTCACGCCGAATCATCGCTTGGCATATTAATAAATGCATAACAGTGGATCTCATCGCAAGGGCACGGATCCACAAGGACTATGGCTGACGCTGAAAAATATCACGACTGAAAAGATTGCAAAAGTTCTGTTTGAATCAAATAGGGCTCTTCTCCTTCGGCCGGTCTGGCTTGTATATAATGTCCATTACTCTGCAATAACCAGGCTTGGCTATTATCTTTTAAATAACCGGCTAAATCCTTGAGTACCCGAGCCTTAGCTTTTTTATGTTCTATAGGAAAACACGTTTCAACCCTTCTGAACATATTTCTACTCATTAAATCCGCACTGGCCGCATAAACTTCCCATTCGCCATCGTTAGAAAATGCAAAAATACGGGTGTGCTCTAGAAACCGGCCAATAATTGAACGGACTTCAATATTTTCGGATAACCCCGCAACGCCAGGCCGCAGACAACAGACCCCCCGCACAACCAAACTGATTTTCACGCCAGCTTGTGATGCTCTGTATAAGGCTCTGATCAATTCCTCTTCATCAACAGCATTCACCTTAATAATTATTTGTGCATCCCGGCCACTTTGTTTATTTTCTATCTCCCTTTCAATTTTTTCCAATAATCCTTTATGCAATGTAAAAGGCGATTGTAACAATTTGTGTAATTTAGTCATTTTCCCTAAACTGGTTAATTGCACAAAAACCCGCCGGACATCTTCCCCCATTTCCTTATTACAGGTGAACAGGCCATAATCAGTATATAACTTAGCCGTCTGGGGATGATAATTACCCGTGCCTATATGCACATAATTACGTAATGTTTTCCCTTCTTTTTTTAAAATCAAACACATCTTGGCATGCGTTTTATAGCCGACCACACCATACACAACATGTACAGCTGCTTCTTGTAACTTAGCAGCCAGATCTATATTTTCTTTTTCATCGAACCTTGCCCTTAATTCGATCACCACAGTCACTTCTTTGCCGGCTCTTGCCGCCTTAACCAGGGCGGCAACAACGGGTGAATCAACGCCTGTTCTATAAAGTGTTTGTTTAATCGCAAGTACCTGCGGGTCAATCGCTGCCTGTCGAATAAACTCCACAACAGGTCGAAAGGATTCATAGGGATGATGAAGAAAAATATCCTGTTTCTTAATGGAATCAAAAATATTTTTCTTTCTGGCTAATTGACTAGGAATACTTGGCTTAAAAGGGGTGAATTTAAGGTCAGGGCGGTCAATCACGTCATATATTTCAAGTAATCGACTGAGATTAACCGGGCCTTTTGCTTGAAAAACACGATCCACGTTCATGATAAAACGCTCTTTTAAGAAAAACACCGTTTGTTCCGGGCAATTCCCATCAATTTCCATACGCACTTCATCACCATAATTACGCATCACTAATTCACCTTCTAGTGCATGCATCAGATCATCAACGGCATCATCATCGACAAAGAAATCACTATTCCGGGTAACACGAAACTGGTGACAGCCTTTTATAGTCATCCCTGTAAACAATTCATTAACAAAGGCGTGGATTATGGAAGATAAAAAAACAAAATCATTGGTACCACTATCCGTTTCTTGCTCAGGCAACTGAATAATGTGGGGTAATGCTCTAGGAACTTGTAGGATAGCTCTACCACTATTGCGACCAAAAGCATCTTTGCCGGTCAGAGAAATAATAAAATTTAAACTTTTATTAAGAATGCGTGGAAAGGGATGGGCTGAATCCAGTCCCACAGGTGTGAGAATGGGTAATAATTCTTTATTAAAATAGGTTTCTATCCATTTCCGTTGGGCCTCCGTCCATTTATCCCGTCTTATGAAATGAATGTTTTCTTGGTTTAATTGTGGAATCAGTAATTCATTGAGCACCTGATACTGTTCATCAACCAGCAAATGCGCTCTAACACCTATCAGTTCTAATTGTTCAGAAGGCGTCAAACCATCTGTACACAGTGTCAACGGATCAATATTTTCCATTTGTAACACACTGGCAACTCGTACTTCATAGAATTCATCTAGATTTGAACAGGAAATACACAAATATTTCAACCGTTCTAGCAGAGGAATCGTTTCATCTTTTGCCTGAGCCAACACACGAACATTAAATTCTAATAAACTGAGTTCGCGATTAATGTAATATTCTGGGTTTTCTAATTGGTCAATTTCCATGGCTTAATGTCTGTGGCCGTCATTTTAATGAATGCTAATATCATGCAATATCAGTTATTTTTACCATGAAGCAGCTAGAATCCATAGAAAATTTAAGCAATCACGGCATCGATTTCATTAAAATCATAAAAAAAAATGCCATACGCGCTTTAATCACTGCTTTAAAGGACTTGTTCGAGCAAGCGGCGGACTCACCTTCCTGCCACTCCTGCTATCAAAACACAGCTAACAGCTATACACTGTCATTCTCTGACTTCATCGGCAAGCTGTTTTCACTTCACCCTGACATTACGATTGAATGCTTACCCCAGAGAAACGACAATCCACCCCCTCCAGTCCTGACCAGTAATACCTTACTTGAGCATACCCGCACCATTAACAGTGCGGCCTATCCGCCCGTTTATTGGGCCATTTTGAGGGCAGGATATGACAGACTTTTATGCTCTGTTACCCTGAAGTCCGCCAGTATGAATAGCTAAAATCTTTTGTCCAGGCCTAAAGTGGTCTTGTGCAATCAAGTCAAACAAGCCATAAAACATTTTTGCAGTATAAACCTGCTCTAGTGTTATCGCATGGCGGTTGGCAAAATCCTGCATGAATAATAATAGTGCCGGATTACATTTTGCAAACCCCCCAAAATGATAATCTAACTGTATGTTCCAGCGCGGGGTGTTTAAACGGCTAGTGTTCAGTAATTTTTTAACATCTTCTTGCAGAAAGCCTGCCCCTTTTAATGCTGAGAACCCGTAGACTTCAGTATTCTCAGGACATGCGTTGATGATTCCAGCCAAGGTGGTTCCTGTGCCACAAGGGACACAAATCACATCAAATTCTGTATCCAATTCAGTCACCATTTCCGCCAGACCTTTTAAAGCCAGTTCAGTTGCACCGCCTTCTGGCAACCAATATTCACCGGTCTTGATACCGGGCAAGGCCTGATGATCTTTATATTGCCTTAAGGTCCGGTACTCTGCACGGGATATATACTGTAATACCATCCCCCACTGCTGCAGATCTGCAAGTGTAGGGTTTATACGCTTGGGTTTTTCTCCCCGTATAAAGCCCATAGAGTTCAGACCCAGCTGTTGACAGGCGTAGGCCAAGGCATGCAAATGATTGGAATATGCCCCTCCCATACTGAGCACAGTATGGCTATGCAACTGCAATGCATGATCCAGACTGTATTTTAATTTACGCCACTTGTTGCCGGAAATCACCGGATGAATAAGATCATCCCGTTTAACCCAGCATTCAATATTTTTTTGCGCTAACAGGGGGTCAAAAATTTGCGTCAGTCTGGATGATTGAAAGCCCTGCTCTAATCTAGTCAGTGCTGGCTGTAACATTATTTATAGCCCAGGCCACGTCAGCAGCTTGTCGATTTTCGCGGACATCATGAACCCTGAATAATTGCACGCCCGCCATGACCCCTACTGCCGTCGTTACGGCCGTTGCAATCACTAATTCAGCCGGTTCTGCAACCGCACAAAGACTGCCCATAAAACGCTTTCGGCTGGTGCCTAATAAAACAGGATAGCCGAGATTAACGATGGCATCTAAATGCGCCAATAACTTAAGATTATCATCCCTGCGTTTACCAAAACCGATACCGGGATCTAATATAATATTGTGTTTTTTAATCCCCGCGTGTCTGGCCTCGGCTATACGCTGTGTTAAATCGGCAATCACCTCGGCCACTACATCTACATAATGTGGATTATCCTGCATGGTTTTAGGACTTCCTTGCATATGCATTAAAACAATAGGCACATCATGTTCACAGGCTAAAGTCAGCATACTATGATCATTTTGACCGGCAGATATATCATTGATGATATTAGCACCCGCGCAGAGCGCCGCATTTGCCACCTCACTGGAGGTGGTATCAATGCTGATCCGAACGGTTTCCGACAATTCTGTTCTTATCGCTGAAATAACAGGTAAAACACGTGACATTTGTTCATCAATACTTACAGATTCCGATCCTGGGCGGGTGGATTCACCGCCTATATCAATAATATTCACCCCCTCCGCAATCATTCTCTTAGCCTGCTGGATAGCCGCTGTTATGTCAGTAAACTGCCCCCCATCAGAAAAACTATCAGGAGTCACATTCAAAATCCCCATAATTACGGGTTTATTATCACTATCGAACACTAAATTTGCCTATGCTTTCTTTTCTAAAAATAGTTTCAGGTATAATGCCACTTTCCATAAATTCATCAGTCAAAAATGAGTCTACCTAGAATTGCCTGGGCCATTACCGGTTCGGGTCATTATATAGAAGAATGTCTTGAATTCCTGCTCACACTGAAAAATGTTGATATATATTTAAGTCAAGCAGGTGAAGAGGTCCTTAAAATGTATGGTGTTGATTTGAAAGATGTGCGTAAAAAACACCCTGTTTATAGGGATAAGGCCGCCTCATCACCTCCCGTCGGACATTTTTACAAAGGCTATTATCATACCTTTGTGATGGCACCGACGACCTCCAATACTATTGCAAAATGTGTGTTGGGTATTGCCGATTCCCTGGTTACCAATTTATATTCGCAAGCTGGAAAATGCAGAGTTCCCAGTATTGTCTACCCTTGTGATATAGCACCCGAGATGGAAACCACGGCACCGGGAGGCAAAGTCATGGTTTATCCCCGTAAAATTGATCTTGAAGCCACCGATAAAATAAAAACCTTTGAATATACCGAAGTCGTGGAAAGTGTCGATGAATTAATCGACTCGGTAAAACAGCGCATAAAATCCCTGGCATGAATTCCAATATTAAAGAAAAACCAGAACATCTATTGTTTTTGACCGGAAAACTGGCAGAAAAACAATTGGGCATGATTTTAGAGCAGATGCCAACCGAATTCACCTATACCATTCATCAGTTAGGGGTAAAAGTTGCTGCGTTAATGACCACTGACATGATCAGTCGCCGCCTAAAAGACACCTTCAATGCGGATAAAATCATTCTGCCTGGCCGTTGCCGAGGGGATATTGCAGCCTTATCTAAAACCCTGGGTTTGCCTGTCGAACGAGGTCCTGAGGAACTCAAGGATTTACCTTTATTTTTTGGTCAAGCATCGCATAAAATCGATTTATCCAATTATAAAGTCAAAATCTTTGCCGAAATCGTGGATGCGCCTAATCTGACCGTCGATGAAGTCCTCGAGCGCGCCCATTATTATAAAAAAAATGGGGCCAATGTGATTGATATCGGTTGCTTACCGCAGACCCCTTTTCCGCATATGGAAGACATCATACGCACGCTGAAACAAGAAGCTTTTACCGTGAGCATTGACTCTTTGCAAGATGATGATTTGCTCAAAGGTGGCAAAGCCGGGGCTGACTATCTGCTGAGTTTAACCAACAAAAGCATCTGGATTGCTGATGAAGTCGATAGCATTCCCATTCTAATTCCTGAAAAACATGGCGACTTAACATCACTCACGCATGCGATTTCGGTGTTACAGGCTAAAAACCAGCCTTTTATTGTCGACCCTATTCTAGACCCTATTCATTTTGGTTTTACTGAATCTATCGTCCGTAATTATAATTTCCGACAGCAATACCCTGAAGTGGAAATGATGCTCGGCGTGGGTAATATCACTGAATTAACCCATGCCGATACCACAGGCATGAACACCCTGTTGCTGGGACTGTGTTCTGAATTAAATATCAACCATATCCTGGCGACGCAAGTCAGCCAACATGCCTGCCGGGCCATTAAGGAAGCGGACTATGCGCGGCGAATTATGTTTGCCGCACAGCAAAACAGCACTTTGCCTAAACATATAGATGCCAGTTTAATGACCATCCATGACCCCTCGCCATTCCCCTATCAACAAGAGGAAATTAATGATTTTGCCGCCGAAATCAGGGATCCGAGTTTCCGCATACAGACCAGCCCAGACGGTATTCATATCTATAATCGTGATGGCATACATACCGCCACGGACCCTTTTGACCTTTTCCCAAAATTGCAGGTAGACAAGGATGGCAGTCATGCTTTCTATTTAGGAGTAGAATTGGCACGTGCAGAAATTTCCTGGCAACTCGGCAAACGCTTTAACCAGGATCAACCTCTAAACTGGGGTTGTGCCTCTGAGCACAGCGAACAAACTGTGGACCTGCATAGTTTTAAACCGGCTGGAACCACCTTACAAAAAAACAAATGATACAAGAAGTTATTGTTACGACACAGAATGCGGAAGGTAAAACACATATTGCCCCCATGGGTATTCATGTGCAAGAAGATGAGATCATTATTCTGCCCTTTCGACCATCAACTACCCTTACCAACATTCTAGCGTTAAAATCTGCGGTCATTAATTATTGCGATGATGTGCGTATTTTTGCCGGTTGTTTAACGGGTAAACGTGACTGGCCATTATCCCCAGCCCATAAAATTGAGGGGCATTACCTCTCAGCTGCTCTGGCTCATAAGGAACTTGAACTGATCAAAATTGCAGATGATAAAACCCGGCCCAAGCTCTTTTTTAAAGCTATTCATAGCGTTAACCATGCGCCCTTTCAGGGTTTTAATCGAGCCCAATATTCAGTACTGGAAGCCGCTATTTTAGTGAGCCGATTACACATGCTACCTCCGGAAAAAATAGCCACTGAAATTGAATACCTTCGAATTGGCCTGGACAAAACAGCGGGAACCAAAGAACGGGAAGCCTGGGACTGGCTAATGGCCAGCATTGATCATCAGCAATTAAAACAACCGCAAGTATGACTAAAATGCTAGCCAGCGTTAACAGCCTTGAAGAAGCCCAGTTCATACTAGAGACCTCGGTCGATATTATTGATCTTAAGCAGCCTAAATCAGGTGCATTAGGTGCATTGTCCATAGCAACGGTTAAACAGATTGTACAAAAGGTTAATCAGCAAAAACCGATAAGTGCGACGATAGGTGACTTGCCTATGCAAGCTGATTTAATCTTTGACGCAGTTTCAGCTATGTCCGAAACCGGTGTAGACTACATCAAAATCGGACTATTTCCTGACGGTAACTGGCAAGAGACGCTGACAAAACTTAGACTCTTGACGCAACAAGGCCATCAACTCATTGCTGTACTTTTTGCTGACACGCAACTGGATTTTCATATCATTGAGGTGTTAAAACAAAACGGTTTTACCGGGGTCATGCTTGATACCATGAATAAGTCATCAGGTACTTTACCCCAGTTGATGTCTTTCGGTGAATTGCATACATTTGTCAAAACAGCTAATAATGCAGGTTTATTCTGTGGTTTAGCCGGATCGCTTAAGAGCAAGCATATACCCGAACTTTTGACATTAAAACCTGATTATTTAGGTTTTAGAGGCGCTTTATGTGAACAACATAATAGAACGGCAACTTTACATGCTGAATCGACCCAAAAAGTGCTGTCTTACTTTTGAACAAGACATGGGCATGCAATATACCCGCACACAATATCACTACGATTACAATTATCAGACCTGTAGCGCGGACTCAGCTTCATTCTGCAAGCCTCTAACTTATGGCATCCGTCTTCCTGATAAAATTCAAACGAACACATTGAATACTTCAACAAACCCATGGAAATAAAACACAACCCATTAGGCCAACGTTTTAGAGGCTATCTCCCTGTCATTATCGATATTGAAACAGCAGGTTTTAATGCTAAAAAAAACCCGCTATTAGAAATTGCAGCGGTCATTGTAGAACCAGATACACAGGGACTGCTGCAAATCACAGAAACACATGCCAGCAATATCATTCCTTTTAAAGACTCGGAACTGGACGATGCTGCACTGAAATTTACCGGCATTGACCCTTACCATCCTTTTCGCATGGCTATTGATGAAAAGGCAGCACTGGCAAAACTTTTCAAACCCATTAAAGAGGCTGTTAAGCGCAATGCCTGTTCACGTGCAATTCTAGTCGGTCACAACCCGGCATTTGATATTAATTTTTTAAACGCGGCGATTGAAAGAACGAATATTAAACGCAGCCCTTTTCACCCCTTTAGTAGTTTTGATACCGCGACTCTGGGGGGATTGGTTTATCGACAAACAGTGCTTGCTAAAATTGCTAAAGCAGCGAAATTAGAGTGGGATAGTGATAAAGCCCATTCAGCGATTTATGATGCGGAACAAACCGCAAAACTGTTTTGTATGATAGTTAATCGCTGGAAAGCCTTAGAAGAACTGGAAGATAAACTGCAGACTGAAGATAAAGATTAAAAACGGAAGGCCAAAACTTCGCCTTCCGTTTTTTAATTTACAGCAGCGTTTAGCTTTCTGCTGGCATAGCTGCAGCCAGCAGCCCTTGCAGCTCACCTTTGCTGTGGAGATCCATGATAATATCACAGCCACCTACCAGCTCACCTTTAATATAAAGTTGTGGGTAAGTCGGCCAATTTGAATAAGCTTTCAGTGCTTCCCGCACCTCCGGATCATCAAAAATATTAATATACATGAAGTTGGCATTACATGCTTTTAGCACCTGCACTGTCTGCGCTGAAAATCCACATTGAGGAAAATCAGGCGAACCTTTCATATACAAAACAACAGGATGACTTCCTAATTGATCTTTAATTCTTTCTATAACATCCATTACTGACACTCTCTAAAAATAATAACCCAGTAATTTTATCAAGTTTTATTCATTAAACAAAATAAAATCTAATTTTTGACAACATTTTCTTGCTTGAATTTCTGTTCCCGCTATAATTGAAGGTTTTTATTTTCATTGCACCATTCTAACCCAGCACTTATATAGAAATGACTAGTCATATCATGCCCACATACGGCCGTTTACCCGTCACCTTTGATCGAGGTGAAGGCGTCTGGCTATGGGATCAAAATAACAAACGTTATTTTGATGCCCTTTCAGGTATTGCTGTCTGCAATTTAGGCCATAGCCACCCTGCCATTCATCAGGCTATCTGTGAGCAAAGTAAAAAACTACTCCACACCTCAAACCTTTATGGTGTTGCTGCTCAGGAGAAATTAGCAACGCAGTTAATTAATAGCAGTGGAATGGATAATGTTTTTTTCTGTAACTCCGGTGCCGAAGCCAATGAAGCGGCGATTAAAATAGTCCGCCTGTACGGGCATCAACAAAATATAACCAATCCTTGTATTTTAGTGATGCACAATAGTTTTCATGGTCGCACATTAGCAACTTTAAGTGCCACCGGAAACAGCAAAATACAGGATGGCTTCGCGCCGTTAGTCGAAGGCTTCCAACATATCCCATTTGATGATGTTGAAGCCATCCATCAGGCAATTAAACTGAACAGCAATATTGTGGCCATTATGCTTGAACCTGTTCAGGGTGAAGGGGGAGTACGTATTCCTGCCCGTGATTATCTCAATCACGTTCGCAAAATTTGTGATGACCATCATTTGCTAATGATACTTGATGAAATCCAGACCGGCATTGGTCGAACAGGCAAGCTATTCGCCTATCAACATAACCAGATAATACCGGATGTCTGCACCCTGGCAAAAGGCCTAGGTAATGGCGTACCTATTGGTGCCTGCCTAGCCAGAGGCAAAGCGTCCACCTTATTAACGGCTGGCAAACACGGTTCTACATTCGGCGGCAACCCCTTAGCCTGTCATACAGCTAGCGCGGTGCTGGACACATTAAGGCATGAAGCTATCATTGAACAAGTGGAAGCTAAAGGCAGTCAAATTTGTTCTCAACTGCGCACTGCGTTAAAAGATAACCCTGCGGTGTCTAACATCAGAAACAAAGGCCTCATGATCGGCATCGATCTTGCTATGCCTTGTGCTGAATTAGTAGGCCTGGCCCAGGAACAAGGTTTATTGATTAATGTCACTGCTGAAAAAACCATACGCTTACTCCCGCCTCTGATTATTACTTCCGAACAGATTGAATTTTTAACAGAGCAGTTAGCAGAACTCATCCGAGCATTTACAACATAAAAATACAATGCAACCTAGACATTTTATTAGTTTGCTAGATCTGACTAGCGATGAATTTCGCGGTTTAATCAGTAGAGCTAGCGAATTAAAAAACAACAAAGACCGAGACTTTCAACCCCTCAAAGGCCAAGTACTGGCCATGATATTTGAAAAATCATCGACCCGGACCCGCATTTCCTTTGAAGCAGGCATGACCCAATTTGGAGGCCATGCGCTTTTTCTATCGCCCAGAGACACCCAGCTAGGTCGAGGCGAACCCCTGGAAGACAGTGCAAAAGTGATTTCAAGCATGGTTGACTGCATCATGTTACGCACGTATTCTCACGACATGGTCACCACCTTTGCAAAATATTCCTCAGTACCGGTTATTAATGGATTAACCGAACTGTTACACCCCTGTCAATTATTAGCCGATATGCAGGCTTATTTTGAACACCGGGGTGACATTGCAGGCAAAACCGTCACCTGGGTTGGCGATGGCAACAATATGTGTCATTCTTATATTAATGCCGCCCGGGTCTTGAACTTTAAGCTTAATATTGCCTGTCCAGAAGGCTATCTACCCAATCAGGCTATCGTGGATGACGCAGGTGATCGTATCTGTATGTTTAATTCTGCAGAAGAAGCTGCTGAAAATTCTGATCTGATTGTGACTGACGTCTGGGCAAGCATGGGACAAGAGGAAGAACAGAAAAAACGTGAGATTGCATTCAAAAATTATCAGGTCACTGAAAGCACTATGAATGCAGCTAATAATGACGCCCTGTTTATGCATTGCCTTCCCGCTCACCGCGGCGAAGAAGTCTCAGCCGAAGTAATAGATGGCCCGCAAAGTGTTGTGTTTGATGCAGCAGAAAACCGCTTACATGCCCAAAAGGCATTGCTTGAGTTCTTGCTTTGTTAAATGATTTAACAATAAAATCAAAGGTATAATTATGAAAAAAATAACTGCACTGCTTACTTTGTTGATAATTAGCCTATCTGCTCAGGCCCAAACTATTTATATCACTGACAGCGCAACATATACCCTCAGAAGCATTGAATCCAACAAGGGCAGAATTTTAAGAATGTTGCCCAGCGGCACTGCATTGACCGTAATCAGTGTCAATAAAGAAAATGGCTATAGCAAAGTGCAAACCAGTGACGGCACAGAAGGCTATGTATTAAGCAGATTTACCCTGAACCAACCCATTAACCGCTGGTTTTTGAACAAAGCAAACAAAAAACTCGAAATACTACAACAAGCAGTAGACCAGACCGAGCACGAACTAAGCCAATTAAAAAACCATAACACCGAAACTTTAAGCTCAAATCAATCTCTCAATAAAGAACGCGACACTTTAAGCAAGGACCTTCATGACTTACGCCTGACAGCATCTAATGCTGTGCAATTAAAACACCAGAGAGATCAATTGCAAGAGCGGGTTATTTCGGTAGAACGGGAATTACAGCAAGTAAAGCGACAAAACCAGACACTCGAAGACAGCACCAATCAGGATTGGTTTTTATACGGTGGCATTTTGTCTCTAATTGGTGTTATTTTGGGTTTCATACTGCCTAAGTTGAGCTGGCGACGAAAAACCAGTAACTGGGATACGTTTTAACCCTCCGCTGGTGCACGATGAAAGACAGCAACTTCACCAGCAAGATTTCATGCTTCTTATACCCGTTTAACAACAAACACACATATAACTAGGAAAAATTTACATGGCTAATTCAGGTGACAACAACACTCGCACCTTTTCATCTTTAGTGGTTGACGGAATGGAGCGCGCACCCAGTCGCGCGATGTTACATGCTGTAGGTTTTAAAAATGAAGATTTTAAAAAGCCACAAGTTGGTATTGCCTCGACCTGGAGCATGGTCACGCCCTGCAATATGCACATCAATAATTTAGCCGATCATGCAGCTAAAGGTGTGGATGCTGCCCAAGGTAAAGCCGTTATATTTAACACCATCACTATCTCCGATGGCATATCCATGGGTACTGAAGGCATGAAATACTCTCTGGTTTCCCGTGAAGTCATTGCCGACTCTATAGAAACAGTCGTTGGCTGTCAGGGCTTCGATGGTGTAGTTGCTATCGGTGGCTGTGACAAAAACATGCCCGGCTGTATGATCGCATTAGCCCGTTTAAACCGTCCCAGCATTTTTGTTTATGGCGGAACCATCCTGCCGGGCTGTCATAAAAAACAAAAACTGGATGTCGTATCCGTTTTTGAAGCCGTCGGTGCCAGAGCCAATAATAAAATTGATGATCAGGAACTGGAAGCTATCGAACAAAAAGCAATTCCCGGTGCAGGCTCCTGTGGCGGTATGTACACAGCAAATACCATGGCCTCGGCCATTGAAGCATTAGGCATGAGTCTACCCAATAGTTCAGCTCAAGCCGCTGTTTCTGAAGATAAACGTCTGGATTGCGAACGTGCAGGAGCAGCCGTTCTAGAACTGTTAAAAAATGATATCAAGCCGAGTGATATCATGACCCAGAAAGCCTTTGAAAATGCTATCACTATCGTCATCGCACTGGGTGGCTCTACCAATGCCGTATTACACCTCTTAGCCATGGCCTACGCGAGCAATATTGACATCACATTAGATGATTTTACGCGTATTGGTGCTCATGTGCCTATGCTGGCAGATTTAAAACCCAGTGGCCGCTACCAAATGGCTGAGCTCATTGAAATCGGCGGCATACAACCGCTAATGAAAATACTTTTAGACCAGGGTTTACTGCATGGTGAGTGTTTAACCGTTACCGGCAAAACATTAGCTGAAAACCTGGCTGATGTTCAACCTTACCCAGCAGATCAGGATATCATCAGGTCTTTAGATAAGCCGATTAAAAAAGACAGTCACCTAGCTATTTTATATGGCAATCTGGCCATTGAAGGTTCAGTAGCCAAAGTCACAGGTAAAGAAGGCTTGGTCTTCAATGGGACTGCTAAAGTATTCGAAGCAGAAGAACAGGCACTACAAAGCATTCTTAAGGGTGATATCGTTAAAGGTGATGTCATCGTCATTCGCTATGAAGGCCCTAAAGGCGGCCCCGGCATGAGAGAAATGCTCTCCCCTACCTCTGCCGTGATGGGTAAAGGACTGGGACAAGATGTCGCCTTAATCACAGACGGCCGATTTTCAGGTGGAACACATGGTTTTGTTGTGGGTCATATTACCCCGGAAGCATTTGTCGGGGGTGCTCTGGCTATTGTTGAAAATGGTGATAAAATTACCATTGATGCTGACAACAAACAATTAACCTTACATGTCGATGATGAGGTTATTGCAGAACGCATGAAACAATGGCAACAACCCAAAGCCAGATATACCCGAGGAGTTTTATCAAAATATGCAAAACTGGTAAGTTCGGCATCCTTGGGTGCCGTTACTGATCACTAAAATAAGCTGCACTTTAACCGCATTCCCACGCCTGCATGTGGAAATGTGGTTTGTGGCCGCAGAACTTCACCGGGTATAACGCAGCCTTAGCTGACCATCCACCATAAAAAAGACTGACCCATCTCTTATGCCCCAGCCACCCGCCCACTTTGTAAACTGGTTTAGAGACTCATCCCCCTATATCCATGCACATCGCAATAAAACCTTCGTCATATTCTTTAATGGCGAAACCGTTATGGATGATTGCGACAACCTGATCCATGATTTCTCACTGCTAAAAAGTTTAGGCATACGTCTGGTCTTGGTTCATGGCATTCGCCCGCAAATTAACCAACGCCTTAAACAACAAAATATCACTTCTGAATTTCATCAGAACCTGAGAATTACAGATGACCAGGCCATGCAATGCGTTAAAGAAGCAGCCGGACTGGTTCGCATAGAGATTGAAGCATTACTGTCGATGGGATTGGCTAACTCGCCCATGGCAGGCGCCAAAATCAAAGTATCTTCAGGCAACTTTGTGATAGCAAAACCATTAGGTATCCTTGATGGTATTGATTATAAACATACCGGGAAAGTCAGACGTATTGAACACGCCGCTATTCATCAACAGTTAGAACATGACAATGTGGTGTTAATCTCCCCTATCGGTTATTCACCCAGCGGCGAAATTTTCAACCTGGCCGCTGAACAAGTAGCCACTGAAGTCGCTATTGCTTTAGACGCTGAAAAACTCATTTTGCTGACGGAGCATGACTGCTTAGCCGATCAGCAATTGATTCAGCAAATGACCACCGACGAGCTAAAAACCTTTCTACAACAAGATCTCAGTACAGAACAAGCACAGTCTCTCAACGCTGCGCTACAAAGCTGTCAACAAGGGGTACAACGCGTTCATCTTATTCAGCGGAAAACAGATGGCGCCTTATTACTGGAACTCTTTACTCGGGATGGCACGGGGACTTTAATTAGCTCAAGTCCCTATGAAGAAATTCGCCCAGCCACCTTAAATGATATTGCCGGTATACTGGAATTAATAAAACCTTTGGAACAAATGGGATTATTGGTTAAGCGTTCAAGAGAAAAACTGGAAATAGAAATTAACGATTATAGTGTGCTTGAACGCGATGGCCTCATCATTGCTTGCACGGCTTTACATATAATGCATGATAAACAATCCGCTGAAATTGCCTGTCTTGCAGTCCATCCAGATTACCAAAAATCCGACCGTGGCAATAGACTGCTTAAGCATCTGGAAACCAAAGCCAAAGCACTTAAACTACACAGCCTTTTTGTTTTATCAACCCAAGCCATGCACTGGTTTATAGAACGTGGTTTTGAAACCAGCGAAATTAACAGCTTACCGAAACAACGCAAACAGTTTTATAATTACAAAAGAAATTCCAAGGTACTTTGTAAAAACATATCAGCCCATTGAACACGCCATTATTCATATTACAAATCAGTGATTGTCATCTTCTGGAAGATCCGGAGGCAACGCTGTCTGGCATAAACACAACGCAGTCATTGCAACAGGTTTTGAAACATGCCTATGAACAACATGGCAAAGCAGATTTAATTCTAGTCACAGGCGATCTGGCACAAGAACCTTGTCAGTCCAGTTATCAAAGACTATTTGCCGCACTGCAAAAATATCAAACCCGCAGTATTTGTTTACCTGGCAATCATGATGATCTCAGTTTAATGCAACAATACATTAACAGTAAAACAATCAATTGCAATAAACACATCCTATTTCCACATTGGCAAACCATCTGTTTAAACAGTAAAAAAACAGGTTCTCCAGGGGGGTATTTAGCCGCAAATGAATTCACTTTTTTAACTGAAACATTAAGCCGATATCCTGAATTGAATACCTTGGTCGCTATTCATCATCATTGTATACCGACGCAAAGTCTCTGGATGGATAGTATGATGATTGAAAATAATGATGAACTATTGAACTTGCTCAAACAATATCCACAAGTCAAAGCCATCACTGGTGGACACATTCATCAAGAACTGGAAATGCAAAGCAATAATCAACTGATATTAGGTATGCCATCGACCTGTTTTCAATTTAAACCGTTGAGTACAGAATATGCACTGGATGACAAAACACCTGGGTACAGAGTGTTATTACTTTATCCAGAAGGTGAAATCAAGACGCACATCTATCACCTACCTGAAAATGCATAAGTGAGGCGCCTAACTGCCAAGCAATGCCCGTATATTTGAGATTGTACCTAACAAAAATGGCCAATGAGGGAATAAACCCGAATCAATTCTTTAAATTCATCCGAAACTGTTGCAGCGTCTTTTCAGTTAAGGGCTGCCTGTTATGATCCAGAATAACCCCCTTCAGCTGATTTTCTATCCGCCCCATGGTCTCAATTAACTCGTTAAATACGCTTAATGGCTTATCCACTTCATTGGGTTGTAGAAAAAACACCAGACCAGGAAAATCATAAAGTTCAAAATCTGCATCAGGGAAAGTACCGGGCTCAATCATGCTTGCAACCGCATAATCCACCCTGTTTTTTTCATCGATTCGCTCAAACACCTTCATGCTGCCATATCGCAGACCCACTAGCTCAAAAGCATCCGCCAGTTTTTTTCCATTAAAGCCCTTGTCCGTTTCCGCAATAATGCTGAACTGAATGATTTCGGGGATAACAAAGTCATGCGTTTGTTCCCCCGTCGCAACGGCACTTGGTTCTATGGCTACCTCATCAAGCGCAGACCCTAAAGGAACCACATCAAAATCATCATTCTCTGTGTTGATGACCAAAGAGCTATCGACATTATCAAAAGGGTTCCCTTCATCATAAAAATCAAAACTCCGCTGGGGTCTTTTATTTCTTATGACACTCCATAAAATCATGCCTAAAATAACTATTCCGCCAATTGCAATAATAACTATTCTTAATAAATCTTTATCCATGTTCTACTTTTAATATCGTCAAGCCAAAGCAGATTATTACACATCATGGTAATTAAAATGAAGTAAATTTTGCCAGTTACTGCTGAAAAAATGCGTTAAAAAATACATATTCAATGGCAAAAAACGGGAACTTATCACAGCGGCTAGCTGTAATGTTCTAATAAAACCGG
>JAPYOW010000125.1 GCA_029937975.1 Methylococcaceae bacterium | reverse complement strand
TTTATCTGTGTAATCAGTTTTTTACTATTATCCAGCTCCCCTATCAATGCCACTGAATGTGGCATATTACAATTGCAAATCAATAGAAGCTCAGGAATAAACATACTAAAAAATGCATGCTCAAAACTTCCTGATGTGTCTTCAGGCTCCATTTTTGACTTATCCCCTAAAGGCAGACTTTGGTTAACATCGAATACCCCAAAGCAAAGCACTGCCGGCTTTCAGTTAATTTGTCAAAACCGGACAGAATACAGCTTACAAATTGAATTTTCAGACACTCAGGAAAGCCCGTTCCTAGACCAGACTCAATTAAACAATTGTTCGGGCTGGACTAACAAAAAATTAGCCTGTAATGGGAGTCATGGTGAACAAAAAGGCCTTTATTGTATTTTATCGATGACTAAAGCAGCGCATAAAAAATCCGGAAAAGTTGAAAGAACAACATCAGTTAAAATGCGTGGTTTAAATTCTTTCAATAACGCTAAAAACACTCAAAAAGCCAGCAATAAGCAACAAATACTGGCAGCAATCCGTTCAGACCTTCAGTTGTGTAAAGCACTGAATCAGCACACGGAAGTCACTAAAATCAGTTGGGATGTTGAACAAAATGCTGCGAATAAAATCATCATTACCTCACCCTCAGGACTTCAAAACAACTCTTTGTCGGAATGTGTCAAAATGGTGATCAACACATTTACTTACCCTCCGCTCTCTCAAAAAACCACTTTTAGCAGTACTTTCTAGCTCCCTCAACAGTGCTCAACTTAACAGCTATAAAAAAAACCACGCTGATTTTATGTGGCTGTAGTGCACTATTAACAGGGGTGATTATTGACACTGTTTTTGGCAATCGATTGGATTACTGGGTTCATGATTCAGCGCTGGTTTTTCAACATAGAACCGCATGGAAACATTCAGCCATTGTAGTGCTTGATGATGATGTACCTTACAGCGTGGGGAGAAAACAAGCACTTCCCTTATTTGCAAAAGCCACAGAACGACTCATTTCAGCAGGAGTAAAAGGCGTATTCCTGGATGCAAGAATATCAAAAAACCAGGAAGGACGAATGCCCTATGCCCAATGTATTGAAACTGATGGCTCTGTCCGCTGGTCCAACCCCAAATGTTCAGCAATCAATACCAATCAATGCCAGGTCAATAACAGTGAACTAGGCAATGCCCCCTTAAAGATGGATGCAAATACAATTCCATATTTCCGTATTGCACCCTACCTGGATGATAATGGTGAACCTGAGTTTTTGCTGTTTGACTGGGAAGCCGCTGATGCAATCCCTGCGGAAGGCATTATTGTCAGTGATCGCTTAGTCACTATGGATACACCGATAGCAAGATGGCTAGACTTAAGCAAAGACCACGCCGTTCATCAATTAGTTAAATTCAGCCAATCATCAAAATCAATGGCGCTTTATGCAGATAAAACCACGGATGAACTCTGTGACAGCCAATACCCCTGCCGCCGAATACGCCTTAGTCACCCCGCTTATGCCATCAACACACAAGGCGCCAGACTTATCATACCGGTCAGTTCGCTAGCCTCCTGTGATCCGACCCTTGCGCTACAAGCGGCTGCCTTACTCAAGGACAAAGTGGTCATTATTCAAACCACAGCACCCGATGAAGCGACCGATTTAGAGGTGACAGCAATGACAACTGCACTCTGGGGTCCGTCGTTAATGACACCTGGCTCACAATTTTTAATTGATGCCATTGAAACCATCATTAATCAGGACAGTCCCCAGCCCCCGCCTTATTCGGTAAGGATAGGATTGTATGTCATGACCGCCATTATCAGCATAATAGCCGGCATATTCTTGAGGCAAGCCCTTTTATGGCTATTAGGTCTGAGCCTGTTTATCCTTCTGAGCCTATTTTGTTTCTTAAACCCAGTCATGCAACTTTGGCCCGTATTTTCCACCCTGTCTATTTATTTTGTAGGGGCAGGACAACTCGTTGCCATTCATTTATTTGTAGGGTTCAAAGAAAAAAAGATAACAGACCAATATATCCCCGAACAACTTCATCGCATGTTGATGGCATTAAACATTAATGAGTCTTTCAAAAGCCGACGTTGTCATGCTGTGGTATTGATGAGTGACTTAGCCGGGTATACAACAGTCACGGGGTTGTTAAAAGAACCCAATTTAATTCTGGAACTCATGAATGATTATCTTGACGCCACTTCGCTAGTATTACACAAAAAATATGCGGGTATTTTAGAAGCTTATGTTGGAGATCTGGTCTGTTACTACTGGGCAGATATAAACCATGAAGACCCCGTGGCAATGTATCAAAAAGCACTCAACGGTGCTATTGAATTACACGAGTTACAACAACAGTTTTTTGCCAGCATTCATCAAAGATATAAAGAAAAAATAGACGCTGACATATTAAGCCGTATTGATAACATTATTGATGCCGGTATTGGTATCACCGTCGGTAATGTCGTGATGGGAAATTTAGGCCCCGAAAAAGCCACCCAAAAACTGGGTATTTTAGGAGACCCTTTAAATCTTGCCGCACGTATTGAAAGTTTAACCCGCTTATTCAATACCGACATCATTATTGCCGGTGATTTTTTAGATGCAGTGGCATTATCCGGCTTAAAAACAAGACCCCTCGGTCGCATGAAAGTGAAGGGCAGAGTTTTACCGGAAACACTTTATGCATTAGGTTCTCCAGATGACGAACGTTTCTCTGCAGACAATATCACCAAATGGACCGCATGGTTAGAACAAGTCGAATCTGGACAGGAGAGTACTCTGGTTTGTCCTCGCTGTTTCCAACAAGACCAGTCCACTATTAAAGATTGGTTAGCCCGAAATTTATTAAACGATGATGGCACCTGGTATCTGGATAAGAAATAACTCATCACTGTTAGATAG
>JAPYOW010000124.1 GCA_029937975.1 Methylococcaceae bacterium | reverse complement strand
GTACTGTCGTAAATTCTTGCCAGTGCTGCTCTAGATTGCCATCTCCCTATTGGCTAACAAGCTATAAATCTTACTTTGTAACTGGCTTAAAAAAACGTCGCTTTCCTGAGTGTTTTTTATAAAAAAGATATAATGCAACTGATCCCTGATGTTTGTTAAATAACTTAAAGATATGTTGAAAAATTTAATTACGCGATTATTTTTACACCAAGAAGCAGCCATAAAAACGTCAGAACCGGGCTTGCCAGATAAGCAAAGGCTGTATTGTATTGGAGATATTCATGGACGATATGATTTGTTGCAAGCGTTGCACGCCCTTATTTTAGAAGATTCAAAGCATTATTCACACCCTGTAACAGTCGTTTACATAGGGGATTATATTGATCGGGGTCCACAGTCAAAAGAAGTCATTGACTATTTATTATCCAACCCCTTTCCATTGTTTCAATCTGTTTATTTAATGGGCAATCACGAACAGGTGTTATTAGAATTCTTATTTTCGACTAACAGTCAAAGGGCTGGTGCCTGGTTTAGTTTCGGGGGATTATCAACATTAACTAGTTATGGAGTTCAGATACAGGGTATTCCCCATGCTGGCGTTATAAATGAAATCAGAAAGGAATTTAAACAGAAAATACCCAATAATCATGTGCAATTTTTTCAACAGATGAAAGTCTGTTATGAAAAGGGCGGCTATTATTTTGCACATGCCGGCGTAAAGCCAAAAGTTCCATTAGTTCGTCAAAAAGAACAAGATTTATTATGGATTCGAGAAGACTTTTTAGAAAATGAATTATTTCATGGAAAAATAATTGTACACGGACACTCGATAACAAAAGAACCCGTCGTAAGAAATAACCGTATTGGTATTGACACAGGAGCTTATCATTCAGGGCGACTAACTTGTTTGGTGCTGGAAGCAACAGAGCAGAGGTTTATTTCTACCGAAGTAGCATAACTTTTAAATAACAATATCTCATAGTGATAAGGATAATAAAAGCTGTGCTGTATGCATTGCCATCTGAGTTAAAACCAAGACTTATGGCCTTACTGTTTAAGTAACAAACACAGGATTAAGCCAGTACAGCATTACCTGGCTAAACTCTGAGCGTGCAATGGCACGCGTCAGATTGTAAATTTCCCTGTCGCCTACCGCGGACTAAAATTCATCACTACGCTAGCGCACTGTTTGCCTGATTTTCAGCATAAGAACACTTGAATTTAATATCCCCATTATTCTCAATATGGCTATATAAAGCCAGGACAACCTTTTTGTCATAACCCTGATCATTAATCAATAAATCAAAAACCGTTGCCTGTGACATGCTTGTTCGCCATGGACGAGGATTGGTCATAGCAACAAATGCATTGGCAATAGCTAAAATCCTGGCCAATGGGATGATTTCATCTTGTGCAAGTTGTCTAGGGTACCCTGTACCATCTAAACGTTCACATGATTGGGAAATAGCTTGAATAATCTGATTATCTATATTGATTCCTTCCAGCATTTTAATCGCGTGAGAAATATGCTCCCTAACAATTAATTGTTCCTGGTCTGTTAACTTATCTGTTTTTTGTAAAATTTCACATGGAATATCAAACTTACCAATGTTGATTAAACTTGCAGAAAGTTCCAAGTTAAACAATTCTGTTTTATTTAACAATAAGGCTTGTCCTATTTTAACAGCAACTTGTTTAACACGGGCAGAATGCTCAGCGGAATAATCATCATGTTTCTCTAATACCTTTGTTAGCATTATAACCGCCTGCTGCATTGTTTTTTCTTTTTGATACTCATATTTTAAAGTAGAAGAAATATCAGAAGCTACAATCATTGAAAGGCCTTCATCTGAGTTTAACAAAGGGATTCGGCAAGTTTGTAACACTGTGTTATTAATATCATCGAGTATAAATAACTGATTTTCTGATTGTTTAGAATCAACAACATTTTGAAGCGGTCTCGCTGTACTATTTTTAAGCAAGCCCTGAATACTTTGACCTATCAAGTGATTACTCGGTATACCAAACATATTGGATAACGATTTGTTTGCATAAACTAATGTATGGTTACTATCAACTAACATTACATAGTCACTTAAATTATCAGTAATCAGATTTAAAATTTTGTTATTTTTATATAACTCAATATTAATCTTTTCCATAGCATTTAATTGTGCTTTATATTTTTGGCTTGTTGCTTGTCGCCAAACAAAACCAATTAAAGCAAGAATAGTAAAAAACAAAAGGATTAATCCTGTGTATAAAGCATGTGCATGAGCGTTGGATTCAGATAAAGCAAAATCTTTATTAGTACTGTGGATGACAACCCAGGAAAGCTTACTTAAAACAGAGCTATGAAATAAAACTACTTCTCCCGCATAATTTAATTTTTCTTGAAAAATATTGGGTTGATTTAAGGCAAAAGCAGCTGCCAAATTGGTAGTATCAAGACTTAATTGGCGTTTAATACCAGGTAATTGATGTGAAGCAGAGAATAAGTACAAAACTTGTTCCCCATTTTTACGAATTAAAGAGACCTCTTCATGTTGGTGAGTGGCAATTCTATTATTTAATAATTTCTTCATATTAGGCGCAATGACAGGCTTTAAATGCGTCATCCCGTGCTCCATCCCTTCATTACCCCTTTATTCCTTTTGATGAATGTCGCCTCCCCCCTTAAGGGACCGCCGGCTTTACAAACTATTCAATGGTTGCGGGATATCTTAATCTGTTGATGACTCAGCCCATCAATATACCCTGTCGATAGAGCGCCCATAAGCTTAACAAGGCGCAATATTATCACTGCAAAAAACAAGACCTGAGCCTTATTCGACTTTCCTACAGACAATAAAAAACCCCAGTCCATTGCTGAACCAGAGTTTATCCGTTTGATTCACATCCTTA
>JAPYOW010000048.1 GCA_029937975.1 Methylococcaceae bacterium | reverse complement strand
CCCCTGAATATTTGATGACTGACGTGAGATGAATTTGACGATGAAAAAAAGAATTTCTTTATTTTTAATGCTGTTGCTGGTAGCCAATGTGAGTTATGCAGAGCTGAAAATTGGATTTGTTAATGTTGCAAAAGTGCTAGAAAAAGCGCCCCAAGCTGAAAAGGCGAAAAAACGTCTGGAAAAAGAATTTTCTCCCCGTGATAAGCATCTAGTGTCTCAGGGCAAAGAAATAAAAAAATTAGAAGAAAAATTATCGCGTGACGCCGCCGTGATGAGCGAGTCAGAACGCCGGAGACTGGAAAAAGATATTATTGCTAAAAAAAGAGACGCAAAACGATCTCAGCAAGAATTTAAAGAGGATTTCAATATGCGACGTAATGAAGAATTAACTAAATTACAACGGCGTATTATGGAAGCGATTAAAGCCTTGGCTAAAGATGAAAAATTTGATTTATTGCTTACTGATGGTGTTATTTTTGCCAGTCAACAAGTTGATGTCACAAATCAGGTACAGGAAAAATTATCTGCTTTATCGGATTAACAAAAGCGTGTTGTCAGGGTGTGTTTTAAGTTAACAGGGTAGACAGGACAGAACCCGTAGTACTCAGCAGCAAAACCTGGACGGGGTATTCGCGTTATCCCGTCTGCTGGCAAAACAGACAGGGTTTTTATCCGCATCGGGTCTGTTTCAAAGTGGTGTCATTCAATTGTGTCGCTGACTGAATCGTTCCATTGTTCATAAGTTCTATTCATTACAATCTTTCTAATCAAAACAAATGGCTAAGTAAATGACAGGGCAATTAGATATACTGCAAATTCAACAGATTTTACCACATAGATATCCGTTCTTATTGATCGATAAAGTACTTGAATGTGAACCTGGTGTACGTTTATCCGCAGTGAAAAATGTGACTTTTAACGAGCCTTTTTTTCAAGGTCATTTTCCTACAAACCCGATTTTTCCTGGTGTCTTGATGATTGAAGCCATGGCTCAGGCTACTGCTTTACTCACAGCACAATCAGATGATCAGTTTGGTAGCGATACTACTTATTTTTTAGCCAGTGTAGATAAGGCACGTTTTAAAAAGCAGGTCGGCCCCGGCGATCAATTAATATTAGAAGCCATTTTTGTTAAAAGTAAACGTCATTTATGGTCATTTGAATGTCGCGCGGAAGTGGATGGTAAATTAGTTGCTAGTGCCAACATCATGTGCGCAGCAGTGGTAGGTTAAGTTGATAGACTCGAGAGCGATTGTAGATTTAAACGCGGAAATTGCCGATGATGTTTCTATTGGCCCTTTTTCGATTATTGGCCCCGAAGTACAAATAGATACAGGGACGGTCATTGGTCCCCATGTGGTGATTAAAGGCCCGACCAACATAGGAAAGGATAACCGAATTTATCAGTTTACTTCTATTGGTGAAGATCCACAGGATAAAAAATATGCGGATGAAGTGACACGACTTGATATCGGTGACAGAAATATCATCCGTGAATTTACTACCATGCACCGAGGGACAGTTCAGGATCATGGGCTTACACGGGTCGGCAGTGATAACCTTTTTATGGCTTATACCCATGTTGCCCATGACTGTATTATTGGCGATCATGTCATTATGGCCAATGGGGCTTCTATAGCCGGTCATGTACATATGGGGGATCATGCGATTTTAGGCGGGTTTACTCTGGTGCATCAATTTGCTCAAATTGGCAGTTATAGTTTTTCTGCAATGGGCAGTGCTATTACTCAGGATATTCCACCGTTTGTCATGGTAGGAGGGCGCCCGACGCGACCTCATGGTATAAACTCTGTCGGGATGGAGCGCAATGGTATTTCCCCCGAAACAGTGAGACAAATCAGGAAAGCCTATAAAATTCTGTACAAAAATAATTTGCGCCTGGAAGATGCCATAGAGGAAATGGAAGATTTGGCCGGTGAAACTAAGGAGTTATCTAATATGGTTAGCTTTTTACGTAATGTGACACGCGGTATTCAGCGATAGATACTCAAATCATCGCGGGTATTGATGAAGTCGGAAGGGGTTGTATCGTCGGCCCGGTTATTGCTGCGGCTGTTATTCTAGATGCGGACCAAGCCATCATTGGCTTAAGCGATTCCAAAAAGCTGACGGCTAAAAAACGGCAAGAGTACGCCTTCGAAATCAAGAAAAAATCAAAAGCATGGGCGATTGGGCGTGCAGAACCTTGCGAGATTGATCAGCTTAATATATTACAGGCCACCTTGTTGGCAATGCGCCGCGCCTATATGCAACTTTCACTAAGACCTGACTGGGTGCAGGTGGACGGTACTTTTTATCCCGATATTTGCTGTCCTGGAGAAACCATTGTGCAAGGTGATTCCAAAATAGCCGAAATTTCAGCCGCATCTATATTAGCGAAAGTGGCACGGGATAATGAAATGACCACTCTGGATGCGCTTTATCCTGGCTATGAATTTGCAAAACATAAAGGCTATCCCACGAAGTTGCATTTGCAAAGGCTACAATGTCTGGGTGTGACAGAACAGCATAGAACATCATTTTCACCGGTAAGAAAACAATTGGCAGTCAGCTAAAAACCGGCAATATGCTGGTTAAGTTGCAATATCTTTACCCATCGTGCTTTTTTGATGGCTGGCGGTTTAATCGATATTAGTTTTTAATCCTAAACAATCCCCTTCATGAAACCAGAGTTCATCCATTTACGCGTTCATTCTGAATATTCCTTAGTTGATGGAACTGTAAAATTAAAGCAACTGGTCAAGCATATTGCTGACATGAACATGCCAGCTGTTGCCTTGACTGAGCAGTCCAACCTGTTCTCTTTAGTCAAGTTTTATCGGGCCACACAAGCACGGGGTCTCAAAGCGATTGTGGGCTCTGATGTTGCTATTTTCAATCCCGATGAACCGGCCAAGCCTTTTTGTCTTACCCTGATTGCCCAGAATCAAACGGGCTATACCACCTTGACTGAACTCATTTCCAAAGCTTACCAGCAAGGTCAGCATCAAGGTGTTCCTATGTTGACTAAAGCATGGTTAGCAGATAATCATCAGGGCTTGATTGCTTTGTCGGGTGCACTCGAAGGAGATATTGGTAGGGCAATAGTAGCGGAGAATACTGAACTGGCTGAACACTGTGCCAAGGACTGGCTGGAGTTATTTGGGCAGAATTTCTTTTTGGAAATCCAGCGGATCGGGAAACCGGATGAAGAACTCTACATTAACGCAGTTGTTGAGCTTGCCACTCGATTAGCGTTGCCTGTCGTGGCGACGAATAATGTCAGGTTTATCAATAAAGCCAATTTTGACTCGCATGAAGTCCGGGTTTGTATTAATCAGGGCTATGTGTTGGATGATGGTCGTCGTCCTAAAAACTACACCAATCAACAGTATTTACGCAGTCAAGAGGAAATGCTGGAATTGTTTGCAGATATTCCTGAAGCTTTAGAGAATACGGTAGAAATTGCCAAACGTTGTAATGTGAAGCTTACCTTAGGCAAAAATTATTTACCTGATTTCCCCGTTCCGGCAGGGATGACGCTGGATGAGTTCTTTATTGAAGCGTCAAAAAAAGGTTTGCAGAAACGTTTGCAACAATATCCTGCCACCGGGACGGGCAGTGATGAAGAAAACCTGAAAGCCTATGCCGATAGATTAGATCTGGAGCTGGGCGTCATCACCCAGATGGGTTTTCCCGGTTATTTCATGATTGTTGCTGACTTTATTCAATGGGCCAAGAATAATGCTATCCCTGTGGGACCCGGCCGGGGTTCCGGGGCGGGTTCTCTAGTCGCTTATTCGCTGAACATCACGGATCTTGACCCTATTGAATTTGATTTATTATTTGAGCGATTTCTTAATCCGGAACGGGTTTCCATGCCTGATTTTGATATTGATTTTTGTATGGATCGACGGGATGAGGTGATAGATTATGTGGCCAGACACTACGGCAGAGACCGGGTGTCACAAATTATCACTTATGGTTCTATGGCCGCAAAAGCGGTGATTCGTGATGTAGGGCGCGTTTTATCATTTTCCTATGGCTTTGTTGATGGCCTGGCTAAATTGGTACCCTTTGACATTGGGATGACCTTAACCAAAGCCCTACAGGAAAGTCCAGATCTGAAGCGTCGCTATGATACGGAAGATGAAGTAAAGGCTTTGATAGATATGGCGCTTTCATTAGAAGGAATATCTAGGAATGCGGGCAAACATGCGGGTGGGGTCGTTATTTCTCCCACCAAACTGACCGATTTTTCAGCACTTTATTGTGATGAGGAGGGCAACAACTTAGTCACTCAGTTTGATAAGGATGATGTCGAAGCGGTGGGTCTGGTCAAGTTTGATTTTCTGGGTTTACGCACACTGACTATTATTGATTGGGCCATTACCACTATCAATACTAAAAATGAGCAGGCCGGTAAAGCGTTAGTGGATATTACCCAGATTCCTCGGGATGATCGTGAAACCTACCAGATATTTGAAAAATGTCAGACTACCGCGGTCTTTCAATTAGAATCGCGGGGGATGAAAGACCTGATCCGCAAATTAAAACCGGATTGTTTTGATGACATCATCGCTCTGGTTGCCTTGTTTAGACCCGGACCTCTGGAATCTGGGATGGTGGATGATTACATTAAGGTAAAACATGGTGCAAAAGCCGAGTATGCTCATCCCCTACTGGAACCCATTTTAAATCCGACCAATGGCGTCATTTTATATCAAGAACAAGTGATGCAAATTGCCCGGGAGTTAGCCGGTTATACTTTGGGAGGGGCCGATATGTTACGGCGCGCCATGGGTAAGAAAAAACCGGAAGAAATGGCTAAGCAACGGACTATTTTTACCGAAGGGGCTATTGCAAACCAGATAGATGAATCCATTGCGACTTATGTCTTCGACTTGATGGAAAAGTTTGCCGGTTATGGTTTTAATAAATCACATTCAGCGGCTTATGCGCTGGTAGCCTATCAAACAGCCTGGCTTAAAAGACATTATCCTTCGGCATTTATGGCTGCCGTGATGTCGTCAGATATGGATAATACTGATAAAGTCGTTATCCTGAAAGAAGAATGCGAGGATATGGAGCTCATCTTGCATCCGCCAGATATCAATACTTCGTATTTCAAATTTACCGTTAATGATGAGAATGAGATTCTTTATGGCATCGGCGCAATTAAAGGTGTGGGTGAGGCTGCCATTGAAGGTTTGTTAAAGGAAAGAGCTGCCAATGGCGCATTCATAGGTCTTTACGATTTATGTAAACGGGTTGAATTACGCAAAGTTAATAAACGGGTACTGGAGGCCTTGATAAAAGCCGGTGCCTTTGACCGTATTAATGATAATAGGGCGGCGCATTTAGCTGAATTACCCACCGCGATGAAAGTGGCAGAGCAACACGGCAAAATGCACCAGACCGGACAAAATGACCTGTTTGGTTTGGCGATACAAGTAGATGCAAATGATGCGACAGAAACGTACAGCACATCGGTTGAACCTTGGACAGAAAAGGAACGTCTAGAGGCTGAAAAAATAACCTTGGGGATGTACCTGACCGGGCACCCTATCGACCAGTACGAAAGTGAACTGAAGCATATCAGGCATGCTTGTATTGCATCCTTAATTGCTGACGCAGAACGGTCTAAATCCAAAATGGAAGGCAGGGTGGCTGGGCTGGTTGTGGAAATGCGCACGCGCCAAACCAAGAAAGGAACGATGATGGGCTTTGCAACTCTGGATGATAAAACGGGCAGACTGGAAGTAGCGGCATTCAGCAAAACTTATGAAAAGTATCGGGAGCTGTTTATTAAAGATGCCTTGTTAGTGGTTGAAGGCGGGCTGGCGATTGATGATTTTTCGGGTGGATTAAGGTTAACGGCAGACAAAATATACACCTTTGAACAGGCGCGTGAGTATTTTGCCCGTGCTATAGTGCTGGATTGGGAAAAAACCGACAATGCAGATCATGGCCGCATTTTTATAGAGCAATTGAAAGAAATATTACAAGCGTTTAAAGGGGGGAATTGTCCTATTCAAATTGCGTATTGTAATGAGGAAGCAAAAACATCTCTGCAATTAGGCGATGATTGGCGTATATATCCCACTGATGAATTGATTTTACGCTTAAAAAACTTACTGTCAGAGCAGGTGGTTACGGTGAGTTATCGATAGTTTTCCTGCGCGAGTGTGGGTTTTAGTTCATGCCTGTGCCTACAAAATTGCGGCCTGAAGTCCTAGGTAGACTCACAGCTTTCAGCACAGTTTATAGCTTAAGTACTTTTTGATAAAGTATTGGCATGGCATACCTTAAAAATTAATGTTTATTTTTTAGTTGTTTTCAGTGATAATCGAGATGTCATTTTTGATGGTTTTTCCTTTGCTTTTTCATGCGTTTCAAAAACAATAATAAAAGGGGTCTTCCATGTTAGAAAAAAATCAAATTGCACCAGAATTTAACTCTTTAAACCAGGCAGAACAAGAGGTGACACTGTCATCGTGTACAGCTAATAAGAATGTTGTTCTGTATTTTTATCCCAAAGACGATACTCCCGGCTGTACCATAGAAGCCAACGACTTTACGGCATTGGCGACAGAGTTTGCTCAGCTGTCGACGGCGGTTATTGGCGTGAGTAAGGATTCATGCCAAAGTCATGCCGATTTCATTAAAAAGTTTGGTTTAAAGCTGGATTTACTGGCGGATGAAAGCGGTGAAATATGTGAAAGTTATGGTGTCTGGCAAGAAAAAGAAAAGAATGGTGTGAAAAAAATGGCTATTCTTAGATCCACTTTTATTATAAATACCGAAGGAGCCATCGTTGAAGCTTATTATGGCGTTAATCATGTCGGACATGCGCAGGCCGTTTTAGAAAGAGTGCAGCAATTGGTCTACAGAGGGGCGTAAAGCTTGGTAACTAATGACTGTTTTCTAAACCTTGGAGGCGGAGATTACGCATGAATGATAAACAACGTGTCGCCATTCACGCGGCTCAACGGGTTGAAAACGGCATGCTGGTGGGCTTAGGTACCGGGTCCACGGCTGATTATTTTATTGCAGAGCTGGCCAGGCGTCGTGCAGAAGAAAATTTGCAAATTACCGCTGTATCCAGTTCTGTCGTCAGTATGCGTAAAGCGCAAGCTCTTGCTATTCCCCTTGTCGGTATTGAACATGTGACCCATCTGGATTTATATGTTGATGGTGCCGATGAAGTGACCGCTGATAATACCTTGTTAAAAGGTCAGGGTTCTGACCTGGTTAAGGAAAAGTTGTTAGCCAGAGCTTGTGATCAATTTTTAGTATTGGTTGACCAAAGTAAAATGGTGGAGCGTATCGGTGCCCGCTTTCCGATTCCTGTTGAAGTCATGCCGTTTGCCTGGCAGATGGTTCAGCAAGGACTTGAGCAGCTAGGTGGACGAGGGCAATTGCGTGAAACGGACAAGGGTTTAGCGGTAACTTCCTACGGTAGTCTGGTTTTGGATATGGTCTTTAATGCGGAACAGGACAGTGACGAAATAGACTTTATATTGAACAGTATGCCGGGTGTCATCGAACATGGCATTTTTAGAGGGTTGGCCGATATTGTTTTTCTTGCCGTCGATGGCAAGGTGCAGGAAATATCATCTTGACCTAAGCTACGGTTAACCTTGCTTGCTTAGAACTCAGCTGTCCCCATGTGCTAACTCCGGTGATGCACCCAGTTACCCAGCCCTCTTAATGAAGTGACTGGTATATCAGATACTGTCACTTTTTAAACAATGCCCTGTAGTCCCGGTAATAACAGAGATTATTGTTTCCGGTAATGCAAAGAGCATGACATGTTTGTGTTATGAGGGGGTGGAGCCCCCCTGTAATCGTTTTATCCAGGGGTGTGTTGCAAAAGGATCCACATCAAATGCCAGTGATTCTGGTTTATGTAATAGCCCGGTTTCGCCAGAAGCATTCGGGTTTAATTGCCTTTTTTCGATGAAATCGACCATTCTCCGGGTGTTGTAAATCACTAACACACGGTTACCATATCGACTATTGTATATCTGATAAGCGACATTCTGTTCGGTAAAAGCGGGATTTCTGCGGATCAATTTATCCATTTCCAGAGCATTATCCGCAGCCAGTATTTTTAATACTGAGTCATCACGGTTTTTAATGATAATCGTTAAATATTCGGCCAGCGAGCCTGATAATTGATGGTGATGCAGGTTTTGTACTTCTAATTCGGTCAAAGCAAAACTTTCTGCTACCAGATAATGTTTATCTATTTCGCCATCATTGGCAAACAACGATATTTTTTCCAGAGTCGGGTGTTCAAGCGCCGTTAAAAATTCCATTGGAGCACGGATATGCTTATCAACTGTTATGACCCAGGGCAAAGCTCTGCCGGTTTGCTGGAAACGCATTTTTACACTGTCAATCACCGCCGACCTGATTAATTCATTTTCACGGCCTTCTGGTTTGATTAAAAAGGCATCAACTGCCGTGATCTGAGTCTGAAAACCAGAGGCTTTAAACTGTTCTACTAGCTCAAAATAACGCGGGTAATAAGGGATGGAGGTACCATCATAAAGTAGATTAATACGTGTTTTTCTGGCATGGTCTGCCACCATTTGTCTTAGTCGTTTGGCAAAAGGTTCAACATAGACGTAATCGTCGCTATGATGATTCGCTGCTGTTAACACCGTATACAGGTCACTGATTTTTCGAAATTCATCCAGAGAAGCAATAGCAAAGTTATTCCCGCAATGTGCCTCAGCAATTTCTTCAACCGCTGTTTTTCCTGCGCCAGCACCGCCCATACTCATAAAGAGTTTAGGATGCGTAGCGGGGGTTTTGCCTTGGAAAATATTTGCCAAGGCAAGATCTAATTTTTCACTGATGATACTCAGACGGGTAAAGGCGATTTCTATCGAGCGGATCAGTCTTTCTTCGTCCTTAGCGGCAGTTATTAGTTTGAGTTTTAACGCATGATTATTAGCGAGTGTAAAAATGAGGTCTTCTTCATCACCTTCGCATTGTTCAAGTAATTCCAGTAGTTCTGTGTGGCTGGGTGAGCGTAGACTGGTTAAGATATTGATATCTAGACAGAATAAAGGGGGCGTTTTGTCGGTAAGCAGTTCGATGCCATCAATATCTGTTTTATCTGCCACTCTCAACGCTTCGGTGTTGGGTAAATAGCCGATAATATGTTGCAGAGCATTCACCGGGTTATCCGAAAGTTGTTTGCCTGCGATAAAAATTTTATCTTTAATCGCATTGAGCGGAACCAGACCTCCATTCACCAGTACCAGGCAAAGGGTTCCTTGTTCAGTGGTGTGAGAGAGGAAAGGAACCCCCGAGACAAAGACTTTATTTTCTGGCCATTGTCCATATTCATTACTTTGGTTTTGCAGGCTTTTATTATGACTAGGATCCAGTGCGTGTTCAAAAGCACTCGCTATTGATCGAAAACCACTATGGGGATCATGTAGTGCGAGCGTATCATTTTTATCCAGTCGCCTGAAATCAATACTATGCTCGTAAACAGCCTTGAATGCAGGTAATTTCCCCAGGGCCGTCATAAAGAAATCTAAAGTGATGCTATTACCGTATGAAAAAGGTCTGACGCGGCGCATGGCATGATAAAAATCAGCCAGTCTGTTGGCAATATTGTCTGTTTTGATAACAAAACCATTATTATCAAAAATGGCGGATTCTTTATTGCTGTCATCCAGAACCAGTTTTTCAATGGTCAAGCGAAATTCTTTACGCCTACTAGCTGAAGGCATTACCCCGGGGCGATGGTCAACAGTCGCTTGTTTCTTCCAGTCATGGAAAATTTCACGATGGATACGGGAAAACAGTTTCGTCAGATAGGTCACGCGTTTACTTTGGTCATGAGAGACTGTGGCTTCTGATTCCTCCCGTAAGGTAGATAACAGTTTGCTGCCTTGCGAAATGGCCAGTGCGGTGCGTAATTTCTTAAGTTGCTTGAAATCCAGGGGCTGTTGTAGGTTTTTTTTAGGCGTCATTAATTAGGGGTGAGTAAAAAGCCACTCAGGCAATATTTTTTCATTCAGTGAATACTTCTTGATAAATTATACACGGCTAACAAAAGCTAGATTTTCTGTTTTATGCAAGGGTTAAAATAAGCTGTGAAATTTGTGCTTTGGAATTTCGTAAAACAAATATAATAGGCCGCACTGACTTGCTATTATTTTAAGCGTATTTATGAATCAGGACACTGCTGAAGCATTTGTTATTCATTTTGCTCTCAAGTATTTCCCCCATGTTTTTCCTCAGGAAGTGATGGACGCTTTGAAGGCTGGAGGCAAGGCTGAACAAAATCACCCCGTGACGACACCCGGTATTTTATTGGAATGGGAAAATAAGATTTCAATTCAATCTCACTGGAAAGGCGTTATTGAAGATTATAATGTGGATAAAGAGAACGCGGTTGCTCAAGTCATTAAAAGTGCTTTGTTAAAGACCCGGCAACTGAAAATAAAATATCAGGAAAAACCAGAGCCCGTAGTATTCAATCCTTTTGGGTTGGTTATCAGAAGTGCTAAGTTTTATTTAGTTGGTTCTTTTGAAGAGAGTCAGCAGCCTTATTTGCTGGGTATAGATAAAATCACTCAGATTCAGTTATTAGAGCAGCAAGCGCTACGACCCCAGAAAGACTTTATTCTGGATGATTTTTCTGAGGCTTTTTTAACACATCCGACTAGCCCAGAGATCATTGACACACTGGTGGTGGAATTTCCTGAAAAAGCATTTTACTATGTTAAATCACATCCTATAAAATGTGAACAACTGCACATATCAGATCCACAGGGAACACCGGGATATTTCCATCTGAATGCCTATAAGGTGAAAAACACCTTGCTACTTCATCAATGGTTGGGCTCGTTTCATGATGATGCGTATATTATAAAGCCGCATTATATTCGGCAACAAATTAATCGTTCGCTTATTGATCAGTTAACGAATCTGTATAACAGAAAGGCTTTTGAACGTATAGGCAGTAGAGAAATTGATCGCTGCTACCGTGATTCAAATTGTTATTTTTCCATTCTGGTCATGGATATCGATCATTTTAAAAACATCAATGATCGACATGGACATGTGTTCGGAGATGAAGTGTTAATCAAAGTGGCAGAATGTTTTCGTGATTATGATGCGATTCGTTATGGTGGGGAGGAATTTGTCATTTTATTACCCCACACCCATGCTGTTGAAGCGGATTGTGCTGCCGAACGGATTAGGCAAAGCATTGAATCTTTAGTTATAAAAAGTGGAGCAGGTGACCCTGTTGCGGTGACCCTTAGCATAGGAATAGCGGAATTCCCCCTGCATTTGTCAAACAAAGATCGTGATTCTCTGCAAAGGAAAGAAAAATTCAAACTGAATACAAAAACCAAAGGGAGTTTGATGGATGCTATTATTAAGCAAGCCGATAAGGCCTTGTACCAAGCCAAAGAAACCGGACGGAATCAATCTGTCATTATTCAGGGGGAACCTGTTTTATGATGCATAAGAAAATAAAATTAATGCTTTACCGGCTAAAACCTGAGATCTTACTTGTTTTGTGTTGTTTAACAAGTTCAGCCTATTCTGCAGAGCTGCAATTGATAAAAGTGGCTTATATTACTCAAGAAAAGAAGATCCCTGCCGCATTATCCAATCTGGATGTTTTTATTCCGCAAAAAGGTTTGGCCGGGACTGAACTTGCCATTACAGATAACAATACGACCGGACAATTTACCCAGCAACGATTCCAGTTAAAGAAGATTATAGTGCCGGTTGATGAGGATGTGATTGAGGCATATAAACAGCAACTGCTTGATGACACCGTTTTTATTATTGCTAATTTATCGGTGGAAAATTTAACACGACTGGCTGATCTGCAGGAAAATCAGGATAAATTAATTTTTGATGCAAGCACCACGGATGATTCATTAAGAAATAGTCAATGCCGGGATAATGTCCTGCATATGTTGCCCAGTAGAGCCATGAGAGCCGATGCACTTGCACAATATCTGCTTAAAAAGAAATGGAGACATTGGTTTGTTGTTTCCGGACTCCGCCAGGAGGATCAGTCTTATGTGCATGCCATTAGGCGAGCAGCAAAACGCTTTGGAATGAAAATTGTTGGCGATAAGCAATGGACACATACTTATGATGCCAGGAGAACAGCACAGTCTGATGTGCCCGTGTTTACGCAAGGGGTGGATTATGATGTGCTGGTTGTTGCTGATGAACAAGGTTTGTTTGGCGAATACCTTGCTTACCGGACCTGGATTCCCAGGCCTGTTGTGGGGACTCAGGGTTTAGTGCCTTCTGCATGGCATAGAACGCATGAACAGTGGGGCGGTGTGCAAATGCAAAATCGTTTTAAAGCGGCGGCTGGACGGTGGATGGAAGAGCAGGATTATGGCACTTATCTGGCGGTGAGATCGATAGGAGAGGCTTCAGTCAGAACGCAGTCAAATAACATGCAAACGATTAAAGATTATTTATTAAGTGATGATTTTGCTTTACAAGGCTATAAAGGCAACCCGTTATCGTTTCGTGCCTGGAATGGGCAATTAAGACAACCGGTGTTATTAGCCGCCGCTCGATCACTGGTCTCGGTCGCCCCCATAGAGGGCTTTTTACATTCAAAAACAGTTTTGGATACATTAGGCTATGACCAGGCAGAGTCTGCCTGTGGTCAGCCGTTGGAAAATATCACCAATGAATCTTCTGTTAAACCGCAAGAAAACGGGGAAAAGCCTGTTTTCAACTGGCAAACATTGCTTCAAAAATTATTAGATAAAGTAAAGTAAATGAAATATCCACTATTAATGGCACTTATTTTGAGCGGTTCAGCTCAAGCAGAAACCGTTTTTGTTACTCTGGAAAAAGATAATGCTCTGGCTGTGGTTGATCCTGTTGCCGGAAAACTATTGCAAACGATAGACATTGGGCAACGCCCAAGAGGTATAGCGTTAAGTCCTGATTACAAGTATTTGTACGTGGCAACCAGTGATGATGATACGGTTAAAATGATTGATACAGAGACATACCTTGAAGTGGCTCAGCTTCCTTCAGGAGAAGACCCGGAAACCTTTGCCTTAAATCCTGAGGGTGATCGCTTATATGTCTCTAATGAGGATGATAATTTAGTTACCGTCATCGATGTGTTCAAGCAACAAGAAATTGCTCAGATTAAGGTGGGCGTTGAGCCAGAAGGTATTGCTGTGAGTCCTGATAATCAATGGGTGGTCAGTGCTTCAGAAACGACCAATATGATTCACTGGATTGACCCGGCAACTCATACCATTGTCGAGAATACATTAGTCGACCCACGGCCTAGAGCAGTCAGTTTTACGGCAGATAGTACCCAATTATGGGTGACTTCAGAGATGGCAGGGACATTAATGATTCTGGATGTAAAGACCAAACAGATTATTAAAACCATCAGGCTTGATATCCCCGGTGTGAATGCTGATAAAATTCAACCGGTAGGTGTGGTCATAGATAAGCAAAGACGATGGGGTTATGTGGCTATTGGGCCTGCCAATCGGGTGGCGGTTATTAATGCACAAACATTTGAAGTCGAGAAGTTTTTGTTAGTGGGGCAGCGGGTCTGGAATTTGGCTTTTTCACCTGACCAGAAACGCTTATACAGCACGAATGGACGAAGCAATGATATTTCAATTATTGATCTGGAAAGACATAAAGTAACCAAGTCAATCGCAGTGGGGCGTTTCCCCTGGGGCGTTGTATCAAAACCATGAACAAGCCAGAAAATTCGCCGTTAACGCAAGCGACAGCACTTACTGTTGAAAATTTAAGTTTTTCCTATGCCAGAAAAAAGGCGCTAGATCAGGTCAGTTTTTCGGTGAACGCATCACAGTGCACTATTCTTCTGGGTCCTAATGGCGCAGGTAAAAGCACGTTGTTTTCCTTGATTACCCGATTGTATGACACCCGGCAGGGTAGCATCACATTGTGCGGGTTCGATGTGAAGCAACGCACCGGGCAAGCCTTGTCAAGATTAGGTGTGGTTTTTCAGCAAACAACCTTAGATATGGATTTAACGGTCATGCAAAATTTGCGATATCACACGGCATTGCATGGAATCGGTGGAAAAATAGCAAAAAAACGCATTCAAGAGGAATTAGAGCGGTTAAATATGTATGAACGTCGTGGTGAAAGAATACGACAACTTAATGGCGGACATAGGCGGCGTGTGGAAATCGCCAGAGCTTTATTGCATAAGCCGGCAGTCTTGTTGCTGGATGAGCCGACAGTAGGTCTGGATATTCCTAGTCGACATTCTATTGTGGAGCATGTGCATGCGTTAGCGGCAGAGCACGGCCTTGCTATACTCTGGGCAACGCATCTGGTAGATGAAATATACCCGCAGGATCAGCTGGTGGTTTTGCATCAAGGTAGCATTAAACAGACTGGCAGCCTGGAGCAGGTGCTCAGGAAAACTAACACCCGGTCAATTCATGAAGCATTTCAACAGTTAACACAGGATGATAGGGAATGAGCAGTTTGCATTATTTGCGAGCCATGCAGGGCATAGTTGGGCGTGAATTGTGGCGTTTTGTGCGTCAAAGAGAGCGTTTTGTATCAGCATTGGTTCGTCCTTTAGTCTGGTTGTTTATTTTTGCTGCAGGGTTTAGAGCGACTCTAGGTGTAGCGATTAGTCCCCCTTATGAAACCTATATTCTTTACGAGGTGTATATTACCCCGGGTTTAGTGGGGATGATTCAGTTGTTTAACGGCATGCAGAGTTCATTATCTATGGTTTATGATAGAGAAATGGGCAGTATGCGCATTCTCATGGTCTGTCCTTTACCGCGCTGGTTTTTGTTGGTGAGTAAATTAATAGCCGGGGTTGCCGTTTCTATATTACAAGTGTATGTGTTTCTTGCTATTGCCTGGTGTTATGAGGTGGAAGCCCCCTGGCAAGGCTATTTATACTTATTGCCTGCTTTAATGCTTTCAGGTGTGATGTTGGGTGCTTTGGGGTTACTCTTATCATCATTCATAAAACAATTGGAGAATTTTGCAGGGGTCATGAACTTTATTATTTTCCCCATGTTTTTTATGTCGACTGCCTTATACCCATTATGGAAAATGAAAGAATCCAGTGTGTGGTTACATCAGTTGGCGCATTACAATCCTTTTTCACAAGCTGTCGAATTAATAAGGTTTGCCTTGTATGGCGAATTCAATGAATATGCCTTCATCTACACTCTTTGCGCGTTTGTAATCTTTATGACCGTGGCAGTAATTGGTTATAACCCATCGAAAGGTATGATGATGAAAAAGGGAGGAAGGTAAGGCAAAGAGTGGAAACATACGCTATAAACTATAGCTCAGGCTTTACTTCTAATGCATGGTTAATCATCAGAGCGATGGTGAGGAGTTCTTTTTGCTTATTAATCCTGAGCAGAAAATAAACCAGGAGTTGTTAGCGTTTTTGAGAAAGTAGTAGTGAATCAATGGATTTCATCATTTCCTAGTGCTAACCTCAGTTTGCCAATTCGTTTGTTTTATGGCTTTTTAGAAGAATTTAACCGCTAACAAGGTCAGCGCAAAAGGCTGGATATGTGAGTTTTACTCGAACTGCATTTCTTGACGATTGAAGACTGTCTTCATTTGCGGCTCATTTGCTCTGATTTTTCAACGGGCGAGTATGAACAAAAAATCTGGATTGAGTTGTTGCAATTGAACAGCACTTCACTATTGGCTATTGGGTGGTGGTGCGTGAACTCACTTGAAGGGGAAGGCTGCTTGCAGGTACAAAAATGCGAATGGATTAAAAGCTTTTATGCGTGATGAAGTTTTTCCTATCATCTTGGTAGCAGGAAAAATCTTGGTTTAGCTTGCTGGCATTTGAATGTCGGCGTATTAAAGTCCAGGAAAAAAGGATGTGATTTTATTTAGTATGATGGGGATTTTACGCAGTCATAGAATGATGTAGGTTCGAGTTTACCGGTTTTTTCAATAAATGATAAAAATTTTATTTTTTTATTGTTTAAACTAAATCATTACTTGAAAAGTTCTGTCAGCATGGTACCTTTAGCGGTTCAATTATAATAATAAATAAACGGTCAGTTTACCTTAATATTTATAGGATTAAATAAGCTTTTTATTAAGAGGAAAAAAAATAATGAGTAATGATGAAAATTCGAATGAAACAACAGAGTTAGGTAAGAAAGCAGAAGTAGCATCTAATGCTGTTGCCAATGTAGTTTCAAAAGCCTTGGGATTAAAAGAATCTAACCCTAAGGTTTTCTTCGGTGCTATCGGTGCTGTAGTGGTTGTTATTCTCATTTCAATGATGAGCGGAGGCGGAGGCCCTGAAAAGAGTATGGCAAAGACTAAAGTAGTCGATCTTTCTATAGGCGGTACTTATGAGTTAGATGCACCCAAAACCTCTGGTGACCCTGATGCATTAGTTAGATTGGTTGCAGTTCCTGGTTCTTTGGCTGCGTTTGATGATACAGATAAGAAAGATCGTATGGGTGATTGTAAACATTTGCCAGAGGGTACAAAAGTAAAAGTTCTACAGGTGCAAAAAGTATTTAAAACCTCGCTACAAGCTGAAATAGAAATACTTGCTGGAGCTTGTAAGGGACAAAAAGGTTGGACTTTTGCTATAAATCTGAGATAGTGGTTGACATATTCTAAATATGTTTTATAATACTCGAATAAATTGATTTGCGGGAATAGCTCAGCTGGTAGAGCACAACCTTGCCAAGGTTGGGGTCGCGAGTTCGAATCTCGTTTCCCGCTCCAATAAATTCTTAAAGCCGCGAACTTCGCGGCTTTTTCATTTACATTAATTTATTTCTTCAAGGCTGCGTAGCAAAGTGGTTATGCAGTGGCCTGCAAAGCCATCTACGCCGGTTCGATTCCGGCCGCAGCCTCCA
>JAPYOW010000047.1 GCA_029937975.1 Methylococcaceae bacterium | reverse complement strand
GTAGCTTTATAGAGTTCTTTACATTTGGGCTCTTGCCTGAGCCTAAAACCTATCATAGGTTTTTATTAAGCCAGAAATATACCCTCTGTCCTACTTACCCTCAATAAGAAGGAGACATTTATGACAATCCGCACCTCACCAATAAAATTGGTGATTGAACGGTCTCTATCTTTGAAACAACAAACCTTATGCTTGCTACGCCATCATTTCTTTGGCAAATAACGGAGTGGATTGACCGGTTTTCCATTTTTTCTGATTTCAAAATGTAAGGAAACCTGTTGCCCTCCAACACGACCAACTTTTGCAATGACTTGTCCTTTTTTTACCGTTTGTCCTTCTTTCACCAGTAACAGGCTATTATTAGCATAGGCACTCAGGTACAAAGAATTATGCTTAATAATTAATAAATTACCATACCCCGCCAAACCAGACCCACTGTATACAACTCTGCCAGAAGCGGCAGACCTTACTTTTTGTCCTATTCTTCCGGCAATATCAATTCCACTATTGGATTTTTTAGAAAATCTTTTTAACACACGTCCTGTTAGCGGCCATTGCCAACTGCTCTTTAACAACATGTTATGCTTGTTTGAAATTGTTCTGGTGTGTTTTGTATCTTGCTTCTTTTCTTTGCTTTTATGGACCTTGCTTGATACGCCGGCACCTTTCCTAAGTTTCTGTTTAGGCTGGAATAATTTTATCCTCTGTCCCGTTTTCAATAAATAAGGCGGCGAAATTTTATTCCAATCCGCCAGTCTCCGATAGCCTTCACCTGACCTGAAACCGATGGAATATAATGTATCCCCTTGCTCTGCCACATAATATTTTGCCTTATTGAGCGATTTTTGCTGATAACTGCGTACCGGTGCATAATTCTTGCTGGAGCTACACCCGGCTACATAAAGAACCACACAGACACACATCAGCCCGGGCAGTAAACCAGCCCTGGCCGATCCACTATGCTTTGTTTCAACATGTAAACGGCATGCCTTCATTTATTTTTTAACAATACTTCTTTTGCCTGATTAATTTGGGCGGCAAGATAATCTGAGCCCCCACGGTCTGGATGTAATTTCTGAATTAAAAGTCGATGACTCATAATTATTTGCTGTTTCGATGCTGTTGAATCGAGGCCTAAAATTTCATACGCTTCTGCTATCGTTATTGTCCCTGATTTTTTGCCACTCGCTCTTGAAGATGACTGATATTTATTTTGTCTAAATGCAAACCATAAACGGTGTAACTGTGGCATAAAACGCGCAGCCCAGGGCAGCATTCTCAGGCTAAAGGCAAACAAAACACCAATTAAAGGAACCACCCAGTTTAATCGCCCCGACACTGCCAAAAGAACGACCGTAAAAATGAGAAAAAATAAACCTGTTTTTTTCAATAGCAAAGAAATAACATTCGGCGGTGTTTTTATAAATTTTCGTAATAAAACAAAAGCCAGAATAATAATGGCTAAAATCAGATATATTCTAATCAACACAGACTCCATTTAAAGCTACTCTATTTTGAGTATTTTTTTACAAGATCAGTTCAACAATGCTGGATAATCAATCGACCCCTTATTTTGTTTCCAACTGTACATGCCCTGAAGTAATTGTATCGCAAGCAGTAAATGACTCGTAACAAATGTTATGGGATAGTCACCTCAACACCTTATTAATCCATCCTGAATTTAGCCCAGAAAAATGGGTGGCGCAGGGGTTTCAGGGAAAGTGGCGCCAGACTAATAGCTACCACCTGTAACATCTGTTTAAGCTGCCCTTAATACGACACCGCCTGAATACTGGGCTTTGCAAGTTCAAGATGACTGACAATGGCGGTGGTTTCTGATACTTTCTATCGCAGCTTCTTTCTCTAAACTTGCCAATAACACGGGCATCAATAACAAGAAGCTAGCGTTAATTTACTATTTATTCTATATTGTTGACGGCGATGAAAATGCAAGCACACTGTCTTCTCTACCCCCCGTATTTCAGCCACAGCCGGCAAAACCAGATTGTACACATAGCCCCATCACTGTTGGTTCAGGATAAAAAGTAATGCTCAATATACATCACCCTGATTTCCCGGGGACCTCCCGCCGGAAGGCTGGGCACACTTGATGCAAAGGAAAAACCATGGAAAACCTGATTAGAGTATCTGCCGCATTAGGCATTTTTCTGATAATGATTAGCTGGGAATATTTTAGTCCGAGAAGAACACAAGCTATCAGCCGCAAAAAACGCTGGCCCATCAATATAGGTCTGGCACTCTGTAACATGTTGCTTATGCGTGTAACCCTGGGTGGACTGGCTTATTTAGCGGCGGTGCATACTGCCGAACAGTCCTGGGGATTATTGAACCAATTGACTTTACCTCTGTGGGCAACGATTGCTATCACTTTATTAGTTCTTGACCTTGCCATCTACGGGCAACATGTTCTCAGCCATAAATGGCAATTATTATGGCGTTTGCATCAAGTGCATCATACTGATCTGGAATTTGATGCCAGTACAGGCGTTCGTTTTCACCCGCTGGAAATTATGCTTTCAATGGCTTATAAAGTGCTCTGTATTTATCTCATCGGCGCCAATCCTGTGGCGGTCATCGCGTTTGAAATTATTCTTAACGCGACGGCAACCTTTAATCACAGTAATATTAATATTCCACTAAAAATTGATGCCTTATTACGTTGGGTTTTAATTACCCCCGATACTCACCGCATCCATCACTCAACCGTACCATCAGAAACCGACAGTAACTACGGCTTTTCCATTTCTTTGTGGGATAGACTGTTCAGAACCTATCAAGCCGACCCCAAAAAAGGTCAGCTCGCTCTAGATATAGGACTCGCAGCCTATAGAAACCAACAGGAACTAGGTTTTATCAAATGTTTGTTGCTGCCGTTTAGACCGGCTTTGTTTCATCACAATAAAAACAAGAAGCATTAATAACAAACCGGAAATACTGACCATAATCTGGGCAAAGGGAACCCCCACCAGAAACACAAAACGCTGCTCTGTGAAAGCACCATTTCCATCAATCAAACGTAATTTAATCGCATAAATATCAATATCTTCAATCTCAGCATCTATGGAAACGACCTGATTAGAAAAAGACTGAATGCCTTGTTGTTTGATCACAGAAAAAGCATTATCACTATTGAAAAGTAAACCTAACCAGGATTGACGCTTTAATAGTTGTAGCTGGATAGACTTTTTACTCAAATCGGCAGTGAGCGAATCAATTTTAATAATAATGCGTGTTAAATGCGGAAAATGTCGACAATAGTGTCTATCAGGGTTTGTCCCCTTAAACTGATAGCCACTTAACCTGAGTTCGGTGTCACCGACATGAACAAGACATTCATCATTGCCATGAGGGCCTGCATGCGCATATACAGCGCTGGAAAGGAGCATCATTAAACTGACAATAACTAATGGTTTCAACATGATTAACTGGTTTTTTACTTATTTTAAAATGAACGGACAGATGCAAAAAAACGACACATTCCATTCAAGAGATTACCTTTAAAGTACTCATCCCATTAGGTTTCTTTTTCATCTTTATCTGCGTTTTAATACGCTTTCTCACCCCTTCAACATGAGAAATAATACCGACTGTTTTTCCCTGTGTTTTTAAATTTTCCAGTGTTGTCATTGCTAAATAAAGCGATTCAGCATCAAGGTTGCCAAAACCTTCATCCAGAAACAAAGAATCCAGGGCATGGCCGTTACTTGCCATTTCTGCCAAGCCTAATGCCAATGCAAGGCTGACGATGAAGCTCTCCCCGCCTGACAAGGTTTTAAGTAATCGCCGCACATTTTTTTGTTTGGTATCTTCAATCTCCAGGGCTAAGCCATGTTCACTGAGACCTTTACGCAAATGATATCTGCCACTAATTTTATCCAGTATCTGGTTGGATTCAGACAGCAATTTATCAACCATGCCTTGCTGTACCTTATGTCGAAAATGTATGCCACCATCATCTGTGATAAATTTAATCTCTTGCGCACACGCTTGAACTATGCGTTTTTGCTCGGTGACTTTTTGCAAAACCCCATCATACTGTGCTTGCATCACATTTTGCTTATTCAGCTTTTTCTGTAGGAAATCCACTTCCTGTTGAGCAATGTTTAATTGCTCTTTAATGGATTTATCCCGCATTAATAGCTCTTCTTCTATTTGATCAGATAACCCGGCGGTTTTTTCACTCTCCAGTGCAGCCTGATTTTGCTCCTGGTTTTTCAAGATTCGATTGACTCGCTGAGTCAGTTCCAAACGCGTTTGCAATATATTCGATCTACTGTCAACTAATTTGGCATCTTGCCGCAAAACATTCAAATCACCGTGAGCAATATCTTTACTCGCCTCCAACAAGTGTTGTGTTGATAATACAGAATCCTTTTCCTGCTGAACCAATACTCTTTCTTTATCTAAAATTGATTTTTGCTTTGCCACCAGCGACAAATGCAAACCGACCCGCTCTTCTTGTTGTATTAAACGAGTGTTTTGTTCAGTCTCAAGTGTGATCTCATCGATTTTAACTAACGATGCGGCTATTTTTGTTTCTAAACTCTGGATTTCCTCACCCAGTGTTTTCTTATGCACCATTCTTGAGGAATAGTCTTGTTTACGCGCATTTAAACGCTGAATTAATTCATCTTCCTTGCCTAATCTACTCGGTATTTTTTCACCCAACACGCTGAGTTGATTGACTATTCTGGCTTCCAGATCCTGCACTTCCTGTTGAGTTGTAACAATGGTCTGCTCCAGTTCTGCGGAGTCATCAGGTCGACTGCGCAATTGCGCATCCAAGGCTACAGTTTCTTTGTCTATCCGTTCTAGCATGTGCACGTTGAAACCAATCTTCTCTTTTGCGGCGGCTATCAAACGTTGTTGTTTATAATGTTTTTTGATCAGGCTGCTCAGCTGAGATAAGGTGGTTTTTTCTGTTTTTAATAACTCTTTCATCTCTGAAAGTTTATCAATATCTAAATCCATATCAGCAACATTCAATTTATTCGCCAAGCTATTCCATTGCGAACAAACAATCTGCAACTGACCCTCTTTTACATGGTCTTTACTCGCCTGATTTTTTGCTGCCGCAATTTGTTTGACCAGGCTGTTGGCATTGATATTCAAACTTTTAAGTTTTTTACCCTGTTCTATCAGAACCTGTTTAGAGTTTGAAAGCGCCGGGGGGTATCTCAGGTAAGGATGTTCCAGAGCACCACATAAGTGACAGGCTTTACCATCCACCAGATGCGCTCTATCACCCTGCATTTTCAGCAAAAGTGCTTCATTAAATACCGCCGCTTCCAAAGTCTTCAGTATTATTTGTTCCCTGCCTATTTCCAGCTGTAATTGTTCCGCTTCTTGTCTTAACTCCAGCTCTTCTCTATCGGCACCTTTGGGTGCAAATAACTGTCCAAGAACGCCTTTATGACTCAACCTGGCATTTACACTGGCTAGATCATTTAACTCTTCAAATTGCTCTACCCGCTGCTGTTGCTCAATGACCATTTCCTGAATTTCAGCAAAGGAATAACCCTCGCTCATTTCTTCTAATAATTGATCATTCGCTTTAAACTGCGACTCTATATCTGCATTTTTTTCTATTAATGCGCGATGATTATCTTTGTGCTTTTTTAATTCTTCCGTGGTCTTTTTAAACCATTTTAAAGATGCTTTCCGCTGCCCCGAGGTCTCAGCTAATTGCCGTTTTAGCTTAGTTAAGTGGGGTAATTCTGGAAAATCATCCAATAACCCCTCATCTAAGACATGCTCTTGAAGCCAGGATTCAGTCAACTCTAAAGCAGATTTTTTTTCCACAATATGCTGGTTCATTGCCTGTACTAATGCATTATCTTCCGATAATGTTTGCGTTAAGTCATCCAGTTTTAACTTTATTTGAGTTATGCTCGTATTTTGCTCGGCTAAAGTTTTGTTGGTAATCACAGTGTTTACATCAAAATCCTGCCCACTGAGCTGTTTTTGCAGCGACGCCAGCTCATTGCGATAATAATCTAGCGTTCTTTTACTTTTCTGTGTTTCTGCAATTTGATTATCCAATGCTTTTAAATCATGCTGAAAAACCTTGACCGCTTGCACTGCCTCAATTTGATCCAGTGCTTTCTGGTTTTCCTCTAATTGTCCATCCACTTGTTGTTGTTGTTGAATCAGTACTTCCGTCTGATTTTCCAAACTGACTATGCGCTGAAGCGAAACTAACTGCTGATGAACATCCTCATAACTCTCTTTAAACTCAGCTTGCTGGACTTGAAAATCATCTAAATCCAATTCAATGGCTTCTCTGCTGACGGCATCCATGACAGGAATAGCATTAAGATCTTGTTCCAGTTGCTTTAACTGTATTTGAGCCTGACTATTTTCTTCTTCTGCCTGATTTTTATATTTCTGGTAAATATCAGTCCCACTGATTTTTTCCAGAATATCCATCCGCTCACTATCCAGTGCGTTCAAAAAAGCGGAAAAATCACCTTGTGCCAATACCATGGATTTGGTGAACTTATGAAAATCCATTCCTGTTAGCTCAACAATTCGATCTCTGACTTTTGGGCTACTATCCTCTATCAGCTGTTCACTTCCATTCAGTTGCAGCAATTTCATTTCTGGCGGATTTAAACGCCCCATGGGCTTGCCCTTTTCTCGCCGAACATGCCAGCTAGACCTGTAGGTATTGTCGCCCAATAAAAACTCAACTTCAGCAAAACAGTCTGCGGTTGCCTTAGTCATTACATGACCTGAGGGTCTGTCAAAACGAAATGTTTCACCATACAACGCCAAGGTAATGACATCCAGAATACTGGATTTTCCTGAACCATTCGGACCAGTAATGGCAAAAATACCAGCCTCGGAAATAGGCACCTGATCAAAATGAATCCGACTTTCCCCTTCTAGCGAATTAATATTCTTGAAATAAATATTGAGTATCTTCATAGGTCGTTGACAAATAATACAATAATAATAATTATACCTGTAAAAATGCTACACACTTTATACGAGTTTATATCTTTTCAATCTATTATATATAGAATCGAACCGGATCTTAATTATTATCTACCAGACTGGTATTCCCAGTCTACTCAATCCATCCTTATAACAGCACCCAATTCAATGATGAATGCTAGATCCATTTGAATACGGATGTCTGGATGTATAAATAAGACCGAAAAATATCGACCTCACTATAAAAACAGGTGCTCAGTCTGCTAGAGAAAAAGCCTGTGCAATGACAGTGTGCTCTGTCTGCATACTTGAGACAGCAGAACCATCCGCTTTTCTGCAGTGCCCTCGTCAAATTCAACAGACAGGCACCGACATAACGGCCTGGCATTTATTGAACATTGTTTAATTAAAGCGTATAGTAACTCGCTGTATTCGCCTTATATCTGCTACGCCTACTTTCGGGAGACCTGATTATGCTAAAGAAAATTTTACACTGGCTACTTACTTTTCTTTATAAGGTTGAAGTTAAAGGTCTGGATAATTATAAAAAAGCCGGCGATAAAGTTCTCATTATTTCTAACCACACCTCTTTTTTAGACCCCCTCTTGTTAGGTGTCTTTTTACCGGATAACATTACTTTTGCAATCAACACGCATATCTCTGAACGCTGGTGGCTAAAACCGTTTCTTGGCCTGTCTCAGGTTTTCCCAATAGATGCTACCCAGCCATTATCATTGAAGGCTTTAATCAGCCATATGCAGGGCCCGACTAAAACCGTTATTTTCCCCGAAGGACGCATTACTGTCACCGGTTCCTTAATGAAAATTTATGATGGCACCGGTATGGTGGCAGATAAATCAAAAGCCAGCATTTTACCTGTACGCATACATGGCGCTGAATACACGCATTTTTCCAAATTAAGGAATATTGTCCGCTTACGCCTGTTTCCTAAAATCACCATCCAGATTCTACCCCACACCCTCATTAATCCTGAGCCGGGTTTAACAGGAAAGTCTCGCCGGAAATATTGTGGTCATATTCTGGCTGAATTAATGAGTGAAATGATTTTTGCAACCAGTCATTATCAGCAAACTATTTTTTCTGCCCTACTGGAAGCCCGTACCATACATGGTGGAGGCCATATTGCTGCCGAAGATATGGATAGGGAGCCGCTGTCTTATAATGCATTAATTACACGAACTATTGCGATTGCCCATGCACTTAAAGCCATCACTCAAGAAGGTGAGCATGTCGGTGTATTTCTCCCCAATTCCACCAAAACATTAAATATCGTGCTGGCTCTGCAACTTTACGGACGTGTTCCAGCCATGTTAAATTTTTCAACAGGCTCCAGTGGCATGATATCCGCCTGTAAAACCGCAAAGGTCAAAACGATTTTAACCTCTCATCGTTTTATTGAAATGGGGAAAATACATGATGATGCGCAACGACTGGCAGAGCAGGTCAATCTGGTCTATCTGGAAGACCTGGCAACACAGATATCGCTGGTTGATAAATTAAAAGCCCGTTTTCTATGCCAAACAGCTGATTACTGGTACGAACACCAGCAGTACAATACTGAAAGTCCCGCTGTTATCTTATTTACCTCAGGTTCGGAAGGACAACCTAAAGGGGTCGTTCTCTCCCATGCTAATATCTTAGCCAATCATCAGCAGTTAAAAGCGCGTATTGCTTTTAATGCTCAGGATATAGTGCTGAATTTCCTGCCCATGTTTCATTCTTTCGGTTTCACGGTAGGCACTTTGCTTCCCGTTCTTAATGGCATGAAAACCTTCTTTTACCCTACCCCTCTCCATTACAGTGTAATTCCAGAAATAGCCTATGACATTGGCGCCACTATCATGTTTGGAACCAATACTTTTTTAGCTTCTTATGCACAAACAGCACATGCCTATGATTTTTATAATATGCGTTATGTGATCGCAGGTGCTGAAAAACTGCATGAAAATACGCGTCAATTATGGTCTGATAAATTTGGTATTCGGGTTCTGGAAGGCTATGGTGCAACAGAAACATCGCCGGTGATCTCGGTTAATACCATTATGGACTTTAAAAAGGGCACGGTCGGTCAATTTCTGCCTGAAATAAAATATCAGCTGGAAGCCATTGCCGGCATTGAAGATGCCGGTCTGTTACATGTTTCAGGACCAAATATCATGCTCGGTTATCTCTTGCCTGGCAACTCTGGAACACTAGTACCTCCAGAATCAGTCTATGGTAAAGGCTGGTACGATACCGGTGACATCGTGAATGTTGATAGCGAAGGTTTTATCAGTATTCGAGGGCGTAGCAAACGTTTTGCCAAAGTCAGCGGGGAAATGGTTTCATTGATGGCGGTTGAGACACATGCGACTAAAGCCTGGCCAGACGCACAACATGCGGCTATTAGTCTGCCTGATGATAAAAAAGGTGAACAAGTGGTGCTGTTAACGACCCAAAAGGGAGCCACCAGCAAACAGTTAACAGCTTCAGCAGAGGGGGTTCATGCCATTAGTCTCCCTAAAAAAATATACGTGGTCGATGCCATTCCTGTATTGCCTACCGGTAAAACCAATTATCCAGAAGTCACTCTTATCGCCGCTAAAACACGGTAATCATCTTGAGTAAAACCCATGTCCCAGATAACCAAACAACTTGCCGTTCTGATAGCTGCTGAAAACACCCGTTATCCGCTTAATCTGCTATCATCACTGAATGGGCTAAAGCATGGTGACATCCATGTAAAAACAACGTATGGCGACGGGTCATCCGCTCATCTAAAAAACGGGAAAGAGGCATTAAATCAACTAGCCATTGAACCGATACAACAGTTTTCATAGACGCAGGATAAAGGCTCGAATACCATACCAACATTTTACCGGGACAAAATGAAATATAAACGTTCAGCCTTGTCTCACACTTCTTAAAAAACGACGATGCACAAACAAATTTATCCCTTGCTCATTGCCCAGTTTTTATCTGCTTTTGCGGATAACGCCATCTTGTTTACCGTCATTGCATTGGTTATGCAATCCGCGCAATTGGCAACATGGTATGTCCCTGCCTTGCAAAGTGTATTTTTAATTGCCTTTGTTGTTCTGGCGCCCTGGGTTGGCAGCTTCGCCGATCATTATGCCAAATCACACGTATTAATCATCGCCAACCTGGTGAAAGCCGCAGGTACCGGCTTATTATTAATGAATGTTGAACCCTTAATAGCTTATTGCCTGGTGGGTATCGGCGCCGCTATTTATAGTCCGGCAAAATACGGCATTTTGCCGGAACTGACGCATCATGACGCCCTGGTCAAAGCCAATAGCTGGATCGAAGGCTCCACCATTCTAGCGATTTTATTAGGCATGGTCATCGGTGCAAAAGTAGCCGATTATTCAATCCAGTGGGCATTAATAGGCACTCTGGTTCTGTTTGCCAGCTCGGCGCTGGTTACCTTGTTTATTCCTGCCCAGGCCAGTCGAAAGCGACAAAGCGGTTCAAAAATAAAGCTTTTTAGTCAACAAATCGGTCAGTTTTTTACCAGCTCGCGGTCTCGTTTTGCCATTTTAAGCGCTTCCTTATTTTGGGCAACAGCGGCCACTATCCGCATCATCATTATCGCCTGGGCTCCCGTCGTATTAATGAGCCAAAATGCCAGCGAGGTTGCCGAATTAACGTTATTTCTTGCCATAGGTATTATTATAGGCTCTGCATTAGTGCCTCGCATGATTCCTCTGGACTTCCTGACCCGCGCCAGAATTCCCGCTTATTTTATGGGACTGTTTATTATTTTAATGAGTTTTACTGAGAGTCTGTGGCCGGCACGTGCAGCACTTTTTGCTATTGGCACCGCCGGAGGCATGTTTATCGTTCCTATTAATGCCGCTTTGCAAGAACTCGGTCAGAAGAGTATCGGCAGTGGCTGTGCTGTTGCTTTGCAGGGATTTTTTCAGAATGTCGCCATGTTAATCGCTGTGGGTAGCTATACCTATACCGCATCTGTGTTTGTAGATGATGTTATTCGCACAGAGAGCTTAAGTGCTTTGGCGGCCGAAGCAGTCACTCGAACATTTACGGCCAACATCTTACTCGCCCTGGGTATTATTGTACTGATAGCGACTTACCTGATTGCTTTGCACCTTCCTGAGCCTAAGACCTCCCCATCCCCAAAAAGTAACTAACGCATTTGCCATCCCTTAATAAAATTTTCCACCAATAGAACCACCGTCTCTTCAATACGTCGCATCCCTAATAAATCCATCCTACCGGACAGAGACAAGATACAAATACCATGCACCCCACTCCACAACGCACGTGCGGCCCATTTGCTCTGTTCTTCATTAGCGGCCGATGTTAACCCCAGGAATTGCAATTCAACCAGACTAAAAACAAGATTCACTTTCTCTTGATACCAGGCAGGCACAACTTCATGCTCCGGCAAACGATGCTCAAACAGCATACTCCAGCGATTAAAATTCTGACAGGCAAACGTTTGATAGGCAATGGCAAGCGTTATAATGTTCTGTTTAGCATTTCCTTGCTTAGGCAGCAGCTTTAATTGCTCCGTCATATCATCAAGAGTCCGTCCTTTAAGCTGCATCACCAAATCGGCCAGGTTATCAAATACCATATAGATACTGCCAACGGTATAACCTATCTCCATAGCCACTTTGCGGACTTTTAATTCAGCAAAACCTTCATCAATCACAATGGACTCAGCAGCTTTGAGCACCATTTCTTTGATTTCTTGCTGACTATGTTCACTTCTTCTTGCCATTCTGTGCTATTTCAGTAATATAAAAATAATCGCCTACTCTACATCACCTAAGCTCAGGAATCGACTCATAAAATATGAACACAGAATTGCTCGACGTTGTCGACAAAAATGACCACGTTATTAATAGCTTACCTCGCAACCAGGTTCATGCCTTAAAATTATGCCACCGCGCCGTTCATATTCTTGTGTTTAATCAGCAAGGCGATTTATTCCTGCAAAAAAGATCAATGAAAAAAGATTGTGGCAAGGGCCTCTGGGATACCTCGGTAGGCGGTCATGTTGATGCCGGAGAAACTTACCTGAATTGCGCTTTAAGGGAAATAGAAGAAGAGCTGGGCATTAAGCTTGGAAATAACTTACACGCTATTTTCAAGCTCCCCCCCTCATCTCAATTAGGCATGGAATTTATTCAAGTGTATCAATGTACCCATAACGGCCCTTTCATCCTTCATCCTGATGAAATTGATGAGGGTGGCTGGTTTTCAAGTGCCACCCTAACTCAACGTGTGTTAAAGGATGACCCAATGCTCACCGATACGTTTAAAACCATCTGGAATCAATTCCTTTCGACTAAATCATGACCACACGCCAACAATTAGAGGATTTTTACCGTACGCTCTTAAGCCCCGACACCTATAGTGATTACGGCCCCAATGGTTTGCAAATAGAAGGTAATACACAATTAAAGACCGTGGCTTTTGCGGTATCGGCGACCAGACACTCTATTGCCGAAGCCATTGATAAAAATGCAGATACGCTGGTCGTTCACCATGGTTTATTCTGGAAATTTCATGGTGCAAGACCACTCACCGGGTCTTTTGCTAAACGAATAGTCCCTTTAATCAACCATAATATCAATTTATTGGCATATCATTTACCGTTGGATGGACATGCCGAAATAGGTAATGCAGCCACGCTGGGGAACTTAATCGGCTGTGTAGAGCAACAGGCTTTTGGTGATTACCGGGGCTCTCCGACAGGAATCAAAGGCCGACTATCGAGTCCTTGCTCGGCTTCCAGTTTACAGTTGCAGTTAGAGCAGATACTTAATCATAAAGTCATCATTGCATCAGCAAATGAAAACCAAATCATCAATACCGTTGGAATAATAACCGGGGGGGCTAACAGCGAATGGCATTTAGCACAAAAAGAAGGGTTGGATGCCTATATCACAGGAGAAATCAGTGAACATGACTGGCATGAAAGCCAGGAAGCGGGAATCCATATGTTTGCTGGCGGACATAATGCCACGGAGCAATTTGGCATTCAGGCTTTAATGGAAAAAACCCGACAACAATTTGGTCTCGAGTGTTTTTTTATTAGCAGCAAAAACCCTGCTTAATAGACTTAATTTAAACGTATTGGCATAAAAAACCGCTATAAAGCAGAGTGAGATCAAAGGTAACATTGACCTCACTCCGTTGCGCTGAAAGCAGCTTTCAAATCCCTATAAAACTAAAGACCGTGATAACCGGATTCCTCATGTAACACAATATCCAGGCCCGCAATTTCTTCATCCTCAGAAACACGTAAACCCATGGTCTTATCAATGATCTTCAAAAGTACATAACTGATCACTGCACACCAGATTATTGTGGCCATAATCGCTATAGCTTGAACGCCTACCTGATCCATAATAGAGACACCTTCCGGTAATCCCAGTCCTCCCAAACTACTGGCTGCAAATACACCGGTTAATAATGAACCCGTGATGCCACCAATACCATGCACAGGAAAAACATCTAACGAATCATCTATTTTTAAAACCCGTTTAATACATTGTGTTGCGTAGAAACAAACTATGCCCGCTGTTATTCCAATAGCCAATGCACCGATAGGACCCACAAATCCAGATGCAGGTGTAATAGTACCTAAACCTGCCACCATACCAGTAACAATACCTAATACGCTAGGTTTTCCAAACTTAACCCACTCTATAAACATCCAGGTTAATGAACCTGCTGCGGCACCAATATGCGTCACTAACATGGCCATACCAGCAGAGCCATCCGATGTTAATGCACTTCCCGCATTAAAACCAAACCACCCTACCCATAACATACCGGCCCCGGTAACCACCATAGGCATATTATGAGGAGGCATTGCTACCTCTGGAAAACCTTTTCTTTTACCAATGACTAATGCAGTGACTAACGCAGCAACCCCTGCATTAACATGAATAACAATACCCCCCGCAAAGTCCATAACACCTAGATCTGCAAGCCAGCCGCCACCCCAAACCCAATGGCAAATAGGTGCATAGACAAAAATCAACCACAAGGTACTAAAGCAAAGCATCGCAGAAAACTTCATTCTTTCTGCAAAAGCACCGACTATCAAAGCGGGCGTAATAATGGCAAAAGTCATTTGAAACATAAAAAACACTGTCTCCGGAATATCGCCCGTCAGACTATCCGTCCCTAAATCCAGCATAAACATCTTGGAAGTACCGCCAATAAAAGCTTGTAATTCTCCACCGTCAGCAAAAATAAAACTATAGACACCTGCTAACCATATAATCGAAACAACACAGGTAATAGCAAAACACTGCATCAAAACTGATAATACATTCTTGCTTCTTACTAATCCGGCATAAAATAATGACAAACCCGGCAGGGTCATAAACAAAACAAGCACGGTTGAGGTCAATACCCAGGCTGTATTTGCCTGATTTAATTCATCTGCATTAGCTATACCAGGCAGTAAAAGCAACCCTAGTAAACATTGAATGGGGATGGTTTTTTTTATTATATTTAACTTTATATTCATACACTTATACTTATACTTATCATTTAAAAAAATACTACAATTAAGACTGACTAAAGTGCATTACTACCTGTTTCACCCGTTCTAATTCTAATAACTTCCTCAAGTGTGGTAACGAAAATCTTGCCATCGCCTATTTTCCCGGTATCCGCAGCATTCACAATGGTACTGAGTGCCTGATCGAGAATTTCATCAGAAACGGCAATTTCCATTTTCACTTTGGGCAAAAAATCCACCGCATATTCTGCACCACGATAGAGTTCTGTGTGTCCTTTCTGACGTCCAAAACCCTTGACCTCTGTTACTGTAACGCCTGTCACACCAATTTCCGTCAAGGCCTCTCTAACATCATCCAGTTTGAAAGGTTTTATTATTGCTGTTATAAGTTTCATAATTATCCTGGTCGATTTAATCTAAAATCCTAATTTGGTGCGCTTTAGCAATAAAGTAATCCACTTAGTAATTAGGCCTCGTAGCTAATGATAAGTAATTATCCTCAAATATACAAATAATACCTCTGAATAATCACACCAAATTGGTGCGCATAAAATTATTTTCTTCAGGCAAAAAAAAAACGGGTACAAAATGTACCCGTTTTTTTTGTTTCAGCCTTTAGTGGGCTTTTTACATATCTATCCTTTACTGGAATCAGTAAATTCCGGATAGGCTTCCATCCCACATTCAGAATAGTCAACACCTTGGTATTCTTCATCTTCACTGACTCGGATACCCATAACCAATTTAATAATGAACCAGGTAATGAGGCTGGCAACAAATACAAAACCAAATATCGTTGCCAAACCAATAAGTTGTGCTGTCAATGTTGCATCAGGATTACTTAAGCAAACGGCTAGCAAACCCCACATACCGACGACACCATGTACAGATATCGCACCCACCGGATCATCAATTTTTATTTTATCCATAAAAACGATGGCACCAACCACAAGCACACCACCAATTGCACCTATTCCTGTTGCCAGTAGGGGGGTGGGCGTTAAAGGCTCTGCTGTAATAGCCACTAAACCGGCCAATGCGCCATTTAAGGTCATTGATAAATCAGCTTTACCAAACCAGAGTTGTGCCGTAATCAATGCGGCAACAACACCACCGGCGGCTGATGCATTGGTATTAACAAAGACCATTGCAACTGCATTGGCTTCACCTACATCAGAAATTTTAAGCTCTGAACCACCATTAAAACCAAACCAGCCTAACCATAAAATAAAGGTACCCAGAGTAGCCAAAGGCAGGTTACAACCAGGGATTGGATAAATTTCACCATTATTGCCATATTTACCTTGACGAGCCCCTAATAACATCACTCCTGCTAATGCCGCTGTTGCACCACATAAATGCACCACACCTGAGCCCGCAAAATCCAAAAAGCCTAGGCCATCTAAAAAGCCGCCACCCCATTTCCAGTAGCCTTGTAATGGATAAATAAAACCCGTCATGACCACAGCAAAGAATAAAAATGCCCACAGTTTCATCCGTTCAGCCACAGCCCCCGAAACAATCGACATTGCAGTAGCTACAAATACAACCTGAAAGAAGAAATCAGAAAGATTTGAATAATAAGTATCCCCTTTACTGGCCAACACAGCTTCAGCTGTATGATCATCACCTAACAAAAAGCTAAGACCAGGCCACACGCTATTGACTGCTTCAGCAGGGTACATGATGTTATAGCCAACCAACATATACATAACGCAAGCAATCGCATATAAAGCGATATTTTTTGTTAAAATTTCCGTGGTATTTTTTGCACGAATCAAACCGGCTTCCAGCATGGCAAAACCTGCTGCCATCCACATTACCAGTGCACCACTCATTAAAAAGTAAAACGTATCGAGCGCATAACTTAACTCGGCTAATCTATTTAAAGCTTCCACTTAGTCACCTCTATTATTATAATTATAATGCTTCATCGCCGGTTTCACCCGTACGAATTCGAATAACTGCGTCCAGACTTGTGACAAAAATTTTGCCATCACCAATCTTTCCGGTATTTGCTGACGTTGAAATCGCTTCGACTGCTTGCTCTACCATCTCATCAGAAACGGCAACCTCAAGTTTAGCCTTAGGTAAGAAATCCACCACATATTCAGCCCCTCGGTATAGTTCTGTATGCCCTTTTTGGCGACCAAAGCCTTTAACTTCAGTCACTGTAATGCCCGAAACGCCTAAATCTGATAAAACTTCACGCACATCATCCAATTTAAATGGCTTGATTACAGCTGTAATTAATTTCATAAAGCCTCTCATTTGTAATAGTTAAAATCACAACTGTATGCGAGCATTATTCATGCCAACAAAGCAATACCTTAATCAAGTGGTTTTTAACAACAAAACGGCTGACAAAACATGGTTATATTGGTGCAATACCTGTTTAACCGCACCAATATAACCAATAAAAACCATAACCCATTGTTTTTATTACCCTTAAATCCCGCCTATTTACATTAAAAATTACTGCTCAGCGCATTAACTCACTACAAATAATAGTAAATATATATGCATATCAATAGCTTAAACACCAAGACCAGAGAAAAAGTTGTTT
>JAPYOW010000046.1 GCA_029937975.1 Methylococcaceae bacterium | reverse complement strand
TGGTGGAGGAAATTATTGCCGGTGTTTACCGTCTGCTGCAAAACAGCCGCCTGTCATCAGGTTAATAACGGACAACATTGCAATAACAGGGTTATTCCTGTCTCTTCTCATGGTAATATGCCTCCTATAAAATGAATCAGTCAGGACGTAGGCTTTTAACTTAACCCTCCTGAAAGCCTGCGTAAGCTTATCTGCCGCCCGCTAAAACACTTTCTCTGGCATGACCTAGATAATCCGCACGAAACACTCTCCTCTCGAACCTAGCTTAAGCATGAACACCAACATAAAAAATAAAATCACGCAGTTAATGACTAAAGAAAAAATACCCTCATTAAGTATTGAGGTATTTTTGACTCATTATGCAAAAATGCTGGCAGGAGAAAAAAGTATCATTTCTGAAACAATGATACAACCCGTATCACAAGTAGCTAATATGGATGATTTGCCAGACTTCAGCGCCAAAGGCCAGACAGTACTTCAGCAGGCAGTGGTACTTAAACTCAATGGCGGTCTGGGTACCGGGATGGGTCTGGAAAAGGCAAAATCTTTGCTCATGGCAAAAGACCGGCTGAGCTTTCTGGAAATTATTATCAAACAGGTCATTGCCCAGCGCAACACATTCAATTGCACCCTGCCACTGGTATTTATGAACTCGTACAGTACTGAAGCGGATACCCGTGCAGTATTAAATCAATTCCCCGAATTACTGCAGGGACAAAAAGGTATCCCGTTAAGCTTTCTGCAAAATAAAGTACCTAAAATTTCTACTGATAATAAAGAACCCGCTGAATGGCCCAAAGACCCAAGTAAAGTCTGGTGTCCACCCGGACATGGTGATATTTATACCGCCCTGCAAACCTCGGGGTTACTGGATCAGTTATTAAAGTCAGGCATTAAATACGCCTTTATTTCTAACGCAGATAATTTGGGGGCAAACCTGGATTTGTCGCTACTCGGCTATTTTGCGGCACAAGACAGTTCATTTATGATGGAAGTTGCTGACCGCACTGCCGCTGATAAGAAAGGGGGACACTTAGCCCAATATGCTAATGGTGATTTATTACTCCGGGAATCAGCTCAATGCAGTCCTGAAGATGCTGAAAGTTTTCAGGATATTCATAAATATAAGTACTTTAATACCAATAACCTGTGGGTTCGTCTGGATCGGCTTAAACAACACCTGGATGCAAATAACGGGATCATCAGCCTGCCACTTATTCAAAATAAAAAAAATCTGGATCCCCGGGATTCATCCAGCCCGGAAGTCATACAAATGGAAACCGCGATGGGGTCTGCCATTGCTAACTTTACTGATGCCATTGCACTACGCATTGCTAAATCGCGTTTTATACCGATTAAAACCAGCAATGAGTTGTTAGGGCTTTGGTCCAACGCTTTTATACTGGATAAAAATAACAAGGTGATAACGAACCCCCGTCGTCAGGCAGACTATATTGTTATTAATCTAGATAATCAGTACTATAAAAACATTGACGACCTGCAGGCACGTTTCCCGGAAGGCGCTCCTGACCTCTTGGCCTGTCAGACATTAACCATTTCAGGTGATGTCAGGTTTGGTGCAAATGTCAAAATAATAGGGCATGTCAAGATAAGCAATACTTCTGATCAGCCCTTGATGATTGCCTCAGATACTGTTTTAACCGCTTAACATTAAACCCTCAATGAAAACATCGCCCGCAGAAAGATTACGTCAAATACTCAATCAACCCGGCATCCTGGTCTTGCCCGGTTGCCACGATGCCCTGTCGGCCAGACTTTGTGAACAAGCCGGTTTTGAAACCGCCTTTATGAGCGGCTTTGCAGTAGCCGCCAGTCGATTAGGCCTGCCCGATACCGGTTTAATCACTTATGCAGAAATGTTGAATCAGGGGCAAAATATCTGCAGTGCGGTGACTATACCTATTTGGGGCGATGGCGATACCGGCTTTGGCAATGCCATTAATATTAAACGTACGGTTAAAGGCTATGCTCAGGCCGGATTTGCCTGCATTATGCTTGAAGACCAGGTAGCCCCTAAACGCTGTGGACATACTCAGGGCAAGACCATTGTCAGCCGGGATGAAGCTGCCATGCGAATTCAGGCGGCTGTTGATGCACGTAACGAAGGCGCTGACATATTAATCATGGCCAGAACCGATGCCAGAGCCACTGACAGTCTCGAAGAAGCCATCAGCCGCGCGCAAATGTTTCATGACATCGGTGCAGATATTAATTTTGTAGAAGCCCCTGAGAGTATTGAGGAAATGCAACAATATTGCCAGCAGGTGGCAGGTCATAAAGTCGCTAATTTAATTGAACATGGCAAAACACCGGTTTTAACACATGAGCAGTTAGCTGCCATGGGCTATAAAATCGCGGTGTATCCTCTGACCTTGCTTAATGTATCAATTCAGGCCATGCAACGGTCATTATCCGCATTAAAAAGCGGCAATCAAACAGAAGTCATGCATTTTTCTGAACTGACCCATGCAGTCGGGTTTAATGATTATTATGCGGAGGAAGAAAAATATCGTTTTTAAAAAACCACTTATACAAGCAGTTCCACCTCATAACCTGAAAATTTCCGAATATTAATAACCCCAGTATCTAACAACAAATACTGGCCTTTAATCCCCTGCAACACCCCGGAAACCTCAGCCACCTTGTCAAAATTAAAAGACTTCACCTTCAGTGGATAGGTTTCCACCGGAAAATGAATGTCAACACTAGACGCATCCGTTAAGACTTCAACAGAATCACTGCCAAAACGTTGCATAATATCCGCGATTTCAGCCTCACACAGGGTTAACAACTCATCTCTCTTTTCTTGTAAATCAACAGCTTCCACCTGATTTTTTAACATCCGCTGCCAACTGGTTTTATCACTGACATGCTGGGCAATAGCGACCTCTATCAAACCCGAGATAAGTCTAGACTGGACTTTTAATATAGGTAGCGCCTGAATAGCACCCTGATCTATCCAGCGTATCGGAATTTGTGTTCCCCGGGTAATACCTACTTTTACCCCCGAAGAATTAGCCAGATAAACATAATGGGGCTGAAAACAAAATGTCTCTCCCCATGCAGGCTCCCTGCAAGTACCCTGATCATAATGACAAGTTTCCGGCTTCATAATACACATATCGCATTGCGCCAAGGCCTTGAAACAGGGATAACAATAACCCTGATTAAAACTTTTCTTAATCGCTCTATTGCAGTGTACACACGCTATTTTACCGGTAAAAACCAGCTTAATATTTTTACCAATTAATGAATTAAGCGAAACCAATTGCTCTGATAATGGCAATTGGTATTGCACCGGGTTAGCCAATTCAACTTCCATTTTTCTTAAATACCCCAGCATTTCTTACCCTCAAAAACCCAATAATGCACTCATTATATCATCAACAACACCCCTCAGATTTACATATATAGTTGATAAAATATGGTTTTTATTGCATCATCCCCCAAATAATAATAAATTGAGAGGTTTAAATGAACATTGATCTGTTTGCATCCATCGGACCCTATTGTGGTATCGCTGGATTAATTATCGCTTATCTTATCTACCGCAAGGTCCTGTCACATGATGCTGGCACGGATAAAATGCAAGACATTGCTAAGCTCATACATGACGGAGCCATGGTATTCCTTAAAGCCGAATACCAAATTCTAAGCGTCTTCGTTGTTGCCGTCGCTGCCCTGATCTTTTTCATGATCAGCCATGAAACAGCTTATGCCTTTTTAGGCGGTGCAGGCTGTTCAATGTTTGCCGGTTTCTTTGGTATGAAAGCTGCCACCCGCGCCAATGTACGCACATCTGCTGCAGCTAACAAGGAAGGTATGAGCGCAGCATTAATGGTTGCTTTCGGCGGCGGTTCCGTGATGGGACTGGCTGTAGCCTCATTAGGTTTGACCGGTGTTGCGATTGCCTACGCATTAATTGATCCATCCAGTGCAGCAAACTACACAACCTTAAGTGGTTTTGCTATGGGTGCATCTTCTATTGCTTTATTTGCCCGTATCGGTGGCGGTATTTATACCAAAGCGGCTGATGTAGGTGCTGATTTAGTAGGTAAAGTAGAAGCCAATATCCCAGAAGATGATCCACGTAACCCTGCAACTATCGCTGATAACGTTGGTGATAATGTGGGCGATACAGCGGGTATGGGTGCCGATATTTTTGAATCTTATGTCGGTTCAGTAATCGCTACCATCGCAATTGCTGCAGCAGCCACCAATTACGTGGATATTTCTATGCAATCTAACGCACTATTGCTACCTATTGCGCTGATTATTGTCGGCCTGCTAGCGTCAGTTATTGGTGTTTTTTGTATGAATTTGCTGAAAAACATTAATCCTGCACATGCTCTAGAAGGAGTCACCTGGATTTCTGCTGGTTTATTCTTGATTCTTGCCTACATAGTGGTTCAAGCTTTTGGCATTCAATTTGTCCTTGAGGGAGAAGCTACCTCAATCAATGGTCCTTTTTACGCGCTATTAGGCGGAACAGTTGTTGGTATTTTTATTGGCCGCGTTACCGATTACTACACCTCAAAAGCCCCTGTTGAACAAATTGCTTTAGCCTCTAAATTTGGCCCTGCTACTAATATCATTGCCGGTTTAGGTATTGGTATGCGTTCAACCGTCTTACCTGTGTTAGGTATTTGTTGTGCTATCTTCGTGGCTTACAGTTGTGCCGGACTTTATGGTATTGGTATTGCCGCGGTGGGCATGTTAGCCACCACAGGTGTGACCATGTCGGTAGATGCTTATGGCCCGATTGCCGATAATGCCGGTGGTATTAGTGAAATGGCTAAGTTAGGCCCTGAAACTCGTGCGATCACCGACTCATTAGATGCGATTGGTAATACCACTGCCGCTGTTGGTAAAGGTTTTGCTATTGGTTCTGCTGCCTTGACTGCTTTGGCTTTATTTTCAGCATATGCCGCAGCAGCTCATCTGCAAATGATTGACTTGCTTAACCCACTCGTGGTTATCGGTCTATTCATCGGTGGTTGTGTTCCTTTTCTAGTTGCAGCCATGACCATGGATTCAGTCGGGAAAGCAGCGCAGGATATGGTTGAAGAAGTACGCCGTCAGTTCCGTGAAATAAGCGGTTTAATGGAAGGTACTACACCGCCTGATTCAGCGCGTTGTATTGAAATTTCGACTAAAGCTTCATTACGTGAAATGATCCTACCTGGTATGGTGACGATCCTTACGCCTGTAATTGTTGGCTTTTTGTTTGGTAAAGAAGCCCTCGGTGGTTTATTAGCGGGATCCTTAGTCTGTGGTGTATTAATGGCTTTGTTTATGGCGAATGCCGGCGGTGCATGGGATAACGCCAAAAAACTCATTGAAGGCGGAGCGCATGGTGGTAAAGGAACTGATGTTCATAAAGCCGCTATTTGTGGTGATACTGTCGGTGACCCATTTAAAGACACTTCAGGTCCTGCTTTAAATATTGTGGTTAAACTCATGGCTGTAGTTTCATTGGTTATTGCACCATTGTTATAAGCCTGTAGATATTATTTTCCACGGCATGACTGACTCACTTTAGTCTCTCATGTCGTGGAATTAATCTTTTTTCAAATAACCATCGCTATTCTTCTCCACCCAGCGCTGGTCATCAGAAGCTAATATTTCTTTTTTCCAAAAAGGGGCTTTAGACTTCAACGCTTCCATAATAGAACGACTGCTATCAAAAGCATCTCCTCGATGTGAACTCCACACAGCAACCAGAACTATCGGGTCATCAGGAAAAATATCGCCGACTCGATGCACGACTAAAACATCAATAACCTGCCATTTTTCCATCACTGCTGTAATGATGTTGCACAATTGTTTTTCCGTCATTCCTGGATAATGCTCCAGCGTCATCCCTTTAATTGCATCACCTTCATTAAAATCACGCATAGTACCAACAAACACACTGGTGGCACCGACCTTCCCTCGCATAGCTTGGGCAGAATGCTGAAACGCTTGAATTTCCTGCCAGGGATCGAATGATTCTGATACAATTTTAACAATCATCTCAGCCCCCGGTGACAGGTGGAAAAAAAGCAACTTCATCACCATCATTCACAGGGTGATCAAAACCGACATATTCCATATTGACTGCTGCCAAAATATTTTCCGGTAATGCTTTATCTTGATTAACCTGCTGCCAAATATCGCTTACCGTCACATTCATGGTAAATTCCACTTGATCTTCGGCACGCCCTATCCTTTCTTTTAAACTGGCAAAATAACGGACTTTAATCGACATAAAAATTAATTCCTATAAACTAAACAACAATAAACAATTACTTTACCCAAAAATGAGCAAACTCACCCATTTTAATCAATCCGGCGAAGCCCATATGGTCGATGTTGGAGAAAAAGCCATCACCCAACGTACAGCAATTACCGAGGGCTATATAACCATGTTGCCAGCCACCTTACAATTAATCACTCAGGGGCAACATAAAAAAGGCGATGTACTGGGTATCGCCAGAATTGCAGGCATTATGGCGAGTAAAAAAACAGCAGAGTTAATCCCCCTTTGCCATCCCTTACCCATTACTCATGTAGAAATACAATTATCCGCAGATAATAAAAACAATCGCATTCATTGTCAAACCACAGTCAAGACCAACGGTCAGACCGGTGTTGAAATGGAAGCTTTAAATGCGACGCAAGTGGCACTGTTAACTATTTATGACATGTGTAAAGCTGTTGATCGTGGCATGGTTATTCAATCCGTACAATTACTGGAAAAAGACGGAGGAAAATCAGGGCACTGGCAACGTTAAACTATGGACTACTTTTCCAAAGCAATTTTATCAGCCCTGCAACTGATCCTGCAATTTGATCCTGAAATATACCAAATCGCCTGGACATCAATCAAAATATCATTAATTGCCACCGTGTTTGCCTCCTTTTTTGGCATTTTTTTAGGTATCGTTACAGCCATCACAGCATTTCCGGGTAAAAAATTATTACAGCAATGCCTCAACACCTTAATGGCTATGCCAACGGTCATGATCGGGCTAATTTTATACGGCATTCTCAGTCGGCAAGGCCCATTAGGTCACTTTGGTTTACTGTATACAGAAACGGCCATCATACTCGGTGAGACCTGTTTGATATTGCCACTCATCATGAATATGACATTGGTGTCCGTACAATCAGCAGATCCGCGACTCCTTACCACACTCAAAGTTCTGGGAGCAAAAACCCATCAGAAAATCATCCCTATTCTCAGCGAGCTACGCTTTGTTATTCTCGCTGGTGTTATTACCGGCTTTGGCAGGGCAATAGGCGAAGTTGGAGCAGCCATGATGCTGGGGGGGAACATTCGAGGTTTGACCCGAACCATGACTACAGCCATCGCTCTGGAAACCAGTAAAGGCGATTTTGAGTTTAGCCTGGCTTTGGGCCTGTTGTTATTGTGTATTGCATTTGCTGTGAATTTAATCCTGCAATTTCTCAACAGCAAAGATTAAGATCAAGTTAACAGCCCCAACGTAAATGCGCCGTATTGACCGGTGCATCCCATAGTTCGATCATCTCATCATCTAATAAAGTCATGGTAATGGAACACCCGGTCATATCCAGCGAGGTGGTGTAGTTACCTACCAGAGAACGAGTCACAAGCAACTGCCGAGACTCCAGAAAGGTAGCTGCTGCGAGATAAATAAGATGCAACTCCATCAAGGGTGTTGCGCCAAGTCCGTTAACATGCAGCAACACCTTTTGCTTTGGCGACGGCTTAAGATCATCCCACAGCGCATGCATTAATTGTTCAACAATCTCAGACGCTGAGACTAAATCTACCGTATCTCGACCACGTTCACCATGAATGCCAACCCCTATTTCTATCTGCGTATCCGCTAATTCAAAGGTCGGTTTGCCTAAAGCAGGTACGGTGCAACAACTTAAAGCAACACCCATAGATGCAGTAACTGAGTTGACCTTTTCTCCTAAGGCTTTGCAGGCCAATAAATCCATACCCTGTTCAGCGCCAGCACCGACTATTTTTTCAATAATCAAAGTACCGGCTACACCTCGTCGCCCTGTACTATGGTTTTTTGGCAAAGCCACATCATCATCTATTAATACCGTTTCACTCGGGTAATCAATCATTTCTGCGGCCATTTCAAAGTTCATCACATCGCCTGCATAATTTTTAACAATGAATAATACACCCCCCCCATTTTCCACAGCTTCTGCCGCCACCATCATTTGATCTGGTGTCGGTGAAGTAAAAATCTGACCCGGACAAGCTGCATCTAACATACCCTTTCCAACAAACCCGGTATGGAGAGGTTCATGCCCTGACCCCCCTCCAGAAATCAAGGCGACTTTTGATGCGGCAGTGGGCTGGATTCGTTTAATATAATGCGGTGCTAAATTAAGCTGAACGATATCCGCATGTGCCTTAGCAAACCCCTGCAGACTGTCTGCTAACAGATCATCAATATTATTGATAAATTTTTTCATAACCAAAGCCTATAATTCCTCTAAATTCTCAACGTCATGACATTGCTGTAACGCATGCGTTATTGTGGGTAAGTCAGCCATCACCCAGCTAGGCTGGTAATTGATTTGCTGCAAATCCTGCTCAGCAGAAATCCCGGTTAACACCATAATGCTGCGAATACCGGCATTAACAGCCCCCAGAATATCCGTATCCAATCGGTCACCTATAGCAATGGTGCTTTCCTTGGCGACGCCCAGGAATTTAATGGCTTGTTGATACATGATGGCTTGGGGCTTTCCAATAACAGTCGGCGTCATGCCACTTGCAGCTTGCAAAGCTGCCAGCGTAGCTCCATTGCCGGGCACTGTTCCTACCTCCAGCGGTAAGGAGGTATCGGCATTGGTTGCAATAAATTCAGCGCCTGCCCGTAAATATAAAGTAGCAATCGCCATTTTTTCCCAGCTTAATGCCCTGTCCAGTCCACAAATAACATAATCCGCTTTCAGCTTTTCAGGGTCACAGTCACTCAGTTTATCAATATGAATGAGCTTAAACCCCTCTTCACTCAGCGGTGTACGCAAACCTGCTTCACCAATCACATAAAGTGTGGTTTCGCTAGCCTTGACCCGTTCTTTGAGATAAGACGCAGTAGCCATACTCGACGTGAGAATTTCATTCCTGGCCACGCCAATCCCCATCCCCTGCAATTTAGCAAGATATTGATCCTGCGTCAGGCTGGAATTATTGGTTGCTAAAATAAAGGGAATACGCAATTCCCTGATGCACTGAAAGAATTCATTCAAGCCTGGTAATGGGCTACTGCCATGCCACAGCACACCATCCATATCGATTATAAGTGCTCGAATATCAGTAAAATTTTGTATAGACATTGATTAATAAATAAGTGGAAGTCAATTAATAATAAACCCGTAATAACTGTTGAATCTCATCAAACTCATGCAGATAAGGTTTAGCCACTTCATGATTAGCCGCAATCACCACTAAATCATGAGAAAACACTGAAGTGTTATACCAGTTGAAACTCCCTTCAATCACGATATGATCATCGATCACGCAATATTTTGCATGAATGGGTGAGTAGGGAACCTGATGATCATCTTGTCCATACACCAACCCCACCTTAATGCCCGCGGACTTTAATCTATCGACAACCGCTAACAGCGGTCTGTTTAACTCATCTTCCATCGATCGCGCCACGCCCACCTGCCCTTCTCTGGACAAATGCCCATTAAACAGCATATGCACATCGACGCCCCGATTCCGGGCATTGATCAAGGCACAAATAACACTGTCATAATGATCGCCGACCAGTTCGCCAATCATGAATAAAGTGACTTTAATACACTGCTTGGCCCGGTTAATTTCCGCCAGAATCGCATGATGAGGCAAATAGTTATTGCCATTGTGCATAGTCTGACGACCAAAGGTATAGAGTAAATTAAAAGGACTGTAGGGATCCACACCATATGACTGAATCACTCCGCCTCGTTGACTCTGGAAAATATTATCCAATAACCGACAAACCCCTTTTGAATGAAAAGTCATACCAGACTCCCAGTTAGCCCACCAGCGATCAAAAGTAATATTAAATGAACCCAGAATACAATCCTCATCATTAAAAATGATGAATTTGGTATGCATGTCGGGTTCTACTTCAATCAGATCATGCCGGGGACTACAAACCACACCGATCAATTCAATGTCTGCCCGTTTTAACCGGGCATAACTTTGACTATTGGTAAGGGTCATTTTTCGCCAGTCCACAACACACTGAACCCAGACCCCTTGTTCACTGGCATGAATCAAGTGGCTGACAAAATCGGCATCATCAATACAATCCACACTGACTTTCACCGTGCATAAGCGCTCAGGATGCTGCCTTTTAGTTTGCATCACTTTATCGATCAAATAATGAATATAACTTTTGGGATGATAGGGATGATTGGGTTGCCCTTTGGTAAATTTAGGCACCAGTTCTAATGATTCAAAATGATGATTAAACCAGTCAACATCATTCTGTAATTCCTGGGCATTTATTTCATAGGTACGATAAGCGTTCTCAGTCGCATGTTCAGATGAAATCTCCCGGTATTGATGCTGATCTGGATCCGCCTGTAACTGCGGCCAGTCCATATAGATATATTCCTTAGCGGAAGCAATGGATCGCCCATCCTTATGCACTATAAAGGAGACTTTGACGCAATTAACCTGGCCATAGGTTCTGGAAAAGGGGTGAATATAAAAATCCCGGGTACAGCGTTTATGCCGATTCCACTCAATATCATAAGCATCCGTATCCACAACATAGGTTTCACAAATATTATCGTTACTAAAGACTTGCAATATGACCTTCAGATTAATCCCGTCACCATGAAACATTTCAAATTCAATTTTCCCCCAGCGAACGAAAAATTGCTGTTTACAATCATTGACTCTGGCAAAAGAACCGCCGAGTTCACCTCTGACCGGTCTGGCGTAATGTTCTGCGATTTCCATATTAATCTCCTTCGTGCGCTAGCATTTCAACTTTGGGTGCAAAGGTCATCAGATAGCCACAATGGTCTGACACCCGACCATAGTCTTTATCTGTAAATAACAGTCTGGCCGACGTTACTTGTATTGCACTGTTTTTATTCATAAAAATATAGTCAATTCGGTAATCATCTGTCAACAATCCCTGCCAATGAGAATCATTCACTCTAAATATTTTTTCAAACACGCCCTGTTCATTAGCCGCCAGGTACTGGTCATCATAGGCATTGCTATCAACCACATACTGATAACCACTGGAACCGGCTGTAATATTAAAATCGCCACAAAGCAGTGTAGCTTTAATATCCGCGTGCGCATTGGCAACAGCCCATTCATGCAGTCTGGAAAATTGCTGTTGAAAGCCATCTTCCAGCCAGCTTAAATGCGCAGAAAAAATATTAATGGCTCCCAGATAGGGTATATGAGCGCAAGCCATCACAACTTTTCTAGCATGTATATTATAAACATCCTCGCTATCCGAGACATATCTGGATTGCTGGTTTGACAGGGGAAATCGACTTAAAATAGCCACCCCTTCCCGGTATTGACCAAACCCTAAATGCGACCAATCGGTATGTAAATGAAAAGGCCGGGGCAAGTGATCATTAATGAGTTTTGCGGCATTAGATTCCCAGTCACCCTGCCCGTCTTTCCAATACTCTGCAACCTCTTGCAAACAAACAATATCAATATCCAGTTCATGGATTACACCCGCTATCCGGCTAAACTTTTCAAGCTGGTTTTCTTCCTGGTAGCAATGTAAATTAAGGATCAGAAGCCTGAACTGCTGTTGTTGCAATGAATAATTATTGCCTTCATTATTATCCCACAGTGTCTGCTCGCCATTTTCACAACAAATAATATACTGTAAGCGCCCAGCATCCGCTGTTGCAATACGGCCCGACCATATCTGTGTGCCATACTGATTAGGGTTTCTGGCATTACTTTGGGCCTTATCATCCCAATAACTGCGCCTGCTTTGGCAGGGTGAATGGTACACTGTTTGCCAATTATCTGTGCTCCACTGCAGACTGACTTTTTTTGCATTAAATGCCTGATCTACGGCAACCACAACCGGAATATCGGCTGATTCATCATGCAACAGCGCCTCGAATCCAATATTCTGTACGCGGCGATGATGCGCCAGTTTAATCCCTGAATCAGCCTCACTGGAGAAATTTCGTCCGTGATTATTGTCCCAGTATTCAGCGCCTTCTACCCGGAAACGCAAACTGAATTGAATATTACCGGGCAATGCTTGCTGGGCTAATGAAAAAACACAGCTTGTTCGCCAGTATTCTTTATTTAAGCCATTAATACTGTGATATTGCACTGGCAGGGTATGCCAGATACCCTCCTCACCCGACCAGATAATATCCACTTGCTTATCATAGTGAATATTTTCTATTTGCAAAAAAAATGTCAATTCTTGCTGAACACATTGATGCTTTCGAGTAATGATATTTTCCACATACAGCAGTTGAATTTTATCCATTTTATCTCGCGTCATCATTCTTATCTTTAATCTGCTTGCGCCGTCGTGCTATCGCGTTTAGCCGGCGCAGATAGTGACATCTATCTTGCCTGCAAGGCAGTAGGTCTATGCCGGCCAATGTATTTACTATTCAAGAGGATTTAGCCTGCCTTTCATCCAGTGCCTGTAAATGCCTCAACTTCTCAGCAATCTTGATTTCCAAGCCTCGATTAACGGGATGATAATACTGCGTCCCTGCCAACTCCTCTGGAAAATAACACTCCCCTGCCGCATAGGCTTCAGGCTCATTATGGGCATACCGATATTCCTTTTTATACCCCAGTGATTTCATCAAGGGTGTCGGTGCATTTCTGAGATGAATCGGCACTGCTAAGCTACCCTGTGCCTTGATATCTCTCATCGCGGCATTATAGGCCATATATACGGCATTACTTTTAGGCGCACAAGCCAGATATGTCACCGCTTGTGCTAATGCCAGCTCACCTTCCGGACTGCCTAATCGTTCCTGAGCTTCCCAGGCATTGATGGTAATTTCCAAGGCTCTGGGGTCTGCATTACCTATATCTTCTGAGGCTATTCTAACTATTCTTCTCGCCAGATAGGCCAGATCAACGCCCCCATCAATCATTCTGCACAGCCAATAGAGTGCTGCATCAGGTGAACTGCCTCTGACCGATTTATGCAATGCCGATATCTGGTTATAAAACTCTTCGCCTTGCTGATCAAATCGCCGAACGCCACCGGAAATAACTTCCCGGGTAATTTTCTCGGTGATGGTCTGGCTTGCGCCTGCCACAGCAAGTTCCACGGCAATCTCTAATAGATTTAATAACCGTCTGGCATCACCATCTGCGGCCATGGCAAACTGTTGTTTACAGGCTTCGGACATCTGTACCTGTGTCGCACCTAATCCTTTGTCTTTATTGGCCAAGGCATTATTCATCACTGCAATCAAATCCGCATGATTCAGGGCATTCAGCACATACACCCTGGCACGGGATAACAAGGCGTTGTTAAGAGCAAACGAAGGATTTTCTGTGGTCGCGCCAATAAAATAAACAGTACCCTCCTCAACATGCGGTAAAAACGCATCCTGTTGGGATTTATTAAAGCGATGGACTTCATCGACAAACAGGATAGTCCGTTTATTCTGTTCCAGCTGAACTCTTTTGGCATCTGCAACCGCCTGCCGAATATCTTTTACCCCCGATAAGACGGCTGAAATGGATATGAATTCAGCATCTGAATGCTGGGCAATCATTCTGGCCAGTGTGGTTTTACCTGACCCCGGTGGCCCCCAGAAAATCATGGAATGTAGGCGGCCTGAAGCAACAGCTTCATACAGTGGCTTTCCTGGTTTTAGAATATGCTGTTGACCAATATATTCTGCTAGCACCTGAGGGCGCATTCTATCGGCAAGTGGCTTGCTTAAATCATCAAACATGGTTTTTCATATTTAGGGCGGGAGAGCAAACACACACACAAATGGCGGTTATATCCATCTCCCTGTGGCAAAGCAGGTTTTGTGCCTGGGGTCTGGACTCTGATAGTATCAATTCTCAAAGACATCAACTCCTGCCGGTACTGAAAATTCAAAAATCTGTTTTTCTATGCTGATATTCTTTTTTACATTAGAAAAATAGATCCGCGTCAACTGACCAAAATTATCGCTTAATTCCATACCGCCTATGGAACCATTATCCAGCCCGATAAGAATATAGTTAAAACCACTCTCATCCTTTTTAGGGGTTAATTTTATCCACTGTAAACCTTCATCTATCCCTTGTTCCTGCAAACTAAAGTTTGCTTCTAATGCTATCTCGCCACTCAGTAATAAAGCCGGCGTTGAACCGAAAGAATCATCCATGTTTTTTATAGTCACTTGCTCAAGATCCGCATCGTAAAAATAGACTTTGCCTTGAGCAGAAACAATTTCCTGGATATACGGTGTTTGATAACTCCAACGAAATTTCCCAGGCCGACTTAAATAAAACAGACCTTCGCTACTTTGTATGGCTTGATTATTTTCATCCAGCGTTACTTGTTTAAAATTAGCCGTTAATGACCTTGTAGACGCTAAAAACGACTTTAATTGCTGAAAGGGATGCTGTTCTGCATAAGCACTACTGATAGATAAACAACATAGAATAAGAAACACCTGATAAATACGGCTGCCGTAACCAAGGCTCTCATACATTACTTTTTTCATGAATAATTTCTCTCATTAATTTTGCAGGTAAATATAACACCCTGTCGTCCTGTCCAATCAACAATATGTCGATAAACATATTGCCCTTAAATCCTGATCGACCGGAAAATATAACGTAAATACTTTCCGTCACCCTGATGACCACATCTTTAGCTCAATAACCTAGCACAGCTAACAGGGTACTGGCAAAAGCATGCTTAAGCAGGAGTGGGTTTATAGCTATGACCAAAAATCAGCAAAGCCGTTTGATGGTTTTAATTAAAAAAATCATTCAACCAGTTTTTTGCTTTATTCATAGTACTAGAAACACAGCGTGAGTAGTTTTCAGGTTCTGAGCCTTTGATGAATGGATAAGCCTGTACACCCGCACATTCTTCATTTGCCAGCAAGCCATCGACAGGGTCAATCAAATGCATTTCAATATTATCCGGTGCTATCAAGTTAACTTGCTGGGTGGAAATTTGCTGCATCAATGCTGCCCATATTTGTAGGGCGCCACTCGCTCCGGTTAATCCCGAAGGTTTATTATCATCACGCCCTATCCAGGCAACAGAAAGATAGTCACCACTAAAGCCTGCAAACCAACTGTCTCTTAATTTATTGGTGGTCCCGGTTTTACCGACTAAAGCGAGCTCCTTGTCCAGGTATAAATACGCTGAACGCCCCGTACCTGTGCTCATCGCTTCTTGTAATATTTTATTGGTTAAATAGGTCGCCGCCGGGTCTACCGCCTGTCGCAGGATATAGGGATAGCTCTGTAAGCTTTCTCCATCATCCATGGCAATGACGGCTTGTATGGAACGTAACGGTGTTGCAAACCCATCACCGGCCAGCGTTTGATACATTTGGGTCACTTCCAGTGGCGTAAGCGGCGATGCGCCTAATAATAATGAGGGAAATAAATTAATCGGTCGGTGCACGCCCATACTTCTTATAGTTTTAGCAACCCTGGCAATACCAATATCCATGCCTACATGCACGGTGGCCAAATTGTATGATTTAGCTAAAGCGGTGTGCAGTGCTACCTCTCCGTGCTCTTTATTATCATAATTTTTAGGTTGCCATATTTGTCCCTTTCTACCTTTGATCCGTATGACCGTATCACTGACTTTTGTTGTTATATTATATCTATCAGGATATTCCAGTGCGGTTAAATAGACCACGGGCTTGATCAGAGAACCGATGGGTCTGACCGCATCCAGAGCCCGGTTGAACCCTACAGATTTTGGGGCTCTACCACCTGCCAGAGCGACTATTTCCCCATTCTCCCGCCGGGTTACAATAACCGCAGATTCCAGCTTCTTACTCTTGGGGTTTTTTTCTAATTGAGCGAGTTTCTGGCTAATTGTGGTTTCAAGCACATTTTGTACTCGCGTATCCAGTGTGGTAAAAATTCTTAAGCCTACCGAGGTTAAATCATCTTCCCGGTATTGCTGCCTTAATTGTCGCTTAACCAGATCCAGAAAAGCAGGATAACGATTAACCGGGCGATGGGGGCGTGCAATAACCTTAAGCTTGGTATTCTGCGCTGCAAGGGCTTGCTTTTTGGTAATATAACCTTCCTGATGCATTTTATCCAGCACCAGATTACGGCGCTTAATCGATCGTTCAGCATGCCGCCTAGGATCATAATAAGAAGGGCCTCGAACTAAAGCAACCAAGGCCGCAATATCATGCAAAGGCAAGTTTTTTAACGGACGGCCAAAATAAAACTCACTGGCCAAACCAAACCCATGGACTGAACTGGCACCATCCTGACCTAAATAAATTTCATTGAGATAGGCTTCCAGAATTTCATCTTTCTGATAATGATATTCTAAAATCAACGACATAAAGGCTTCATTTATTTTTCGCCATAAGCGCTTTTCAGAACTAAGATAAAAGTTTTTCACCAACTGTTGGGTGATGGTACTCCCGCCCTGCACCACCGTCCCTGCCTGAATATTGGCCCATAATGCCCGGGCTATGGCTTTGAGTGATAGGCCATAATGATGATAAAAATTACGATCCTCGGTTGCCATTAAACCTTGGACCAGAGCGTCAGGCGCAACCTCCAGCTTGATCAGAATACGATCTTCTTTGCGGGTGGGATAAAAACTACCAATCTGCACGGGTTCCATCCTCAAAAGCGGTATTGCAATACCGCTTTTGAAATCGATCATGTTTTGAACCGTATTGCCTGAAAACTTAAGGCTTAATTGCAGACTGTCTTGCTGCTGGTCCGAGAAAGCAAAACTTCTGGTTTTAAGACTGATCTCCGACCCTTTTTTAAAATAGCTGCCTACTGATGATAAACGATAGTCACGCCTATAATGTAATTGCAACAATAAATCTTCAAAATCATCTACCGACATTGGATAGCCCCGGTAGACCTCAACAGGGCTGGCATAAACCTTGGCTGGAATAGACCAGCGCTTACCTTCAAACTGCTTGCGGACCGTATAATCCAGATAACCGAGGTAAGAAAAAAACACAAAACCACAGGCCAGAAAAAAGTAAAGCAATATTCTCTTCAACCAGGACAATGGCTGTCGATTCACTTGCTTTTTTCTCGCTTTACTTTTTCTTGTTTTTTTAGGCATCCGGCATCCA
>JAPYOW010000002.1:59885-64989 GCA_029937975.1 Methylococcaceae bacterium | reverse complement strand
AAAAATACAATTTAAGCAGTACACTTGAGAAGCGGCTTTCTTTATCTGATATACATTAAGATATGTAGCAAAAGTTGAGAATATGGATAATTTAACTTTATGGGTCTGGAGGGAAGCAGTTATAATTCTTAAAATAGAGGTAAGTTATAAACGTGTTGCGTAATAACATGGGTAGCTACGATATATTTAATTATTTGTTTAAGCTATAAAACAATGCTCTATATGTTTTTTTTCAAGCATATTCAGAATATTGAATAAATTTCTTGCCACAGGCAGGGGTGAATGTATTCGGCTTCTGCATCATATATTTTCGATAAACCCAGAGATTTCGACATAGCCTCGTATCTGCTAAATATTTTCAGGATCCACCATGAATAAAGGCAAACTTTATATAATTTCTGCGCCATCCGGCGCAGGGAAAACCAGTCTGGTTAAGCAAATTGTTTCTGATTTAGAGTACATCTCTGTATCCGTTTCACACACCACACGACAAATGCGTGAAGGTGAAATTCATGGTCATGATTATTTTTTTATTGCCACGGCTGAATTTAAAAGTATGCAGGCCAGTCATGAATTCTTAGAAAATGCACAGGTGTTTGATAATTTTTATGGTACCGCCCGGCAGTCAGTGGAAGCACTGTTATTTAAAGGCCGGGATGTTATTTTAGAAATTGATTGGCAAGGCGCGCAACAAGTGCGAAACATGCTGCCCGACAGTATTTCACTCTTTATTCTGCCGCCGTCAATCGCTATATTACAACAAAGATTAGAGGGCAGAGGACAGGATAGTCCGGAAATTATAGCGCGCAGAATGGAGGATGCCATGAGCGAATTGCAGCACTATAAGGAATTTGATTACTTGATTGTTAATGATGATTTTCAACAAGCATTAGCAGAAATAAAAAGTATTATCGTGAGTCAGCGATTAGTGATTAACAGACAACTAAACACATTAAAGCCCTTGCTGGAATGTCTTATAAGTTCCGGTGAAAACTCTCTCGGCTAGAAAACCGATTGAAAATATCGCTCTCCGCTTTGAGCGAGGGCTATCATCTGTCGTTTATGTACCTGCTCTTTATCCATTCATGGCGGTTAACGCGCGGGTCGTTTGCCAAGAGCGGTAATGATAGGCCCATACCGCAAGTTGTTTTGCTTTGAACGCTTTGCTATAGCGTTTTTTATTGCGCGGATGGCGACGGCATCAATGCTGACGCATCCCTGCACTCATGTTATTTTGGTATTGACAGGAATCCACACCAAAATAATCTGCAATCTTATTGTCCGCAACAACGCTTGAATTTTTTACCGCTACCACAAGCACAGGGCGCATTTTTACCCTGGTTTGTTTTTAAACCCACTTTGCTGGATGACTTAACCACACCATCCATATAAACCCAGCGACCGGATACCTTGATAAAACGGCTTAACTCATTGAGCACATATTCTTCAGCTTCTGAAGTGTAATAGGCTTTAAATTCCACGATGCCTTTTTTGTCTTTTTCCCGGCCTTTTTTGACGCTGATAATTTCCAGCTTTGTCCATGTCACCTCTTCCTTGGAAAAATCAATGTCGGTGGGACAGGTGGATTTATCCCATGTTTCCAGCAGATAGGCTGTGTTGCGCATGGCATACCCGGAATAACGCGAGCGCATCAAGGCTTCTGCCGTCAGTGGTGATTTTTCATGGTGATGAAAAGGTTGGCAACATGCCGAATAGTGGGTGTTACTGCCGCACAGGCAGGGTTTTTCTGCATCAAGCATTAGATTAAGAATTATTTTAAGGCGATAAAAAAGGATAGTTTAGTTTAGACCATTAAACCATGTATTAAAAAACCGAAAGACAGTAAAATTATACATGGAAAATACAGCAGTGGGTGTCTGTAGACCGCCACTCGGATTTAACGCCAGCGATGTGAATGGTTAACAATTTGTGCTTGATTTTGCAACGGTGGTATTTTTGCGGGTATTGCCTGATACTCGGTATCAATTGATCCTGGCATTGCCGACACCACTAGCAATGAGCGAGGAATTACCCAGACTGTCGTAAGCGATAAGACTTTGCACTAAACACTGATTATTTGCACCGCCACTGCCCCAAGTGACTAAAACATTGACTTGCTTGCAATCGGGGTCTGTTTGTGAGGTTATCACCCAGCTACGGGTGAAGGTCTGCGTGACACCGGTAATGCTCTCGTCAGTAGTCGACGAGGCTAAGGCAGCATAACTACTGGCACCTGTTTTTGCCACCGTGTCACGTAGTTGTTCGATTTTGGTATTGGCCAGGGACTGACATTCGGCATGCGTTTTATTTTCTCCACTATGGCTAATTAAATCGCTTTGTAATGAAGCCATTGAGAGTAAACCGAAGGCAATCACCACAGTGGTGATCAAGACTTCAATCAGACCAATACCGGCTTGGTTTTTTAATGGCTGTGTATATTTCATGATTGAATCCCTTTAATGGATTACCAGTCTTTCCAGGAACCGGTAATTATGGCGCCTGTTCCCGCGAGAAAAGCCCCCGCCCCTGTACTGGTTTTAGTGAATAAAAAAAGGTCATCGGTAATGACATCGCGACCATCAAACGGTTGTTTTGGGCTTTCAAAAGTGCCAACGCATTGGGATATTGTGCGTACAGCTGAGCAATCATCACTCCAGCCTTGGGCAACGATCATTCCTTCTGTCATATTTAAAGCTGTTAAAGAACTGGGGATACTATCGCAGGGGTTATTAATTTCAGCCGTTCCTGCGTTAAGATCATGATCATAAGTGGGTGTGTTAACAAAATAAAAGCTGGAAAATGTTGTTTGAATGGCTGCTACTAATGTAAAACTAAATGCAGTGGTGTTGATAATGGTTGCAGGGACTTGACAAAGAAGCGTGGTCGGTTTCAATGCAGAATTTACATAATCTACGACAGCATCACCATCCTGATCCAGTCCTCCTGCCATAAAAAAAGCGACGGCTCGATCCATCGCAGCTTGTGCTGCAGCAGTGGCTTGGGTGGTTCGATAATTATCCGCTGTGATTTTAGTTTCCATCAAGACGGTTTTTGTCGTAGAAAAAACAACCAATGTTATGCCAATTAAGAGAATGATAGAAATGAATAAACTGACTGCGCCGCATTGTTTATGTGTTTTTTTATACCTAAGGGCCATGAAATTTATCAGGTGGATTACGGCTGCGTAAAAACTCTGGAGTTCCTTACTTGAATGGATGCAGACAACGTTTGCTTAATGGTATTGTCGCCGTTGGCTTGGCCGTCTAACACGATGTTTATCACACGTTTTTCAGCGACTTGGTCCCCTGAGCTTATATTCCCATCAGTTGCGGCAGTATCACAGCTTGTATCAAAAGCAGGCGCCCCCAAGGTATTATTTAAACATCGTGTGGTTGCCGTCAACGCTATAGGCGGTGTAAATGCTGGAAGAACAATAGGTACAAAACTAAACTGTAGAGTATTGATGAATACATTGTTTTTTTCAGTAATGGTTTGCCACCTTCTGTCAGTTGCACTACAGTTTCCAGTCGGATCAACGGTTTTTGCGGCACTTATTTTAATGACACCGTTGTCTAGTTTGAATCCAAAGAATTCATTTTTATCATCAGCCACACCATCCAGTGTGCCATCTCCATCGTAGTCATAAGTGTATAAAATGCAGAATGACACAGGAATTTGAATATTTGCTACACCTGTTGTAAAGGGGTTTGTACGGGTATCGACTCCAATACGAGCTCCTCCCCAATATCCGGCTCTTTTGACCTCATTTGTTATCAGACTCATTATTGAGGACATGTCATAATTTAATCGGCTTGATTTAATGACATCGGCACTGCTACTCACTGTGGCTATGTATATGCTCATGGCTGCAGTAATAATGATGATGCCCAGTGCGAGAGCAATCATGATTTCAATTAAGTTAAAACCATATTGCTTATGACTTCGGTTAACAGCCATCATAGCCTCTTATAGCTGTCGAGCCAGCGGGGATGCAAATGCGTACACGGCCAATAGAACTCACCCTCACTCGTGCGGAATAATTACGGGTGCTCAGTGTTGAGCCAATTGCTTTTGCTGATCCTCGCCTAAAATCGAAAGTAGTATTATCATCGGCATCTAATATTGTTCCTGAAAAGAGACTACCCTTAACTGTTTTGATTGCACAATCACCGGCAGTGCTGCAATCACAGTGGGTATTATCATTATCAATGCCATAGCACCATGATGCACCATCAATAGAAATAGAAACATCTAAATTGGTACTTCTTTTAATCGCTTCGGTTCTGGCAAACATCAAGTCTGCCGCTAGAGATTCAATGGCTGCTTTTAATCTATTTTTCTCAATCATGCCTTGAAACGAGGGTATAGCTATAGAGGCTATTATTCCTATTAGAGCGATGACGACTAATAACTCAGTCAGGGAAAATCCCGAAAATTGTTTATTATTCATAGCTATAAGCAGGCGTATTCCTTGATGGTTTTTTGACGTATGTTGGAGAATAGTGGGTTAAAACAGTATTTCTGTTACCTTCCCCGCATTTTTAAGTATAGACAATTATTGTTTTAACCATAGGTCGACTAAGCTTGTAACAGCGTTTAATGTTTTTCAAAAGGTTAAAACATGCAGCAAGCCGTTGATAAAGGGTATACATTGATCGAGCTGATGATTGTTGTGGCTATTATTGGAATATTGGCAAGTATTAGTTATCCTGCGTATCAGGGTTATGTATTAAGGGCGAAACGTGGCGATGCCAAGGTCGCATTATTGCGCGCCCAATTGGCGCAAGAGAAATTTAGAGCAAACCATGTGGCTTATGGAACAACGCTTGCTGCTATGAGTGTTGCAAGGACTTCTTCAGGCGGGTATTACACGGTAGCAATATCAGGAACACCTGATGCGACTTCTTATGCCATGACCGCAACCCCCGGGCATATTGATGGCGATTGTGCAATATTTGTCATCAATGAACGTGGCAAAGTATTCACTGGGGCTTATTCCGGTAAAACAGCGGCTGATGCGGTTTGCTGGAACTAATTCAGCAAAGGTATTTCGAAAGCCACAGAGTATTAGCGGTTAATCCTACAATTTCAAGGCATGGAAAAT
>JAPYOW010000002.1:51180-59785 GCA_029937975.1 Methylococcaceae bacterium | reverse complement strand
TTATGCAGATTAGCTCTCTGTACCCTGTAAATTCACCACTGAAAAGAGCATGACACCTGCACCTGTGGTGGGAGATTGGCTGAGAAATCATGAGTACTTGCTTGTCTAATCTGGTATTTGTCTGTATGGTGCAGGCAATTTTATCGTGAGTGAGTGATATGAAAATATCTATTATTGTTGCCATGGCCAGTAACCGTGCTATTGGGCTGAACAATCAAATGCCGTGGCATTTATCGGCTGATCTTAAAAAGTTTAAAGCCATTACCATGGGTGCTCCCATTTTAATGGGTAGAAAAACCCATGAATCCATTGGCAGACCATTGCCTGGCCGTGACAATATCATTATTAGCCGCAACCCTGACTATCAAGCTCACGGCTGTTTGGTTTTTAATGACATTGACCAAGCCCTTGAAGCGTGTCAGCAATATGATGAAATATTTGTTATTGGCGGTGCTACTTTTTATGAAGTGATGTTACCTAAGGCAAATAGTCTATATCTTACCCAGATTGATAAAGTATTTGCAGGGGATACTTTTTTTCCGAAGATTGATGACGGGCAATGGAAAGAAGTTGCCAGAGAAGATATTAAAGGTGATGACAGTGTTGACTTCAGCTATAGTTTTATAAAACTTGAAAAGCAAAGTTTTGGTTAAATCTATGTGGGTGAATAAACTATTTTGAAGCGCATAAAAATGCCTGCTGTAAATATGGAAAAGAAGCCGCGTTTTGCCAGAGTTTTATGACAATTCAGCCATTAAATCCCTGTGCAATCAATACTGATTCGCTGTACCTCTGCCCCTAGCTTTAATGCGGTCAATTGCCCGCCCCAAAGACACCCTGTATCAATAGCATAACAATTATGCTGCTGGTAATAACCTAAGGCTGACCAATGACCAAAGATAATTTTCATGTCTGCTGATTTTCTTGTCGGCACGTTAAACCAGGGCATCAGTCGAGAAGGCTGAGAACCCGGTGCACCATGGTGTTTAAAATCCAGTTGCCCATTCGCTTTACAATATCGCATGCGAGTAAAACAATTGACAATAAAACGAATTTTATTCATGCCACTGAGGCAAGGTGACCACTTATTTGGCTGATCACCATACATGACATGGAAAAACTCCTGATATTTTTTACCTTGTAAAACGCGTTCTGCTTTTAAAGCCATTTTTTTGGTTTTGGCAAAATCCCACTGCGGTGGCAGCCCTGCATGAAGCAGACAAAAATCATCATTATTATGAAATAAGGGTTGATGTCTTAACCAATAAAGCAATTCATCGCAATCATGTGCTTGCAGTATCGGATCCAGAGTGTCTTTTTTGTGAGGCTTGCGCTGATGCAAAGCGCTCGCTATTAAATGTAAGTCATGATTGCCTAATACGGTGACCGCAGATTTACCCAGTGACTTCACAAAACGCAATGTTTCCAAGGACTTTGGCCCCCGATTAACAAGATCGCCTACAAACCAGAGCTGATCGTACTGCGCATCAAATTGAATAGTCTCAAGCAGGCGTAATAAATCGTCATAACAGCCTTGAATATCTCCGATTGCGTAGATAGACATAAGCCCAATTAATGGAGCGTACGCGGAATCGACAAGGTGAATTTAGGGATTGATGCTTTAAACTGATCACCGCCATCAGAAAGCATGAAATATTTGCCTTGCATGATGCCAACAGGCGTCTCAATCACGGCGCCACTGGTATAACGAAATGATTCTCCGGGTTTTAAATAAGGTTTTTCGCCGACCACACCTTCGCCTTTGACTTCTTGCTGTTTGCCGTTTGAATCTGTAATTAGCCAGTGCCGAGATAACAATGTGGCAGGAATGCTCCCGGCGTTGGTAATGGTAATGGTGTAGGCAAAAACATAGCGATGTTTATCCGGTGATGATTGTGCTTCAATATATTGAGGCTGAGTATCAACTATAATATTATTTTTAACTGTCATGGTTCAATGATATAACAATTCGATATGGGAATGTTGTTGAAACGGTTAAATTATTTTACTTCACTGCATACCATGAAACTAAAAATCGTTTTTTTATCACTGTTGGTTTTTGCATCGCCGGGTTATCCAATGGATGCAAAGAATCTATTTTCAGCCGCTATGCTGGGAAAAACTGATCGCGTCAAATTCATTTTATCCGAGGGTGTTGATGTGAATGAAAAATCAGCAACAGGACGCACCGCATTGATGGCAGCATGTTTTAATGGTAATTTACGGGTCGTATAAAGTATTACTGGTTTATGCTGCCAATGTTAATTTGGTGGATAATCTGGGCTCGACGGCTTTAATGGAAGTCGCCATTTTTGGCAATGAAAAACTGCTTAATTTATTGATTACTGTCGGTGCAGATGTGAACGCTGTTGATCAACAAAAAAGGTCTGTTTTAGACAAAGTAAAAACCACAAAACATCAACATATTGTGCAAATTTTAGAAAATGCAGTATCAGAAAACAACCAAAAGTAGGACGCATGGATATTCATAAAACGAGACCAGAACAACCATTGCAACTGCATATTCTGGGGATTTGTGGCACCTTTATGGGCGGGCTGGCATTAATAGCCAGGCAGCTAGGTTATAAGGTCAGTGGATCAGATGAGCATGTTTACCCGCCGATGAGCACACAACTTGAAGAACAGGGCATTACCCTGATGGACGGTTATTGTGCGGATAATTTAAAGTGTAAACCGGATCTGGTGATTATTGGTAATGCTTTGTCTCGAGGTAATGCCGAGGTTGAGGCGGTGTTAAATCAGGGACTTAACTATATATCGGGTCCGCAATGGCTGTTTGAACATGTTCTGCAGCGCAGATGGGTGTTAGCGGTTGCCGGGACGCATGGCAAAACCACCACCGCAAGTATGCTGGCATGGATCCTAGAGTGTCTAGGTTTTAAGCCCGGGTTTTTAATCGGCGGGATACCATTAAATTTTGCGATTTCGGCACGATTAGGCGAATCTGATTTTTTTGTGATAGAAGCCGATGAATATGATTCGGCTTTTTTTGATAAACGCTCAAAGTTTGTGCATTATCGTCCCCGAACGGCCATTTTGAATAATCTGGAATTTGATCATGCGGATATTTTTGACGACTTGGATGCCATTAAAAAACAATTTCATCATTTGGTCAGAAGCATTCCGGGGGATGGTTTAATTATTGTGCCAGAGCGTGATCAGAATATAGAGGATGTTCTCGAGATGGGCTGCTGGACACCGCTAGCAAAAACAGCCATTAATGCCTCTTCAGAATGGCAGGCCTTGTTGCTTAAGGCCGATGGCAGTCAATTTGAAGTTATGCATAAAGGACAAACACAAGGTGTTGTCGACTGGGCTTTAAGTGGAGAACATAATGTCTACAACGCGATGTCAGCCCTTGTGGCTGCACGTCATGTGGGTATACTCCCCAAAGATGCGATTCAGGCATTGCAATCATTTCAAAGTGTAAAACGCCGCATGGAGATTATTGGGCAGATCAAGGGCGTTACCATTTATGATGATTTTGCGCATCATCCTACGGCCATTAGAATGACGCTGGATGGTCTGCGTAAAAAAGTAGCGAATGAAAAAATTATTGCTATCGTCGAGCCACGTTCTAATACCATGCGAATGGGGATTCATACCCAGACATTGGCTGAATCGCTATCACTCGCTGATAAAGCAATAATTTACCAGCCAGAAGAGTTGGACTGGGATTTAGCTGAGGTAGCAAATCACGCTAAAAATATTCAAATCTGTAAGACGCTGGAGAGCCTTATGACACAATTAAAAGCCGAAGCACATTCAGCGCGTCATTTTGTGTTAATGAGTAACGGTAGTTTTGGCGGAATATACCAACGGCTGTTGAGTGAGTTATAAAAACAAATGGCCAATATTGTAAGTTCGAAGCTAGACGCCCCTACAATATTGGGATAAAAATGCTTTTTATTAACTCAATAACTCATCCAGTTTAGCCTGTACGGCAGCGTCATAATGACGCTTTAGAGATGAATCGGTGGGTTTTTCTGGCATGGTCGCTTCAATCTCGGCTGTTAACTCAGATAGAAAATGACGTTTTAAGGTTGCATCTTCTGGGACCTGTAACTTGCTTGTAGTAACATCAGCGACCGGTGCTGCTTCAGGTGCTGGTGCTTCAACTTCTGGTGCTGCTTCCGCTACTTCAGTTTCCGCTTCCGCTACTTCTGCTTCAGGTGCTGCTGTTTCATGTTCGGTGGTCGTTGTAGATGAACCGCCACAAAATGATTTAATGATATCTAATAGTGACATGATTTTCCCTCTTTTTAATTATTGTTGCTGCTGCTGCTGCTGCTGTTAATCACAATACTGGTATTAGCAGAATCTTTTTAAGCGTTATCAACATTCATGTCAAGTTTGCTAATGACTTTTTTTGTTTAAAGATTTCAGTTTACGATAAACCAGGGTATTCAGGAGTGGCAGATGTCTTGTTTATTGACGGCTTCATATTTGTTTTTCTAGACTCGAAAACATCTGTTTCGCCTTCGTGAAAGAGCATGCACCCGAGCTGCTCAAACTTTGGGGTGACGGGGTATTACCCGCTTAACCATCTCAAATTTAATGTTTCAGAGACTAACTGACCCGCCTCGGAAATCTGCTCATTCCATGTTCAACCTTTCCCTCTTTCCCTGCGCTTTTTGCCTGGCGGATTAAAATTCAGGCAAGAAAGTCTCGCGCCAGATAAAGCGCAGCAATAGAACGGGCTTCAGTACACTCCCCCGTAGCCAGTAAAGTTTGGATATCCGCAATTTTCCAGGGGATAACTTCCAGTGCTTCCGGTTCATCACCGTCTAATTTTTCTTCATATAAATCCTGAGCAATGACAATATCAATCATATGTTCCAGATATGAAGGTGCAAGAGACAATGAAGTGAGGTGATGTAATTGTTTGGCACCATAGCCGACTTCTTCTTTCAGTTCACGATTAGCTGCTTGTAAAATACTTTCACCGTCATCCACCTTCCCCTTTGGTAAGCCGAGTTCGTATCGATCAATACCGGCGGAATACTCTCGGATTAACAATACCGTCTGTGCATCAAGCATGGGTACCATTAAAACAGCACCATTGGATTTGTTTCTAGCCAAGCGTTCATATTGCCGTTGTTCACCATTACTGAATTTAATATCTAAAGCTTCAATCCGAAATAAGCGGGTTGCAGCAATCGTTTCTCTGTTAAGAATTTTCGGCTTCTGAGGCATTTTTTGTTATTGTGAGTGGTTTAATCATTCGACTATAGAACTCTATCATGATTGCATGGAAAAATATTGAGATTGTCTTGCTCGATATGGATGGTACTTTACTTGATTTGAATTTTGATAATTATTTTTGGCTGGAGTTTGTACCCCAGCGTTTCGCGGAAAAAAACCAGCTTTCATTAGCTCAGGCAAAACAGCAATTAATACCGCAGTTTAAAAAAATGGAAGGTACTCTGGAGTGGTATTGTCTGGATTATTGGAGCGATAATCTAGATCTTGATATTACTGCACTAAAGGCTGAAATTTCCGGCTTGATCTCTGTCCTTCCTCATGTTGTGGAGTTTTTAGATGCGATTAAACAGTCATCTCGCAAACTTATACTGGTCACCAATGCGCATAGAAATAGTCTGGATTTAAAAATGCAGAAAACCTGTTTGCAACTTTTTTTTGACCAGGTTATTAGTTCGCATGATTATGGCTTCCCGAAAGAAGATCAACGCTTTTGGGCCCGGTTACAACAGCAGCACCCCTTTGATATGGACAAGACCCTGTTAGTTGATGATAGTTTAGCGGTCTTGAATGCCGCTAAATGTTATGGCATAAAACATCTGGTTTCCATCAGTCAACCTGATTCAAAATTGGAGGCTCGAAAAATTGAGGGCTTTCCCGCGATACAAGATTTTCGTGAATTGTTGTTAACACTATAGGGGCTGCTGGTTCATCAATGAGACGTGCTCGCTATGGTTTTAAAGCCAGCGATTAATTCAAGTATTAAAAGGCAATGTATTTGCGGCCATGAATATCTGGGCGGGCAGTTTAATTGCACCGACTATGGCGCGCCGCTGATGGCCGCAAGCGCTTCCCCTGCGTCTGCTGTGATGTTTGTTTAGATACGGAGTGTCAAAACAATGAGAGCCGTATCCTGACAAGTTAAGCTGGCCGCTTTGGCTGTACCCTGCCCGATCAATCGCGGGGTTTCATTGGCCTTGACCGCAGAAAATCATGCGCAGGCCCTTAAGGAATAAAAAGCTATTTTTCTGCAGGTCAATGGGATAACTTGAATTCAATGCCCACACCATCTACGACTTTAACTTTTTCTGATTCTTCTTCATGTTTTTTGATGGTTATCGCTTCAATATCCACCGTGGATGTTTTATCTTTAAATAAATCAGGCAAATAATCTGGTTTTTTCTGGCTCAGAGCAGGATCTGCAGATAGCGTTTGAGGGATATTGGGAGGTAAAGATAGATCAAGTGGCTTGGGTGCGATTTCATTTTTTATGTCAACAGGTAGTGATTGTGGCGCAACAGGACCTGACTTTGCGGCATTGTTCTGTTTATTTTCGGTGGATGCATTTTCGCATCCTGATAAAGTGCTAAATAAAAGGATAAGTAAGAGTAAAGTATAGGGGGGCATCAGTTTATCCTCGTCTTGTCTGGTTTACTGAATCATATAATAAACAGCGAGTGACATGAAAAGAATTTTGAGCAATAACACTATTTTAAGCGCTACCTTGCTTTGTCTTATCAGTGCGACCATCTTTGCAGATACTAAAATTGCCATTCTTGATTTTGAGCTGAAAGATTTAACTTTGATTCCCGGTATTTCCGCTGAAATTAAAAGAACGGCAAGCATAAAGCCGCTCTTGGAAAATGAGCTGAGTAAAGCCGGATACCGGATTATATACATCGATGCCGAGAGTCAAAAACGGGCAGAAGCCGGAGTTGGCTATTTATTCGACCATCATGAGGCTGCAGCCACGTTAGCGAAACGATTTGATGCAGACTATGTGCTGGTTGGTCGATTGCACAAGCCCAGTTTTTTGTTTGCCTATATGATGGGACATTTAATCAGAGTCCGTGACTCCCGATTGATAGGTAATTATGTTTGTGAGGCAAAAGGGCCGAATAAAAAATTAACAGTGAAAACAGTTGAAAGTCTGACGGTTAAAATAGATAGAATGCTGGATAAGCGGTATTTTCCACCCTAGGGATGGTCTATTAAACAGGGGCTATGGCGTTCATCGAACATGACTATGTTGTTAGTGGGCAGGACTTGAGAGGCGGGGGCCGGGCAAGCTAAATTAGAGGCCTGGACTCAGTATATATGGTATTAATAGAAGGAATGATAATGAATGCTATAAAAAGTATCTTCCGGACTCTTCGTAACAAGCCTCTTGATTTTGTTCTTTACCTCTTGTTTGCATTAGCTATTATTAAGTTATACAGTTTGTATTTTAGCGTTAATGTGGATGATGCCAATTGGGAAAGTTTCAGAGTTGAGCACCATTGTAAATTACAAAAAAATTACTATGGCACTCAGGAATCTAGCTGGAAGTGTGACGATGGTAATGTGTATTACCGATGGATGCATCAGCGATAACGCGTTTTTAGAACAAGAATAACAACCTGAACATGGAGTTTAATAATGTATGAATTTTTGAGCCTGATTTTTGCTATTTGTATTTTTAAAAAAGGCCCGCAAGATATACCCGCATCCGCTGTACTGATACGCTTATTAATTCCTGCCTACGCGGCTATTAGTTTCTTGATACTTTTTTTAAATACCGACTGGTTCATTGCTGCTTTACAAGTGGCGGTAGAAATTATACTTATCCTGGGATTAACCCGGGTCATTTTGTCTTTATCTAAAATGCCGGGGCGCTATCAACAAACGGTTTGTGCCTTAATGGCGACAGATGCCTTCATTAGTTTTATTGCCTTGCCATCCATGACCGTAATTGTCGTGCATGGCAGTGGCATGGCCTATTTTTCTATTTTTTTGTTGATGATCTGGCATTGGGCAGTGTCTGGGCATATTTTTAGCCATGCACTGGGCAAACCGCTGTTTTTTGGGTTGGCGGTCTCGTTTATGTATCTTTTGACATCGTATCAAATTATGGGGGCTTTGTTTCCCTCAGTACTTTTGACGGAGTAAGCAAACATGGCTTGTTATCAACACATCTTATTAGCGGCAGACTTCACCGAACATGGTAAAGCGGTCGCGGAAAAAGCGAAAGCATTGGCAGAGCTGCATCAAGCAACACTGAGTATAATTCATGTCATGGATTATATTCCTATTACCGATGCCGCTTATGGCCCTATCATTCCATTTGATGGGGATTTAACCGAGCAGTTAATGACTGCCGCAAAAAGGCAGTTAACAAAAATGGCGGTGGATTTTGATATTGCAGAAAAAAACCAGATTATGGAAATAGGTAGTCCCAAGCTTGAAATAGTCAGGATTGCCAAAGAAATTCAGGCGGATCTGATTGTCGTAGGTTCTCATGGTCGACATGGTTTGGCCTTATTGCTGGGTTCGACCGCTAATGGGGTCTTGCATCATGCTGTGTGTGATGTGTTAGCTGTTCGTCTAAGCGATGATTGAGCTG
>JAPYOW010000002.1:0-51080 GCA_029937975.1 Methylococcaceae bacterium | reverse complement strand
TTGCATCATGCTGTGTGTGATGTGTTAGCTGTTCGTCTAAGCGATGATTGAGCTGGTACTGGGGGGCGCACGGTCAGGGAAAAGTCGCTATGCTGAACAACAAGCCGCGAACTCTGGAAAACAGGTCATTTATCTTGCCACTGCAGAAGCCGGTGATGCGGAAATGCAAGCAAGGATTTTACACCACCAGCAAACGAGGCCTAAGCATTGGCCGACGATTGAAGAACCCATACAGTTAGCTAAAAGCATAAAAAGCCAGGATAAGGAAAATGTTTGTCTGCTGGTTGATTGTTTAACCTTGTGGCTGAGTAACATCTTATTCAACCGGCAAGGTGAGTTGCAGCAGGCAGTATTTCAGCAAGAAACCCAGGCCTTATACGAGGCCTTATCAAATTTCTCCGGACAGCTCATTCTGGTGAGCAATGAGGTAGGGCTAGGTGTTATTCCTATGCATAAAATGACACGCCGATTTGTGGATGAAGCCGGTTTTTTACATCAACAAATTGCCTTATTAAGTCACCGTGTTGTGTTAATGACGGCAGGTTTGCCTCAAATTTTAAAATAAACTGTGGACTGGCTCAGTAACAAGATAAGCGCTCCTGATGAGTTTTTTCAGCAACAGGCTTTTCAGCGACAGGCTCAATTAACCAAACCACCGGGTTCTCTGGGCTTGCTGGAAGAGATTGCTGTCCGTTTAGCGGCATTGCAGAAAACCAGTGATCCCATGATTGAGCGGGTATGGGTTTCGGTGTTTGCGGCGGATCATGGTGTGGCCAAGGAAGCTGTTTCCGCTTTTCCTCAGGCGGTGACAGCAGAAATGGTACGAAACTTTGCCAATGGTGGCGCGGCTGTCAATGTCTTGTCTCACTATGTTGCTGCTAATTTTGAAGTGATTGATGTCGGTTTGCTTAAGGCGATTAAGCACCATAAAGTCATTGTTGAAAGGGCAGGCAATGGTACGGCAAATCTTGTTACCCAGGCCGCAATGACAGAAGCACAATTGCAAGCCGCACTCAGCACTGGGAAACATGCCATTAATAGAGCGATAAAACAACATAGCCAATTGTTTATTGGCGGTGAAATGGGGATTGCCAATACCACCAGTGCCACTGCCATAGCAGTGGCTTTAACCGGATTGACCGCCACCCAGCTTACCGGTGCGGGAACCGGTTTACAGGCGAATAAGATTGAATATAAGGCCAGAATCATTGAAAAAGCGATTGATTTGCATAAAAGTTTTTTAATATCACCCTTGAAAGTACTACAATATCTGGGTGGATTTGAAATTGCTGCTCTGCTGGGTGCTTATCTTTCTGCGGCACAGCAACATTTGCCGGTACTGATAGACGGTTTTATTGCCAGTGTGGCGGCTTTATTGGCAATAAAAATAAATCCTGCGGCTCAGGCCTGGTTTTTTTATGCGCATTGTTCTGATGAAAAGGGCCATCAGCAGATTTTAGAACAATTGCAAGCACGGCCATTATTAGATTTAGAGCTACGGTTAGGGGAAGCAAGTGGTGCTGTTATCGCTGTGCCTCTGCTACAAATGGCGTGTAAAATACATAATGAAATGGCTACATTTGAACAAGCTAAAATAACAGTTACAAAATAAAAGGTAAAAATTAATGATTGGGCATGTTGAAAGTTATGATGATGAGCGCCAAACCGGTGCTATCAGGTGTGATGATAAGTTTTATGAGTTTCATATTGATGACTGGGGTTTAGATGTCGAGCCTGAAGTTGGCAATGATGTTGATTTTCTGCCGGAAGATGATGGCAGTGCGACGCAAATCAGTTCGGCCGAGGGGGTTATCCAACACACTATGGTGCCGGTTAAACGTCGCGTAATAGCGGCATTGCTCGGGTTATTGACCGGTTTCCTGGGGTTGCACAGAATTTATCTGGGTTTTTACTGGATTGCTTGTGTTCAGATTTTACTGACGGCTGTCATGTTGTTTCTTGGTGCACCGGGATTTGCGGTTGTCTGGGGGTTTATTGAAGGCTTTTTAATATTTGGTGGACTGATTTCTAAAGATGCCAAGGGCCGGATGTTAAAATAATTTTCTCCGGTTTCTTGCGCATGCAATGCATAGACTAGAGTCATAGTTATCATTAATTCATTGCCTTTTCCGCAGAGCATTGCGGGCATGCAATGAAGCCCCTTTCAGCAGATTTCTGCTGAAAGGGGCTTATTCTTATGATAAGGTTATTTCTTAAAATCCATAGCTCAATTTTGCGTGATGAATTCATTGCTATTAGCTCTGCAGTTTTTAACAGTTATCCCTGTTACCCATTCATTCACTGCTAGCCAAAAACAATTAGGACAGTCTGTTCTCTTTTACCCTGTTATCGGACTGTTAATCGGCTGTCTGCTGGCTGCAAGCTCACTGTTGCTGGTAAGGTATTCTATTTCAACACAGGCGGTACTGGTGTTAATACTCTGGGTGGCCATCACAGGCGGCTTGCACCTTGATGGTTTAGCCGATTGCGCGGATGCCTGGGTGGGCGGTTTTGGTAACCGGCAACGCAGTCTGGCAATTATGAAGGATCCTGCGGCAGGACCGATAGCGGTGCTGGTTCTGGTGTTGCTGTTATTACTTAAATGGTCGTTAATTAGTAGTATTATAGAGAAACAGGCTCTTTCTGTTTTGCTATTGACACCGCTGTTAGGACGGTTGGCCATTTTAATGTTGATGTCTACCAGCGACTATATTCGGACCGGTGGCTTGGCTGAGAAACTCATCGCGAATTTGCCTCAAGGCGCGGTCAACATAACTATTTTTTTGTGGCTGCTAATCACGGTATTTTTTCTAGGTATATTAGCGCTTGTTGCTGTATTCCTGATGATTTTTATTATTCGCAGACTGGCTAACAAGCGTTTAGGCGGTGTCACAGGGGATGTCTACGGAGCCACAGTCGAACTGGTTGAGGTGAGTATTTTGATGAGTGTGCTGATATGAACAAACATCGCTTTGATGATAAGGAACGAGCAGCTGTCTATAAGGCTATCGCAGAACGCCGTGATATGCGTCATTTTCTCCCTGACCCCATCGACCCGGAAATCATTCGTCATTTATTGCAAGCCGCACATCAGGCCGGCAGTGTCGGCTTAATGCAACCGTGGCGATTTATCAGAATTACGGATAAACAACTCAGAGCCAGTATTCATCAACAGGTTGAACAAGAAAGAATCGCAACAGCAAAGGCCTTGGCTGAAAGAGAAGATGAATTCATGAAGCTTAAAGTGGAAGGTATTCTGGAATGTGCAGAGCTCATGGTGGTTGCACTTCAAGACCATCGGGAGCAGCATATATTTGGGCGGCGCACTTTGCCAGAAATGGACTTGGCTTCCACGGCCTGTGCCATACAGAACCTGTGGTTAGCTGCCAGAGCTGAAGGTTTGGGAATGGGTTGGGTTTCATTATTTGACCCTCAGCAGTTGGCAGCCCTGTTGCATATGCCCCGGGGCAGTCAGCCTATTGCTATTTTATGTTTAGGGCATGTTGCTGAGTTTTATCCAAAACCTATGTTAGAAATGGAAAACTGGGCCCAGGCAAAGCCTCTGGGTGAATTTATTTCAGAGAATGCATGGTAATTTCCCATCGTGAAGTCATTAAAAAGACAGCTTGATTCTTTGATTGATCAGCCTTATCACGTTATTCGCCAATTACAGGGTATTTTTCATTTCCCCCATTATGATTTTAATTTTATACGGATACAAGGCAGCCCAGGTGCCAATCCCGCTTCTATTGCAGCGATTAAACTATCCCTTCTAGCCAGTGATATTCCCCGACAATTTTTCGTATCCGCTCAGAGTCGTTTAGCTGTTGCTGATTTTTTGATTCGCCGTTTTAATGCAGCGATCACTGAATTTGCCCGGCAGAATAGAGGTCGGGAAGACAGTGGTTCATTCCATACCATTGCGCTGGGGCAGAAGATGCTGGCGCGAGACAGTGTGTTATTGGGGCATGAAACTATTGAAATACGCTTTGTTTTTAGTCTGCCCACTAAAGGTTCAAGAGGGGGGCAGCTTGATACTGAGCAAGCATGGGTCGTGTTTTCTCAGGAATTACCGCGTATTGTTAACTACAGTCTGTTTTACAAAAATTATGATGAAGCTGCAAAACAACGGTTAACTCAGGGGGTAGCAATCCAGAACACCCGGCAGCAAATCGATGACTACCTGATAGCAAACGGCTATTGCGTTTTTATCAATAATGGAGCCCGTCTGCCTAGGCAAAGTGGGGTTGACGACCAGCCGGTTAGGGCGGATAAAAGCCGCTGTTTTCATTCCCCTTTGGCGTTACAAGTGGATATTCCTCTGGCGGATAACCAGACTATTCAGGGGATGGCCATCCGGCAAGGAATTACCTGCATTACGGGCGGTGGTTATCATGGAAAATCCACCTTATTACAGGCTATTCTGGCCGGTGTATACCCGCATATTCCGGGCGATGGTCGAGAATATGTTGTGACCAGAGAGGATGCGTTTTTTGTTTGTGCCGAAGAAGGCCGAAGTATAAAAAATGTTGATATCAGTCCCTTTATTGGTTTGCTGCCTAATGGTATTGCAACTCATTCCTTCAGTACTGATAATGCCAGTGGTAGTACTTCGCAAGCGGCGAGTATCATAGAAGCCATGCAAGCCGGCTCACGTTTGTTATTGTTTGATGAAGATAGCAGTGCAAGCAATTTCCTGGTTCGTGACGAATTGATAAAAAAGGTATTGGGCGCCAATGCTGACCCGATTAAGCCGCTATATTCCACGCTGCGTTCAATCTGGAAACAACATGCCAGAATCTATGATTCTGGTGGTCGGGGGGGGGCGGTGCTTTCTTGCAAAAAGCCGATACGTGTTTATTAATGGAAAACTACCGCTGTCATGATTTAACGCCTAAAGTCAGAGATAAGTTGGGTAAAATCATTGAAGATGATGAGCTGATAAGTTTTCCCCCGCGCAGAGAGCTTTCTCCCGATAATTTTGATCCATCCTACAGTAATCGCCGACTGCAAAAAACACAGCCTCAACGGATCAAAGCATTACGCAATGCGCCTAAACAATTAGAGTATGGGATGGAGCAGATAAACTTGGAAGCTTTGCCTCAAATTGTCGAAGCGCCTCAGCTGTTGAGTATTGGATATTGTCTGCTAACAATCAGGGATGTCATGCAGGCGCATAAAAACGAACCGCAGCAGGTGCAATATTGGCTGTATCAGCAAATAGAAGATCAGGGTCTGGATTTTTTACAGCCGGATTATCCAGGCATGTTATCACTGCCCCGTGTATATGAAGTGGTCGCAGCGATTAACCGAATTCGTTCTTTAAAAATTCTGGACGGGTAAAGCCCGGAGCAATAAAGATCAAAAAGCTAAATTTTACAGATAAAAAAAGCCGTTATATCTAGGATATAACGGCTTTTTTTGGAATTTATTAGCTTTTAAGCCATCGTGCGGACTCTGGTATTTAATCTGCTTTTATTTCGTGCAGCTTTATTCTTATGAATAAGGCCCTTTGTGACGGCTGCATCAATTTTAGCTGCGACTGTGGTAAAAGCTGTTTGTGCTTTTCCTTTGTCGCCAGCGTCAATGGCTACCATTAATTTTTTGATAAAAGTACGCATATTGCTACGTTGGCTAGTATTGCGTATACGGTTTTTTTCTGCCTGACGCGCTCTTTTTTTCGCTTGTGCTGTATTAGCCATGGGCCCATTCATCTGGTAATTTAAGAACTGGCTATTATCTTAGACAATGATATGATTGTCAATATTTTTTAATTAGCCAATGAGTGACAGTGAGTCGACAACTTTTTAAATCAACTGCTATCGTCAGTAGTATGACGATGATATCACGAGTGCTAGGGTTCATTCGGGATATGCTCTTTGCCCGTGTGTTTGGTATTGATTCGGCAACGGATGCATTTTTTGTGGCTTTTAAAATCCCTAATTTCATGCGTCGTTTATTTGCCGAAGGTGCCTTTTCACAGGCCTTTGTTCCTATCTTATCGGACTATAAGGAGCAAGGCAGCCAACAGGCTTTAAAGTTATTTATCGACAGGACGGCCGGCACACTGGCCTTGATTTTGTTGTTGGTGACGATAGTGGGGGTTATTGCTGCCCCCCTGCTGATTACGCTTTTTGCACCGGGCTTTATTCATGAACAAAAGCAATTTGATTTAACCGTGCAAATGCTAAGAATCACCTTTCCGTATTTATTTTTTATTTCTTTGGTGGCATTTGCCGGAGGAATTTTGAATTCGCATGGTAAATTTGCCATTCCTGCTTTTACCCCGGTGTTTTTAAATCTCTGTATGATCGCTGCAGCGATATGGCTTTCACCTTTAATGCCAGAGCCTATTGTTGCGTTGGCATGGGGGGTTTTTGCCGCTGGCATCGTCCAGCTATTGTTTCAAGTGCCGGCATTGCATCGGCTGGGTTTGTTGCCGTCTTTTCAACTTGGATTTAAAGATCCGGGGGTCAAGCGCATCTTAAAAATGATGTTACCGGCCCTTTTTGGTGTTTCGGTGACGCAGATTAATTTACTTTTGGATACACTGATTGCCTCGTTTTTAGTCGCGGGCAGTGTTTCATGGTTATATTATTCCGATAGACTGGTTGAGTTTCCGCTCGGTATTTTCGGCATTGCATTAGCCACCGTTATTTTGCCCAATTTATCTAAAAATCACGCAGCGAATGACCCGGTTGAATTTTCAAAATCTATGGACTGGGCTTTACGTCTAGTGCTTTTGATTGGTTTACCGGCTTCGGTAGGGCTGCTGATTTTAGCAGAACCCATGTTGTCGACATTATTTCAGTATGAGGAGTTCGGCCGTCACGATGTAGAGCTTGCAGGCCAAAGTCTGATGGCTTATGCGATAGGCTTGTTAGGCTTTATTTTAGTGAAAGTCCTGGTGCCGGGTTTTACCTCGCGTAAAGATATGAAAACGCCGGTTCGCTTTGGTATTTATGCCATGTTTGCCAATATGGGTTTAAATATCGTATTGGTATTTCCTTTGGAACATGCTGGTCTGGCACTGGCAACTTCTTTAGGAGCCTTCTTAAATGCCGCACTTTTATTAACACGTCTGTTAAAAGATAAAATCTATAGGCCAGGTAAAAATTGGGCGAATTTTATTGTCAAAATCATCTTTGCCAATGAAATTATGGCGCTATTTTTATTTAGTTGTGTTGAGCGTGAGGAGTGGTTTGTCTGGACTGCATTTGAGAAAGTGTATCATCTTGGCTTGTGGGTGGCGGCCGGTGGGCTGGTTTATATCTTATCTTTATGTTTGATTGGTCTTCGGCCGAATCAAATTTTCAGCAAATATTAGTTGAGATACTGGCGGTATTTTTCCTCGGTTTTGTCAAAACTGAGGATCAGTGCGTTGCAGGTGTGATTTGTTCGGCGCAGCAGCTAAGAAAGTCCTTTAATCCAATCTTGACCGCATTTTCACTGTTTGTATTGAACTTAAGGTGGGTTTTGGCTCATACACCATCAGGCGGACACGGTGATGATTTGCTGCATTATCTGGTGTAAATCAATGCGCTATAGCAGAAAATTCCTACTCTCTGGTGTTTATTCCGTCAGACTCAACGCGATATTTTCTACTGTTTTATGCTGGATTTTGAAGCCGCGTATTTCCATGACGCCTTTTGTATTCAAGGAAATGATTAAATAAATGGCATCCGGGTAGGCCGCTAGGTTTATGTCTGTTTCGGAAGGAATAGCGGGTGAAGCGGGGTGGGAATGGTAGATGGCGAACAGTGTTTCGTTTCTGTCACGCATGGTTGAAAAAGCGTGGATATGCTGCTTTTCATCCAGGAAAAATCGATTTTCAGGATGTTTTGCAATGTTATCAATAGGGTAGCAGCTACTGGCAATATTGTTTTTGGCGCCGATTAAACCGCAAACTTCCTGATCGGGTGATAATTGTGCCCAGTGTAATAGCTGGGTGGTGATTTTTCGGGATAACTGGAACTCTTTTGTGTTTAATGCTGCCATTGGCCTGTTGTTACTCTGGGGTTGTTAGAAAGATCAGTAAACGGAGTGATATTCCTATAGTCAAACGAATCAAATAGGCTTTTGACGGCAGATTGTTGGTCAAAACCATGTTCAATCAATAGTGTAGCATCAGCTTTTAAATAATGCCGGGCTTGTTGGCAGAGAGTGCTGATATCTTTAAGTCCATGTTCAGCAGCAATCAATGCCATTTCTGGTTCAAAACGGACATCGCCTTCCGATAAATGAGGGTCATATTGCGCTATATAAGGTGGATTGCTGATAATTAAATCAAATTGAGTGGCTGGCACTGCGGAAAACCAGTCAGAATGCACAAATTGAATATTGTTAACACCATGAAAGGTGGCATTTTGCTGTGCTATTTTAAGTGCCGGGAGGCTGATATCCGTAGCTATGATTTCCAGATCCGGGCGTTCAGCGGCCAGCGTGATGGCAATAATGCCTGAGCCAGTACCTAAATCGATCAGGCGGGGGCTGGCTTTATCTGCAATTAAAGCCAAGCTGAGTTCAATTAATAATTCGGTATCAGGTCTGGGGATTAATACCGAGGAGCTGACTTTAAAAGCACGGGACCAGAATTCCTTGTGTCCAGTAATATAGGCTATTGGCTGCCCTTGTTGGCGTTTTTTCAACAGCAGCTGGAAGTGAGTGCTTTGTTGATCTGTTAAGGGTTTTTCCGGCCATGCCCGCAGGTGTGAGCGAGGCTTGGATAACACCTGGCAGAGCAGTACCTCGGCATCTAATGCTGCGCTATCAGAGATCGTGCTGAGGCTACACGTAGCGGTTGATAGCGCTGTCTGGATATCAGTCATTACCCAGTTGCGTGAGTAGTTCGGCTTGATGCTCATTGATTAAAGGGTTGATGACATGTTCCAGGCTGCCTTGCATGATTTCATCCAGTTTATAGAGGGTTAAATTGATTCTGTGATCTGTCATGCGACCTTGTGGATAATTATAGGTACGAATTCTTTCTGAGCGGTCACCAGAACCCACTTGCGATTTTCTGGTTTCTGATTGTTCGGCATGCTGTTTGTCTTGTTCTGCGGTCAATAAACGGGACTGTAATAATGCCATGGCACGCGCTCTATTTTTATGTTGCGAGCGTTCATCCTGACACTCAACGACCACGCCCGTTGGAAGATGGGTCAGGCGAATCGCCGAGTCGGTTTTATTGACATGCTGACCGCCTGAGCCTGAGGCTCTGAAGGTATCTACCCGCAGGTCTGATGACTTGATCTCATATTCGTCAATACTTTCAACTTCAGGCATGATGGCTACAGTACAGGCCGAGGTATGTACGCGGCCTTGGGATTCCGTTTCGGGCACACGTTGTACCCGGTGGACACCAGATTCAAATTTTAATTGGGCATACACATCTTGTCCGGCGATACGCAGAATGATTTCTTTGTAGCCTCCGTGATCGCTTCTGTTTTCAGTGATCAGTTCGGTTTTCCAGCCCTGTTTTTCTGCAAAACGCTGATACATTTTGGCCAGGTCACCTGAAAAAATAGCGGCTTCATCGCCACCTGTCCCGGCTCTGACTTCTAAAAATATATTGCGGTTATCGTTGGCATCCTTAGGCAATAATAGAATTTGCAGCTGGTGTTGTAATGCTGCTTTTTGCTGTTCAGTGTCTTGCAACTCCTCTTTGGCCATCTCCCGCAGTTCCGGATCGGGGTCTTTGGACATTTCAAGGGCTGCCTCAAGGTTTTCTTGATTTTCAATGTATTGTTGATAGCAATTCACCAGCGGATCTATTTGAGCATACTCCTGGCTTAATGAGCGATACTGGTTTTGGTCATTTTGAACTTCAGGCTGGGAAAGTAATACCGCTATTTCTTCAAAACGGTCGTTAAGGTTTTCAAGTTTTGTCTGGATGGATTGTTTCATAAGTATTCAAGAGCAAAGAAGGTTCAAGGTTCAGGGTGCCAGGTAGAAACAGTAACTTACAGGGTTCAAAGCGTAGGGTGAGAAAACAGCAGGAGGACTTTACTGTGTTTACCGTGCATTGCGAACCTGCTTGATCTATTTCAGCTTAAAGATTTCTCTTGCCGCCGCCACGAGGTCGTGCCTGTCATTGGCACCTGCATCGCGGATTTGACTGCTGGGTGTATGTATTAGTTTATTGGTTAAGCTATAAGCCAGACGTTGTAAAGTGTCTTCTGCCGTACCGCCATTTTTCAGTGAGGTTAACGCTTTTGCCAGCATTTCATCGCGGGTTAATTCGGCTTGCTGGCGGTAATCTTTTATGACCGACTGAGCGCCTAGTGAGCGCATCCAGGAAAGAAAATATTCAACTTGAGTGTCGATGATTTCTTCGGCTTGTTCCGCCGCTTTACGACGGGAATCCATGTTTATGTTAATAGTGTGTTGCAAGTCATCAATGGTGTATAAGTATACATCTTGGAGTTGCTCGACTTCTGCTTCAATATCACGAGGAACAGCAAGGTCGACCATAAACATGGGTTTGTGTTTGCGTTTTTTTATGGCACTTTCAACGCGACCCTTGCCTAAAATGGGGAGTTGGCTCGCGGTAGAAGAAATCACGATATCGGCTTCTGCTAAATGGGAGGATATTTCAGATAAAGCAATGGCATAACCATTAAACTGTGAAGCCAGAGCGTGAGCTTTGTCATAGGTTCTGTTGGCAATAATAATGCGACCGATATTTTTTTGATGTAAATGTCGCGCGGTTAATTCAATGGTTTCACCGGCACCAATCAATAATGCGGTTTGATCATTCAGGGAATCGAAAATTTGTTGGGCCAGTTGTACCGCAGTAAAAGCCACAGAAACAGGGCTGGAACCAATAGCGGTATCGGTTCTCACTTTTTTTGCGGCAGAAAATGTGTGATGGAAAAGTTTGCCGAGGTGTTTGCCTAGGGTTCCAGCTTCATAGGCGGCTTGATAAGCGGTTTTCATTTGACCCAGAATCTGAGGCTCTCCCAGAATCATGGAGTCCAGTCCGCAGGCCACACGAAACATGTGCCGGATAGATTGGCTGTCAGTATGGCTGTACAAATAAGGGGTGAATGCAGCAGGCTGGATTTTTTTGTCATCTGCCAGCCATTGAATCACTGCAGCGGTATCATTACCCTCTGTCTGGCAATAAAATTCTGTTCTATTACAGGTGGATAATATGGCAGCGCCTTTAATCTCCTGATTATCCAGAAGTGCTCTAAGTGATGATTTCAGGGTGTTTGCAGGAAAAGCCAAGCGTTCCCGTACGGCAACAGGCGCAGTATTGTAATTAATCCCTACGGAGAGCAGTGTCATTTTTTATCCTAAAAACATCAGTAGAGAGTTAAGTCTGGGGGTTGGCTTTTTCAAAAAATGGGAAATGAGTTTGTTTCACCAAAGGTGAGATTCTCAGGTAAAGTCATTAATTATAGCATCCAATACATTGCTTGGCGTGACAGCATTTTGTTTAGAACTTTTTTTACCTGCCCTATTCTAAAATAATATATTAAATTTATCCAAATAGAATAAATTGCTTGTCTGGTTTATGGTGATTTTCTGCTAATCTATAGCGGTGTTAATGTGACTAAATGGGAATTAGAGTGTTAAAAGTAATAATGACTGTTGTCTTGGTGTTTTTGGTCGGTTGCACCAGTACCCAGGAAAGAAAAATGGATGGCCTTGAGGTGGTAAGCAGTCTGGACGAAATTCAAATGATAGAGGATGATGCTACCGCTATTTCACCGGGGATACTTTATCTTTTGATGACGGCAGAAATTGCAGGTCAAAGAAATCAATATGGCATTGCGCTGGACAGTTATTTACAGGCTGCAAAGCAAGTTGATGATGCCAGGATTGCGGAAAGAGCTGCAAAAATAGGGCTATATTTAAAAGATACCAGTAAAACCGATGAGGCCGTTGCGCTGTGGTTAAAACAGGATGAGAAAAACCTGACAGCCCGGAAAATAGCCGCTTTTTCTGCCTTGAGAAATGCGGATAAAACTGCGGTGATCGAACACCTGGGGAAAATATTGCAGGGGGATCCTGCGGGGTTTGAAGCAACTTTGCTTGAATTGAGTAACGTTATGGGCAAAGAGGTCAGTGCCGATTTTATCGTGGAGGTGTTGGACGCACTTTCTCAATTATATCCTCGGCAAGCAATTGTTTATTTTGTACAGGCAGTATTGGCAGGGCACCTGAACACGCTGGATATTGCGCTAGCAAAGGTTAATCAGGCTTTAGAATTGCAGCCGGGCTGGAATAAGGCGCGTGTTTTAAAGGCGCAACTGGCGGCACAGAAGGGTGACATGGCGGTTGCACAAGAAAGTTTGGAGTCGATTCTGGAGCAGACCCCGGAAAATAACCGGATAAGAAAAATGTTGGCTCAGGTGTTGATGAAAGCCGGGCAGTTTGACAAGGCGATAGCGATATACCACGGCATGTTAAGGGCGCAGCCAGAAGATGGCGAAAGCCAGTTTGCTTTGGCTTTGATTTTCATGCAACAAAACAAAGATGATGAGGCGCTGGCATATCTGAAAAAACTGGTTAACAGGCCCCGGTGGGATGCTCGGGCTAGTTTTTATAGTGGCAGAATTGAATATAAAAAAGTAAATTATGACGCGGCACTGACCTGGTTTGATAAAGTGACTCAGGGGCCATATGCATACGATGCATCGATGTCTGCGGTGTCAGTACTATTGAAGCAAAAAAACTTTGTGGAGGCAGAAAGCCGGATAGATAGGCTGGTGGTGAACTATCCCTCGGAGCAATTGAATATTGTATTGTTGAAAACCGAACTGCTTGTCGAGCAAAAACACCATCAGCAAGCTTTTGAGGTATTGAGCAATGCGCTTGAAATATTTCCTGAAGATAGAGACCTGCTGTACACACGATCTTTAATCGCCGAGAAACTGGATAAACTAGATGTTTTAGAGGCGGATTTAAAAAAAATCATATTAAACAACCCGGACGATTCCAGCGCCTTGAATGCATTGGGTTATACCCTGGCAGACAGAACGCAGCGCTATGAGGAAGCAGAAACTTATTTGCAGAAAGCCATTGCGCTGAAGCCTGATGAAACAGTGATTATAGATAGTGTGGGCTGGTTGCAATTTAAAAAAGGAAATTTACCCGAGGCTTTGGCGCTATTGCGCAAGGCTTTTGCCAGATTGCCGGAAAGTGAGATTGCAGTTCACCTAACCGAGATTTTATGGCATATGGGGGAGATGGAGGAAGCAAAAAAGGTTTTTTCCGAGGTATTAAAAGAATCGCCGGAAGATGAGTATCTTTTAAAATTATTAGAGCGCATTCCACAATTGATAGGGCGATGAATTTTCGTGCCCTGCTACTGGTGCTGTTGTCGACGCAATTGTTTGCATGTGCTGACCGGATAGTGAAAGAAAGTGCACTCTTTAAGTTGGAGGGGCGGGATTATTTATATCAAAAAAGCAAATGGACATTTTCGGGGCGATTAGCAATTTCTGATGGTGAGCAATCGTTATCGGCAGCGATTGTTTGGGGGCATGATCCGCACAGGGATGCTATAGAGCTTTCAGGTGCTTTTGGTCAGGGGCGTACGCTGATTGAACTGACAGAAGGTAAAATGATTGTTGATAATGGTGACCGGAGGGTGCAGTATTCTGGCCAGGAAGATGTGCTGGTTTCCAATCTGCTGGGTCTTGCAGTGCCCGTTTCAGCCCTAAAATACTGGGTGCGGGGGCTGGTGCTTCCGGAGCAAGGGTATGTTTTGATTGACAAGGGTTTTCTACAGTCGCAATGGCAGGTAAAATATCTTCAGATGCAGTTTATTGGGCGGGATGAATTGCCGCGAAAAATAAAAATTGACAAGGGGAAAGCCCGGTTGAAGCTGGTGATTAATCAGTGGCAGTAGCAAAAGCATCATTTTTGAATAGTGGCGTAACGGAATAATATGGAACAAGCAATGACAGCGTGGGGTAATAAGTGGCCGGCACCTGCAAAAATTAATTTAATGTTAAGGATTACTGGGCAACGGGAGGATGGTTACCATTTATTGCAAACTGTATTTCAGTTGCTGGATTGGTGTGATTGGTTGACTTTTCATCAGGTGAATGACTCGCGGGTTGGATTACTATCACCCACTCCTGGTGTTCCGGAAGCCTCGGACCTTACGGTGCGAGCGGCAAAATTACTGCAGCAAGAAACCGGTTGCCAGCAGGGTGTGATGATAGCGCTCGAAAAAAACCTGCCTATGGGGGGTGGCTTGGGCGGAGGTAGTTCAGATGCGGCGACAACATTACTGGTGCTGAATCAATTATGGTCGCTGGGTTTGTCTGTGGAACGCTTGATGCAGCTGGGCTTGCAGCTGGGTGCTGATGTCCCTGTTTTTGTTTTCGGTCATGCGGCCTGGGCCGAGGGCGTGGGTGAGAAATTGCAGAAGATGGTGCTTGAGGAAAAGTGGTTGGTGATTATCAAGCCCGAATGTCATGTGGATACCAAAGAAATATTTTCGGTTAAAGAGTTGACAAGGGATAGCAAATCGATCACAATGGCTGGCTTTATTTCAGGTCAACATCGGAACGATTGTTTGGGTGTTGTCAGGAAGTTATATCAGCCGGTAGAAGAAGCATTGGTTGATTTGGCTGTCTTCTCAGAGGCCAGATTAACAGGTACAGGAGCGTGCGTATTTGCGCAGTTTGATTCACGGGCATTGGCTCAGCAGGCGTTTGATTCCCTGCAAGGTCGATGGCAGGTCTATTTGACCAAGGGCTTGAATCGCTCACCATTAATGCATATGTTACAATGATATAAATCGTTTTTTTGGGCTATCGCCAAGCGGTAAGGCACGGGGTTTTGATCTCCGCATACCCAGGTTCGAATCCTGGTAGCCCAGCCATTTACCGAGTACATACAGGCAAAGACCTTGGGTCTTGCCTGTAGGTATTCACACAATCTCCATTTGTAATAGCCAACGGAGTGCTTAAATGCCTGACTCTTCAATGATGATATTTTCCGGTAATGCTAATAGAGCCTTATCTGAAGGTATAGCGAAGAAGTTAAATGTACGATTGGGTATGGCGACAGTGAGCCGCTTTAAAGATGGCGAGATAGGGGTTGAGATTGAGGAGACTGTGCGAGGCAGGGATGTTTTTATCATTCAGCCGACCTGTTCTCCGGCCAACGAGCATCTGATGGAGTTGTTGGTCATGATTGATGCTTTAAAAAGAGCCTCGGCTCAGCGTGTAACAGCGGTCATTCCTTACTATGGTTATGCCCGACAAGATAGGCGTACAAGATCTGCAAGGGTGCCTATTACCGCTAAGTTAGTGGCGAATATGCTGGATACTGCAGGGGCAGACCGGATATTAACGATAGATTTACATGCCGACCAGATTCAGGGTTTTTTTGATATTCCGGTGGATAATGTATATGCTTCACCGTTATTGCTGGCTGACATCTGGCGCCAGAAACGCGATAATTTAATTGTGGTGTCGCCTGATGTGGGTGGCGTAGTCAGGGCGAGAGCGCTAGCTAAGCGATTGGGTGATGCGGACCTGGCCATTATAGATAAGCGCCGGCCAAAGGCGAATGTGTCTGAGGTCATGCATATTATCGGTGATGTTGAGGGGCGAACCTGTATCATGGTTGACGATCTGGTCGATACAGCGGGCACCTTGTGTAGTGCGGCTAAAGCACTTAAGGCAAAAGGGGCTGTGAAAGTGGTTGCTTATTGTACGCATCCGGTGCTATCAGGACCGGCAGCTAAAAACATAAGGGAATCTGTGCTGGATGAGCTGGTGGTGACAGATACCATACCGTTAAATGAAGAATTGTTGGCGGTGGAAAAAATTCGACAGTTAAGTGTTGCTGGGATGCTGGCTGAAACAATCAGACGAATTGCGGAGAGTGAGTCGGTAAGTTCGCTCTATGTTGATTAATATTATTTTAATAGTTAAAGAAAAGTGCATGTCTGATGAGGGCATGTTTTGGAGAATGAAATGTCTAATGTGTTTGAGTTCGTAGCTGAAAATCGCGATCTTTCCGGTAAATCTGCAGCAAGAGCAGTGCGTCGCGGGGGTAATATACCCGCTATAGTCTATGGTGGCGAAGCGGCTCCTCAGTCGATCATTTTAGATCACAATGATGTTCTCAAGCATCTTGAGAATGAGGCGGTTTATTCCCATGTGCTGGATTTGACCATCGATGGCAAGACAGAGAAGACCATATTAAAAGGTATTCAAAGACATCCTTCAAGACCACGGGTATTGCATCTGGATTTTTTGCGAATCGATGAATCGCATACTTTGAAAGCAAGAGTGCCTTTGCATTTTATCAATGAAGATATTTGTGTGGGCGTAAAAATGGGCGGTGTTATTACCCATGCCATGGTTGATGTTGAGGTTTCCTGTTTGCCTGCGGTATTACCGGAATATATTGAAGTAGATTTAGCGGCTCTAGAGATGGGGTTTTCAGTCCATTTGACCGATATTGTTATGCCAGAAGGCGTTGACATTGTGGCATTGGGACAAAAGGGAGACCATGATCATACTGTTGCTCAGGTGCTTAAGATTAGAGCAGTTAGTGAAGATGATGATGCTGATGCTGATGTGGCTGGTGCTGCTGAGGGTGATGCAGCCGAAGAAGCATAATTTATTCGGATATATTGTAGAAATTGATTAAATTGATTGTCGGCCTGGGTAATCCTGGGCAGCAGTACGAAAAAACCCGGCATAATGCCGGGTTTTTGTTTTTAGATTACTTGCTTGAAGGGTTCTCGGCGGCATGGTCGAAAGAATCTAAGTTTCAGGGGCTAGTAGCCAATATCTTTGTCGGTGGGAGTAAGGTGTTGCTGCTCAAGCCGCAGACTTTTATGAATCGCAGCGGTGTTTCGGTAGCCAGTGTTGCCAGGTTTTATAAGATTGCAAGCCATGAGATTCTAGTGGTTCATGATGAGCTGGATTTTGATGTCGGTGTGATAAAGCTGAAAATGGGCGGCGGGCATGCGGGCCATAATGGTTTGCGAGATATTATAGCGAATCTGGGGGCTAAGGATTTTTATCGGGCGCGGCTAGGTATTGCTCGTCCTGCTTCAGGTAGGCCGGTTGCCGATTATGTGCTGTCTAATTATTCAAAGCCGGACCGTGAAAAGCTGTTATATGCTTTTGATGCGCTGCGCACGCAAATGGATAGCATTGTTTTGGGTGATGTGTCGGCTGCAATGAGCCAAATCAATTAAGCTAGAAATGGCTGGCCATGAAACGAGTGGCTAAATATAGGTTTTTTAAAAAAACATTGACTATTGCTTTAAACAGCTTCATAATAGTCGGTTCTGGATCAGGAGGGGTTCCCGAGTGGCCAAAGGGATCAGACTGTAAATCTGACGGTTCTACCTTCGGAGGTTCGAATCCTCCCCCCTCCACCATCTATCTAAAAAAGTAAAATCTGCGGGTGTAGTTCAATGGTAGAACTCCAGCCTTCCAAGCTGATTACGTGGGTTCGATTCCCATCACCCGCTCCATCGAGGATTTCAAGTGCTCATATAGCTCAGTCGGTAGAGCACTTCCTTGGTAAGGAAGAGGTCACCGGTTCAAATCCGGTTATGAGCTCCAGTTTTATTTTCGCCAGTGGGGAGTGCTAACCCCCTCCGGGCATTTTTGTCGCCTTGTTTTAGTAATCGGAGGCGGCAAACCTTCTGTAATTCTATGCGCCAGATTAGCAGCGCAAATAATAAGCCCTTTCTGGGGGCGAGTACTGAAATTGATATGTTTATTTTTGTTGTCATATAGAAACAAATTGAATATAATAGTCAGTTCTTTATGGTTTTCTGAATTAGGTCAGTGGCTCAATTGGTAGAGCAGCGGTCTCCAAAACCGCAGGTTGTGGGTTCGAGTCCCTCCTGGCCTGCCAGTTCAGAAGATAACTCAATGATTAACTCCAAAGATTAATAAATGAATGCACAGGCAGAAGATACGTCAAAAATCCTTGATGTGGTAAAACAAGCTTTATCTCTTGTATTTGTGGTGGCGGGTGTGGCAGCGTTTTATTATTTTGCTGATGTACCTGGATTTATACTTTTGTATAGAGTGTTGGTATTAGTGGCCGTGGTCATCCTGGCTTTAGGCATTATGTTAACTACGGATGCAGGTAGAAATGTTTGGCTCTTTGCTTTAGAGGCAAAGCAAGAGGTTAGGAAGGTCGTCTGGCCTAGTCGCGAAGAAACCGTAAAAACAACTCTGCTGGTTTTTGGTATGGTATTTCTGGTAGGTTTGATTTTATGGTTTTTAGATATGTTTCTGTTCTGGGGGATTAAAATCCTGACCGGTCAGGGGGGTTAGAAAATGTCACTTCGCTGGTATGTGGTGCATGCATATTCAAATTATGAAAATAAAGTTCAATTAGCGTTACAAGAGAAGATTGAGCTGGAAGGGTTACAGGCTAGTTTTGGAAAAATACTGGTGCCGACAGAAGAAGTTGTTGAAATGCGGATGGGTCAGCAGCGGAAAAGTGATAGAAAGTTTTTCCCCGGTTATGTGTTAGTGCAGATGGAGTTGACTGATGAGACCTGGCATTTGGTGCGTAATATCCCTAGAGTTCTGGGTTTTATTGGCGGGACGTCTGATAGACCTGCACCTATTTCAGAAAAAGAAGCGAATGCAATTCTGCATAGAGTGGAGGACGGGGTAAACAAACCAAGACCTAAGATAATGTATGAGGTTGGGGAGCTTATCAGAGTGGTTGACGGGCCGTTTAAGGACTTTAATGGCAATATAGAAGAAGTGAATTACGAAAAGAGCAGGTTAAAAGTATCTGTTTTGATTTTTGGTCGCTCAACCCCTGTAGAATTAGAATTTGGCCAAGTTGAAAAGCAATAGGCAGTATTATTATTTAAGTAGAATCTCTGTTCTTTATCGAGGATAGGGATTTTTGTTTCTTGGGGAGCTGAAAAGCGTTTGCACCCATTTGGAGTGAAAGATGGCGAAAAAAGTAGACGCATATATTAAATTGCAAGTTAAAGCCGGGGAAGCGAACCCGAGCCCACCCGTGGGTCCTGCGTTAGGACAGCATGGTCTTAATATCATGGAGTTTTGTAAAGCATTTAATGCCAAAACCGGTGATATGGAAAAAGGACTGCCTATTCCGGTGGTCATTTCAGTTTACAGTGATAAAAGTTTTACTTTTATTACTAAAACACCGCCTGCTGCAGTCCTATTAAGAAAGGCTGTGGGCATTCAAAAAGGCAGTGGCACACCTAACACTGTAAAAGTAGGGACGGTAACACGTGCCCAGCTAGAAGAAATTGCAACTCTGAAAATGCAAGATCTTAATGCAACAGATATGGACGCTGCAGTAAAAATTATCGCGGGCAGTGCACGGAGCATGGGTCTGGATGTGGAGGGTTTGTAAGTGACTAAGTTATCTAAGAAAGCAACATTAATTGCGGCAAAAGTTGATAAAAGTAAGCAATATTCAATCACAGAGAGTGTTGCTATATTAAAAGAATTTGCTAACGAAAAATTTAATGAGGGTGTGGACGTCAGTGTGGTTTTAGGCGTTGACGCAAGAAAATCAGACCAGAATGTACGTGGTGCATCTGTTTTGCCACATGGTACGGGAAAAACTGTGCGGGTTGCGGTATTCACTCAAGGCCCTAATGCTGATGCTGCGAAAGAAGCCGGTGCTGACATTGTCGGTATGGATGATTTGGCTGCACAAGTAAAAAAAGGGGAAATGGATTTTGATGTGGTGATTGCATCACCTGACGCCATGCGAGTGGTCGGTCAGTTAGGACAAATTCTTGGACCAAGAGGTCTGATGCCTAACCCTAAGGTCGGTACCGTAACACCTGATGTTGCCACTGCTGTGAAAAACGCGAAGTCGGGTCAGGTAAGATATCGTACGGACAAAGGCGGAATTATTCATTGTTCAATTGGTAAGGTTTCATTTGATGAGACTGCAATCAAGGAGAACCTGGAATTCTTGATCGCCGATTTGAAGAAGGGTAAGCCTGCATCAGCAAAAGGGATTTATTTGAAGAGGATTGGTATTTCTTCAACAATGGGTCCGGGTTTATGGATTGATCAATCAAGCATAGACGTAGGCAAATAATAGTTGAGTTTTTCAAATTGAAAAACTAAGTAGTAAGCTTCGACTGGATTTTTTATAAATCCGCGAAGTGTTCAAAACTTTGGGTTGCCGGTATATGGCAACCGTCAAAGACCGTTGGTGCAGACAAGCGTAATTTATCCATAGTGATAAGCCAGCGCAGGCGGAAGAGCTCTACCGGAATATGGGTGAGGGAACCGTAAGGTGCATTGTAAAAAATGTGTTTTATTAAATTCGGACGAAAGTCTGAAAAATTACCGGAGGTAATCTGTGGCATTAAACCAAGATAGCAAAAAGGTAGTTGTTGATGAAGTTGCTCAGTATGCTGCTAAAGCATTATCCGCTGTGGCAGCTGAATATCGTGGTTTGACTGTAACTGAGTTAACTGCATTACGCGTTAAAGCAAAAGAAATGAATGTTTATTTGCGAGTGGTTAAAAACACTTTGGCAAAGCGCGCAATTGCAGGGACTGAATTTGAATGTATGCAAGATGGGTTGAAAGGTCCATTAATTTTAGCATTTTCAATGGAAGCACCTGGTGCAGCGGCACGATTAGTTAACGATTTTGCAAAAACCAACAATAAGCTAATTGCTAAGGTTATTGCGTTTGATGGTCAATCACTCGATGTATCTGAGTTGGCACGTTTGGCAAGTATGCCTACGCGCGATGAAGGTATTAGTTTGATTATGGCTGTAATGAAAGCACCTGTTGCAAAACTGGCGCGCACATTGGCAGCACTTAGAGATCAAATGCAAGCAGCTGAACCAGCTGAACCAGCTGAACCAGTTGAAGCTTAAATACCTGTTACAACCTATTTTAGAGGAATATTAGAAATGGCAATTTCACAAGAAGATATCTTAGAAGCAGTTTCAAACATGACTGTGATGGAAATCGTTGATTTAATTTCAGCGATGGAAGAAAAGTTTGGCGTTACAGCAGCAGTTGCTGCGGCAGCACCGGCTGATGGTGGTGGTGCTTCTGCTGAAGAGCAAACTGAATTTGACGTTATATTAACTTCATTTGGCGCAACTAAAGTTGCCGTGATTAAAGCGGTAAGAGCTATTACAGGCCTGGGTCTGAAAGATGCTAAAGCAGCCGTTGAAGGTACACCTACAGCTGTTAAAGAAGGTGTAAGTAAAACTGATGCAGAAGAAACAGTGGCAACTCTTGAAGCTGCCGGTGCGTCTGCAGAAATCAAATAGCGAGAGCTATGAAGATTTGGAGAGGTATTGAAAATAATTTGATTCTTTTTTGAAGTTCTCTAAGTCTTGATAATGGGCTGGTGGCAATTTGCCGCCGGCCTTTTAGTGTTTGTAGTAAGTCTTGTTTGAATTAAGGATTCTCCTTAGTTTGAGCAAATGTTAAAAATCCATGATTGAAGGTATGGAAGCAATATGACCTATTCTTTTACCGAAAAAAAGCGTATTCGAAACAATTTTGAGAAAACGACAACAGTACTTGAGGTGCCTTATCTATTGGCAACACAGATTGACTCATATGCTGGTTTTCTGCAATCTGGCGTAAAGCCTAAAAAAAGAAAGCAGTGTGGTTTGCACGGTGCATTTAACAGTGTGTTTCCTATTGTAAGCCATTCTGGCTATGCAGAGGTTGAATATGTGGAATACAGATTAGGTGAGCCAGCCTTTGATGTAAAAGAATGTCAGCAGCGTGGGGCGACGTATGCTGCGCCATTACGCGTTAAGGTGCGTTTGGTTATCTATGACAAAGAAGCGCCTGTTTCAGCAAAAGTAGTAAAAGATATTCGTGAACAAGAAGTCTACATGGGTGAGTTGCCTTTGATGACAGACAATGGAACTTTTGTAATCAATGGCACTGAGCGGGTTATTGTGTCACAACTGCATCGTTCGCCAGGTGTTTTCTTTGATCATGATAAAGGTAAAACACACTCTTCAGGCAAATTGCTCTATAACGCCAGAGTTATCCCGTATCGTGGATCATGGCTAGATTTTGAATTTGATCATAAAGACTCTGTTTTCGTAAGAATAGATAGACGACGCAAAATACCTGCAACCATCCTGTTAAGGGCTCTGGGGTATAGTAACGAAGACATGATAGACATGTTCTTCGAAACCAATAAATTCAGCTTTAATGCAGACAGCGTTATTTACCATCTTATTCCTGAGCGTTTGCGTGGAGAAATAGCGTCCTTTGATTTTAAACATGAGGGTGAAGTTTATATCGAAGACGGGCGCAGGATTACAGCCAAACATACACGAAAAATGGATAAGGCTGGCATCACGCAGATTGAAGTGCCGAAAGCATATTTACATGGAAAGATTTTAGCTCATAATATAGTGGATGAAGCGACCGGTGAACTCATTGCCAATGTCAATGATGAACTCACTGAAGAGTTAATTCAAGTGCTGATAGATGCGGGCGTGAAAGACTTCAATGTTTTGTACGTCAATGAGATAGGCAAAGGGGCTTACATGTCCAATGCCATGAGATTGGATTCCACCACTAATCGATTAGAGGGTTTGGTCGAAATCTATCGCATGATGCGTCCTGGAGAGCCACCTACCAAAGACTCTGCTGAGAACCTTTTTTCTAATCTGTTCTTTACCACGGATCGTTATGACTTGTCTGCGGTAGGACGAATGAAGTTCAATCGCCGGTTACGTCGAGAAGAAACAGAAGGTGAAGGCACATTAAGCAAAGAAGATATTGTTGATGTCTTAAAAGAATTAATTGCTATTCGAAACGGGGATGGCATCGTCGATGATATTGATCACCTAGGGAATAGACGGGTTAGATCTGTCGGTGAAATGATTGAAAACCAATTCCGTATTGGTTTGGTTCGGGTAGAAAGAGCCGTTAGGGAACGTTTGACGTTGGCTGATTCTGAAGGCTATATGCCGCAGGAAATTATCAATGCAAAACCTGTTTCTGCTGCCGTCAAAGAATTTTTTGGTTCCAGTCAATTGTCGCAATTTATGGATCAAAACAATCCATTATCACAAGTGACCCATAAAAGACGGGTATCCGCATTAGGTCCTGGTGGACTGGCAAGGGAAAGAGCTGGTTTTGAAGTGCGAGATGTACACACTACGCATTATGGTCGTGTTTGCCCGATTGAAACACCTGAGGGTCCGAATATCGGATTGATTAATTCGCTGTCTGTGTATTCGCGAACAAATTCTTATGGGTTTTTAGAAACACCTTATAGGCAGGTTAAAAATGGCGTTGTCACCGATAAGGTAGATTATTTGTCGGCGATTGAAGAGGGTGATTTTGTGATTGCCCAGGCCAGTGTTGCTATGGACGAAAATGGCAAAATGACCGATGGGATGGTGTCAGCACGATACAAAGATGAATTTACCCTGGCATCTGTGGAAAATGTGCAATATATGGATGTGTCCTCCAAGCAGATTGTCTCGGTTGCGGCATCGATTATTCCATTTTTAGAGCATGATGATGCAAACAGAGCCCTGATGGGTTCAAACATGCAGCGTCAGGCTGTGCCTACCTTAAGAGCAGAAAAGCCTTTGGTAGGTACTGGCATGGAACGCGTGGTCGCCAAGGATTCAGGCGTGGCCGTGGTGTCGAAGCGTGGTGGTATTATTGAAACTGTCGATGCTGCCAGAATTGTAGTTAAAGTGAATGATAGCGAAACTATAGAAGGCGTGCCTGATGTTGACATTTATACACTCACAAAATACACGCGTTCAAATCAAAATACCTGTATTAACCAAAAGCCATTAGTGCGCCCAGGTGAAACAGTAGTGTCTGGAGATCTTCTGGCTGATGGTCCGTCGACGGATATTGGCGAGCTGGCGTTGGGGCAAAATATGCTGATTGCGTTTATGCCATGGAATGGATACAACTTTGAAGATTCAATTCTGGTGTCTGAGCGCGTGGTGAAGGAAGACCGTTTTACAACGATTCATATTGAAGAAAAAACGTGTGTCGCCAGAGAGACTAAGCATCGCCCGGAAGAAATTACCGCAGATATTCCTAATGTAAGTGAAGAAGCGCTGTCCAAACTGGATGAATCGGGCATCGTTTATGTGGGTGCAGAAGTCAAAGGTGGTGACATTCTGGTAGGTAAAGTGACACCGAAGGGTGAAACACAGTTAACGCCTGAAGAAAAACTGCTACGTGCAATTTTTGGTGAAAAAGCAGCGGATGTTAAGGATACTTCGTTAAGAGTGCCAGGTAATATTCGTGCAACCGTGATTGATGTCCAGGTGTTTACTCGTGATGGCGTTGAGAAAGATAAAAGAGCGCTGGAAATTGAAGAAGCCGAGGTCAAGCGCTATAAAAAAGATCTGGATGATCAGTTAAAGATTGTTGAGAATGACATTTTTAGTCGTGTGGCGAACTTACTCATAGGCAAAGTAGTCGATGTTGCCATCGGTGGGCTTGCTAAAGGGGCTGAGATAACTCAGCAGCAGCTGGATGATTTACGTCATTCTGAATGGCTGAAAATAAAAGTTAAAGATGAAGCCACGAATGTTCAATTGGAAGCAATCGCTGTCAAGATTGAAAAACAGCGTAAAGAATTTGAACAGAGATTTGAAATCAAGAGTAAAAAAATCACTATGGGTGATGATTTAGCACCCGGTGTTTTGAAAATGGTTAAAGTTTATCTGGCTGTTAAAAAACGCATTCAACCTGGCGATAAAATGGCAGGAAGACATGGAAACAAAGGGGTTATTTCCCAAATTGTTCCGATTGAAGATATGCCTTATACCGCAGATGGAAATCCGGTGGATATTTTATTGAATCCATTGGGGGTGCCTTCACGCATGAATGTGGGGCAGGTACTTGAAACTCATCTGGGTTGGGCGGCAAAAGGTTTGGGCATCAAAATCGGTAAAATGCTGGAGGCGCAATCTAAGATCGTAGAAATACGTGAGTTTCTGGATAAAATCTACAACAGTAGTGGTAGAAAAGAAGACCTTGACTCTTTCTCGGATAAAGACTTGTTAGAAATGGCTGCTAATTTAGTGGCAGGTGTTCCAATGGCAACGCCAGTGTTTGATGGTGCCAGTGAAGACGAAATTCGCACAATGTTAAAATTGGCGGATTTACCTGAACATGGGCAAGTTACGCTTTATGATGGATTAACGGGCGAACCATTTGAACGGGAAGTTACCGTGGGTTATATGTATATGCTGAAACTGAACCATTTGGTTGATGATAAGATGCATGCCCGTTCTACGGGACCTTATAGTTTGGTTACACAGCAACCTTTGGGCGGTAAAGCGCAATTTGGTGGGCAGCGTTTTGGAGAAATGGAAGTATGGGCCCTGGAAGCATATGGAGCGGCTTATACCTTACAGGAAATGCTGACAGTTAAGTCAGATGACGTAACGGGGAGAACCAGAATGTATAAAAATATTGTGGATGGCAACCATACTATGGATCCGGGTATGCCAGAGTCATTTAATGTATTGATAAAAGAAATACGATCGTTGGCGGTAAATATAGAAATGGAGTAGAAGTTTAAGTAAGCCATCTATTAAGTGGGGGATAGCCGGTTAGTTACACGGTTCCCCCTTGTAGCCATATTCTGTTAGCCAGAAAAACAAAAGAGGATAAGCTCTTGAAAGATTTAATGAATTTTCTTAAGCGTCAAGGTCATAGTGATGATTTTGATGGGATTCGTATTGGTTTGTCATCGCCTAATATGATTCGTTCCTGGTCGTATGGAGAAGTTAAAAAACCAGAAACTATTAATTACCGTACTTTTAAACCAGAACGTGATGGTTTGTTTTGTGCAAAGATTTTTGGCCCGGTCAGTGATTATGAATGTTTGTGTGGAAAATACAAAAGACTCAAACATCGCGGTGTTATTTGTGAAAAATGTGGCGTAGAAGTTACGATTTCTAAAGTAAGACGTGAGCGGATGGGGCATATTGATCTAGCCAGCCCTGTGGCTCATATCTGGTTCTTGAAGTCATTACCCTCCAGAATTGCCTTGTTACTGGATATGACTTTGCGCGGTATAGAACGTGTTTTGTATTTTGAATCGTTTGTGGTATTAGACCCGGGCATGACCACATTAGAGCGTGGGCAGTTATTAACAGACGATGAGTTTTTAGATGCGACAGAAGAGCATGGCGATGAATTTGTTGCCAAAATGGGCGCAGAGGCCATTGAAAACCTACTAAAAAGTATTGATTTAAAACAAGAAGTCATTACTCTTAAGGAAGAAATCAATGCCACAAATTCTGAAACCAAAATCAAGAAATTTTCTAAGCGACTAAAGGTTATTGATTCATTAGTTGCTTCAAATAATCGTCCTGAATGGATGATTATGACTGTTTTGCCGGTACTGCCACCGGATCTACGTCCTTTAGTTCCTTTGGATGGTGGTCGATTCGCAACTTCAGATTTAAATGATTTGTATCGTCGGGTGATTAACAGAAATAATCGTTTAAGACGATTACTGGATCTGAATGCGCCCGATATTATTGTTCGTAACGAAAAGCGTATGCTGCAGGAATCTGTTGATGCGTTGCTGGATAATGGTCGTCGTGGCAGAGCGATTACCGGAACTAACAGAAGACCGCTAAAATCATTGGCGGACATGATTAAAGGTAAGCAGGGGCGTTTCAGACAAAACCTGTTAGGTAAGCGAGTTGATTACTCCGGACGATCAGTAATTGTGGTCGGGCCGACACTGAAGTTACATCAATGTGGTTTACCTAAAAAAATGGCACTGGAGCTGTTCAAACCTTTTATTTTTAGTAAATTACAATTTCGTGGACTCGCTACAACCATTAAAGCAGCAAAGAAAATGGTTGAGCGTGAGGGTACAGAAGTTTGGGGTATTCTAGAAGAAGTAATTCGTGAGCATCCTATTTTGTTAAATAGAGCGCCCACATTGCATAGACTCGGCATTCAGTCTTTTGAGCCTACCTTGATTGAAGGTAAGGCAATTCAACTGCATCCATTGGTCTGTAGTGCATTCAATGCGGATTTTGACGGCGATCAGATGGCAGTTCATATTCCATTATCAATTGAAGCACAGCTGGAAGCTAGAGTGCTGATGATGGCGACTAATAATATTTTATCACCTGCCAATGGCGAACCGGTGATTAACCCTTCACAGGATGTGGTACTGGGTTTGTATTATATGAGTCGTGAAAAAGTGAATGGAAAAGGCGAAGGTAGTATATTTGTCGGCATTGATGAAGTCATGAAAGCTCTGGATTGCAAAGCGGTAGAGATACAAAGCAAAATACAGCTGCGTGTGACGGAAAATATTAAAAATGAAGCGGGTGAGGTAACCTCAACGACTCAGCGCTATGAGACCACAGTGGGTCGTGCGGTGATCTGGGACAAAATGCCTGAAGGCATGCCTTTTTCTGTGGTTAATGTGGATATGACTAAAAAGAACATATCTAAGTTAATTAACTATAGCTATCGTCATTTAGGCAATAAAGTCACCGTGGTATTGGCGGATAGCATTATGTATTTGGGTTTCAAGTATGCTACTCGGTCCGGTGTGTCTTTTGGTATTGAAGATATGGTTATTCCGGCCAAGAAGGCTGGCATACTTGCTGCTGCTGAAGCAGAAGTCAAAGAAATTCAAGGGCAATATGCATCGGGACTGGTGACTGATGGGGAAAGATACAATAAAGTTGTTGATATCTGGTCCCATGCTAATGAGCAAGTTGCTAGAGTGATGATGGAGGGGCTGGGTGAAGAAGAGACGGTCAATGCGGCTGGAGAGAAAGTCATGCAGAAATCATTCAATTCCGTCTTTATGATGGCCGAATCAGGCGCCAGGGGTTCTGCTGCGCAGATTCGCCAATTAGCCGGAATGCGGGGCCTGATGGCTAAGCCGGATGGATCCATTATTGAGACACCGATTACGGCTAATTTCCGTGAAGGTCTGGATGTCTTGCAGTACTTTATTTCCACGCATGGTGCGCGTAAAGGACTGGCTGATACCGCGTTGAAAACTGCAAACTCAGGATATTTAACACGCAGACTGGTCGATGTGGCTCAGGATCTGGTGGTGTTACATGAAGATTGTGGTACCAGCGATGGTTTGACCATGACCCCTATTATTGAAGGGGGGGATGTTGTTGAGCCACTCTCTGAAAGAGTGTTAGGTCGTGTGGTGATAGGTGATGTCATGGACCAGGCGCAGGAGCAAGTCATTATTCCTGCTGGCGTCATGATTGATGAAACCATGGTGGCTTTGCTTGAAGATAATAGTATCGATAGATTATTGGTGCGTTCCATTATTACTTGTGAAGCAAGGCATGGGATTTGTGCGAAATGTTATGGTCGTGATTTGGGGCGTGGACATTTGGTGAATCAAGGCGAAGCAGTAGGTGTTATCGCGGCGCAGTCTATTGGCGAGCCAGGTACACAGCTGACCATGCGTACTTTTCATATTGGGGGTGCAGCGTCTAGATCTGCTGCGATTAGTAATGTTCAGGTGAAATCTGCCGGCACGATTAAGCTCAGCAATCTGAAAACAGTGACTAACAAGGAAGGAAACCTTGTAGCCGTATCGCGTTCAGGGGAAGTGGGTGTCATGGATGCTTATGGAAGAGAGCGTGAACGTTATAAAATACCCTATGGTTCTGAGTTGACCATCGCGGAAGGCAGTAGTGTTAATACCGGTGATATCATTGTTACCTGGGATCCTCATACACATCCGGTGGTCACAGAAGTTGAGGGTATTGTAGAGTTGATTGACTTCATCGATGGCGTTACGGTACAAGAGCAATCTGATGAGGTGACCGGATTAACCTCGCGAGTTATTATTGATCCCAAACAGCGTAGTCAGGCAGGTAAAGAGTTGCGTCCTATGGTTAAGCTAGTTGACCCGGCTGGTGAGGCGATTAATTTATCAGGAACTGAAATTCCCGCACAATACTTTTTACCCTCTGGCGCAATTGCCGGAATCAATAGTGGCGGTGAAGTGAAAGTGGGTGATGTCTTGGCAAGAATCCCGCAAGAGTCCAGTAAGACGCGTGATATTACCGGGGGTTTGCCACGGGTAGCCGATTTGTTTGAAGCAAGAAAAACTAAAGACCCTGCTATTTTAGCTGAAGCGACGGGTATGATTTCTTTTGGTAAAGAAACCAAAGGCAAGCAGAGAATCGTGATTACTGATACTCAGGGTGAGCTATTTGAAACACTGATTCCAAAATGGCGTCATATTACTGTTTTCGAAGGTGAGTTTGTTGAAAAGGGTGAAACCATTGCGGAAGGTGAATTAACCCCCCATGATATCTTGCGATTAAGAGGTGTTGAGGAGCTGGCGGATTATCTGGTAAAAGAAATTCAAGATGTGTATCGCTTACAAGGTGTGGGTATTAATGATAAGCATATTGAAGCTATTATCAGGCAGATGTTAAGAAAAGTGGACATTACCGCGACCGGTGAAACCGATTTTGTTAAAGGTGAGCAGGTTGAGCGAGCGTATGTGAATGAGGTTAATAAACAGATGGAAAATGACGGTAAAATACCGGCCAGTTACGAAGCTGTTTTATTAGGTATTACCAAAGCCTCTTTAGCGACGGAATCCTTCATTTCTGCAGCGTCCTTTCAGGAAACCACGCGGGTGTTGACGGATGCGGCAGTCAGAGGGGTTAGTGATGGCCTGAATGGATTAAAAGAAAATGTGATTGTAGGTCGATTGATCCCGGCGGGTACGGGTCTGGCTTATCATCAGAAGCGTAAAGCAAGAAAGCTTCTTGAGAAAGAAAAGTCTTCTAAAGGTAGTACCTCTGAAATTAGTACTGTGGATGTTGAAGAAGCATTGAAGCAGGCATTGAATACAGAGTAAATGGTGTAAAAACTCTTGACTTAATATTTTTCAAGGGTTAATATACACGGCTCACATGAGCTAATAGCTTGGGCCAGATAATAAATGAGTATTAAGAGCCGTTATACATTTATGTGTAGCGGTTCTTTTATTATCTGGCAATTAAAAAATTGTATATCGGAGTGAATAAGATATGGCAACGATCAGTCAGTTGGTCCGTAGGCCTCGTGCTAAAAAAATAGAAAAAAGCAAAGTGCCTGCTTTAAAAGCATGCCCTCAAAGGCGAGGTGTGTGTACGAGAGTGTATACGACAACCCCTAAAAAACCGAATTCGGCGATGCGTAAGGTGGCAAGAGTCAGGCTTACTAGCGGATATGAGGTAAGTAGTTATATAGGCGGTGAAGGCCATAACTTACAGGAACATTCCGTGGTATTGATTAGAGGCGGTCGTGTAAAGGATTTGCCAGGTGTTCGCTATCATGTCGTTCGTGGAAGTCTTGATACTTCTGGTGTGGATGGAAGAAAAGCAGGGCGTTCCAAATATGGAACAAAAAAGCCTAAGTCTTAAGCTAAAGTATTGAGGAGTTTGAATAATGTCTAGAAGAAGAGCGGCCACCAAAAGGTCTGTGATACCTGATCCACGTTATAGCAGTGAATTGCTGACAAAATTCATGAACCTGCTTATGTACAGCGGTAAAAAGTCAGTGGCTGAAAAAATTGTTTATGGTGCGCTGGATGTCATTAGTGCTAAAGGACATGAGGCGCCTCTTGAGGTGTTGTCTAAAGCATTGGAGAACGTACAGCCCAGAGTTGAAGTGAAGTCTCGCCGAGTCGGTGGTGCTACTTATCAGGTTCCTGTTGAAGTGCGTCCAGGAAGAAGAGTTGCATTATCCATGCGTTGGTTGATTGATGCTGCACGCAAAAGAAACGAAAGAACTATGCCTGCAAAGTTGGCGGGTGAGTTGATGGATGCGTTTGAAGGTCGTGGAGCGGCAAGCAAGAAGCGTGAAGATGTACATAAAATGGCAGAAGCAAACAAAGCATTCTCTCATTATCGTTGGTAATTTAAGTTTTTTTTAAAAGGAATTAACTGTGTCGCGCAAAACACCTATTGCTCGTTATCGAAATATAGGAATCATGGCGCATATAGATGCGGGCAAGACCACTACCACGGAAAGGATACTGTATTACACCGGTGTTTCTCATAAGATTGGAGAAGTGCATGACGGTGCGGCAACCATGGATTGGATGGAGCAGGAGCAGGAAAGAGGGATAACTATTACTGCGGCTGCCACAACCTGTTTTTGGCGTGGAATGTTCGGGCAGTTTCCACTGCATCGGATTAACATTATTGATACGCCGGGGCATGTGGACTTTACTATCGAGGTTGAAAGATCTCTGCGGGTTTTAGATGGTGCCTGCGCTGTTTTTTGTGCCGTGGGAGGTGTTGAGCCTCAGTCAGAAACGGTTTGGAGGCAGGCGAACAAGTATAAGGTTCCGCGAGTCGTTTTTGTGAACAAGATGGATCGCACGGGCGCCGATTATTTTCGTGTGCTCGAGCAGATAAAAACACGCTTAGGGGCTAACCCTGTGCCGATGCAGCTGCCAATAGGCGCAGAGGACAGTTTTGTAGGGATCGTTGATCTCATCAAAATGAAGGCTGTGTATTGGGAGTCCGGTAATATGGGGGTGGCCTTTGAAGAAAAGGAGATTCCTGCGGATTTGCTTGCTACAGCTGAGCATTGGCGAGAAAATTTACTGGAAAATGCAGCGGATGCAGATGATGAATTAATGGAGAAATACCTGGAAGAGGGTGTTTTGACAGATGATGAAATCAGAGGTGCAATTCGGTCGCAAGTGCTGGCAAATAAAATAACCCCGGCTTTTTGTGGCTCTGCCTTCAAAAACAAAGGTGTTCAAAGTTTATTGGATGGTGTTATAGAATATTTGCCTGCGCCGACAGATGTAGGCTCTGTTCGCGGGCTTGCTGAAGCATCCGAAGATGAAAAGTTAAGAAACGCAGATGACGATGAACCTTTTTCTGCGCTGGCTTTTAAGATTGCCACGGACCCTTTTGTTGGGACCTTAACGTTTTTTAGAGTGTATTCTGGGACGTTACGTGCGGGCGAGGTAGTTTATAACTCGAACAAAGGCAAGCGAGAACGGGTAGGACGTATTGTTCAGATGCATGCCAATAGCCGTGAGGAAGTGAAGGAAGTCAGGGCGGGCGATATAGCTGCAGCAATAGGGCTTAAGAGTGTTGTTACAGGTGATACCCTGTGCGACCTTAAAGATACTATTGTATTGGAAAGAATGAGCTTTCCAGATCCGGTGATTTCAGTTGCGGTAGAACCGAAAACACTAGCGGATCAGGATAAGCTAAGTAAAGCGTTGAATAGACTGGCGCAAGAGGATCCATCATTTAAGGTAGAAGGTGATGAAGATTCCGGCCAAACCATTATTTCAGGAATGGGTGAGTTACATCTTGAGATAATTATTGATCGCATGCGAAGAGAATTCGATGTGATGGCAAATGTAGGTGATCCGCAAGTCGCCTATAAAGAAACAATTAAACAAACCGTTAAGTGTGAAGGGAAATTCATCAAGCAAACCGGGGGTCGAGGCCAATATGGTCATGTCTGTTTGCGAATAGAGCCTAAGGAAGAAGGGGCTGGTTACGAGTTTGTCAATGAAGTGGTAGCGGGTGCGATTCCAAAAGAATATATCCCGGCTATCGACCAAGGAATTCAAGAGCAAATGGAAAGCGGTGTGTTAGGCGGCTTTCCAGTTGTTGATGTAAAAGTTAGTTTATTCGATGGTTCGTATCATGATGTCGATTCGAATGAAATGGCTTTCAAAATAGCAGGATCTATAGGCTTTAGGGATGGGGCCAAAACTGCAAATCCTGTGTTACTTGAACCTATTATGAAGGTTGAAGTGGTGACTCCCCAGAACTATATGGGGGATGTTGTTGGCGACATCAATCGACGTCGCGGAATTGTTCTAGGGATGGATGATTCGCCGGTTGGGACTGCAATAGATTGCGAGGTTCCGTTGGCTGAAATGTTTGGTTATGCAACTGATTTACGTTCGGCAACTCAAGGGCGGGCAACATACAGTATGCAGTTTAAAAAATATAGCGAAGCACCTGCAAGTGTTACGGAAGCTATTATTGGTAAAGTTTAAATTAAGTAGAGACTATAAAGGTATTGACCCATGGCTAAAGAAAAATTTCAAAGAACAAAACCCCATGTCAACGTAGGTACTATTGGCCACGTTGACCATGGTAAGACCACCCTGACTGCGGCTTTGACTAAAGTAATGGCAGAGGCTATGGGTGGAGAAGTTAAGGCATTTGACGAAATTGATAATGCACCGGAAGAGCGTGAGCGTGGTATTACCATTGCAACATCGCACGTGGAGTATGAATCAGCAAATCGTCACTATGCACACGTTGACTGTCCAGGTCACGCCGATTATGTGAAAAACATGATTACTGGTGCTGCTCAAATGGACGGCGCGATTTTGGTTTGTGGTGCGACTGATGGTCCTATGCCTCAAACAAGAGAGCACATCTTGTTATCTAAACAAGTAGGTGTTCCATATATAATAGTGTTTCTAAACAAAGCAGATATTCTTGCTGATGATTGTGGTGGTTTAGGCACGGAAGAATATGATGAAATGATCGAGTTGGTCGAGATGGAATTGCGTGAGCTATTAGACCAATACGAATTTCCTGGTGATGATACACCAATTATTGTTGGTTCTGCACTGAAAGCATTGGAAGGTGATACCAGTATAGTAGGTGTTCCTTCTGTAATGAAATTAGTAGAGGCTTTAGATTCATATATTCCTCTGCCTGAGCGTGCAATTGATGGCGCATTCATTATGCCTGTTGAAGATGTGTTCTCAATTTCAGGTCGTGGTACGGTTGTAACCGGACGTATTGAACGTGGTGTGGTTAAAGTGGGTGAGGAACTTGAAATCATCGGCATTAAAGACACTGCTAAAACAGTTTGTACGGGTGTGGAAATGTTCCGTAAATTGCTGGATCAAGGTGAAGCTGGAGATAACGTAGGTGTTTTATTACGTGGTACCAAGCGTGAAGAAGTTGAGCGTGGTCAAGTATTGGCTCACCCAGGTTCGGTTAATCCTCATTCAAAATTTACAGCTGAAATCTACGTCTTGTCAAAAGATGAAGGTGGACGCCACACACCATTCTTTAACGGATATCGCCCTCAGTTTTACTTTAGAACAACTGACATTACGGGCGCAGTTGAGCTTGGTGATGGCGTGGAAATGGTAATGCCGGGTGATAATGTGACTGTGGAAGTGACATTGATCAACCCTATTGCGATGGAAGAAGGTTTACGTTTCGCAGTACGTGAAGGTGGCCGCACAGTAGGTGCGGGTGTTGTTGCTACAATCGTCGAGTAATATAAATGGCTAACCAAACTATTAGAATACGCTTGAAAGCATTTGATCATAAACTGATTGATCAGTCTTCAAGTGAGATAGTTGAAACAGCAAAAAGAACGGGTGCCCAGGTAATGGGTCCCATTCCTTTGCCAACTAAAAAAGAACGCTTTACCATATTGATTTCACCGCATGTTAATAAAGATGCCAGAGATCAATATGAGTTAAGAACCTATAAAAGATTGTTGGATATAGTTGAGCCAACCGACAAAACTGTAGATGCATTGATGAAATTAGATCTTGCTTCTGGGGTTGATGTTCAGATTAAACTTCAATAATTAAGTGCGAGGAATTGACAGATGTCAATAGGTCTTATTGGTCGTAAATGTGGTATGACCCGAATCTTCAAAGAAGATGGTACAGCAGTATCTGTTACTGTATTAGAAGTTAATTCTAATAGAGTTGTACAGGTTAAAAATGTTGATCGCGATGGTTATCGTGCGGTTCAGATTGCAGTGGGTGATAAAAAATCATCTAAAGTTAACAAGGCAATGGCGGGGCATTATGCAGCAGCTAATGTTACTGCAGGGTATGCCTTGCATGAGTTCAGACTGGATGACGGCGAGGGTGAAAACTTGTCTGCAGGTTCAGAGCTTGGTCTGAGTGTGTTCGTTGAAGGACAGGCCGTTGATGCATCAGCTACCTCTATTGGTAAAGGTTTTCAAGGCGGAATAAAGCGTCACCACTTTGGAATGCAGGATGCGACTCACGGTAACTCAATATCACATAGATCTAACGGATCCATTGGTATGTGTCAAACGCCGGGTCGGGTTTTCAAAGGGAAAAAAATGTCAGGACATATGGGGGCAGTGAAAAGAACTGTGCAGAATTTGACAATTCACTCCATTGATGTCGAAAGAAATTTAATTTTAGTAGCCGGCTCCGTGCCAGGTGCTAAAGGTGGGGATGTAGTGATTACACCTGCCATGAAGATGCGGAATAAAGGTTAGGTTATGACTTTGCAAATACCTGCAGTTAATGACAAAGACTCTGCTGGAGCAATTGATGTTTCAGAGCAGGTTTTTGGACAGGAATTTAATGAAACTTTAGTTCATCAGTTGGTGGTAAGACATCTGGCCGGTGCCAGAGCTGGAACAGTGGCTCAGAAAAATCGTTCAGCCGTGAGTGGTGGGGGCGCTAAGCCTTGGAACCAAAAAGGAACTGGTCGTGCTAGAGCCGGTACCTCACGTAGTCCTTTGTGGCGTAGTGGTGGTGTTACTTTTGCAGCGCAGCCACGTTCGTATACGCAAAAAATAAACAAGAAAATGTATAAAGTGGGAATCCGCTCAATATTTTCTGAGTTATTGCGTCAGGACAGGTTGGTGGTCAGTAACGAGATTCATCCTGAAACACCCAAGACTAAAGAAATGATTGCCAAGTTATCAGGCATTGATGCTAAACGTGTATTGATCGTGACGGATGAATTGACTGATAACTTAATACTTGGATCACGAAATATCCCTTATGTTGAAGTCGTGAGTGTATCAGCCGTCAATCCAGTTGATTTGGTTGCTGCGGACAAAGTCATTGCAACTTCTTCAGCGATAAAGCAACTTGAGGAGCGTTTGGCATGAGTATTGAGCAAAATAAATTAAGCAATGTCTTGTTGTCACCGGTTGTATCTGAAAAAAGTACTATAGCCGCTGAAGACAGTAATCGTTTTGTATTTAAAGTACAGACAGTTGCTACAAAACTAGAAATAAAGAAAGCTGTTGAGCTTATGTTTGAAGTAGAAGTTGAAACCGTTCAAGTTCTTAATGTCAAAGGTAAAGTTAAACGCTTTGGTCGCTCGCTAGGTAAACGATCTGATTGGAAAAAAGCATATGTTAAGCTTAAAGCCGGTCATGATATTGATTTTGCTTCAGCATAAAAATAAAGAAACTTTATATATAACGGTAGAAAGCAAATGGCTATTCTAAAATCTAAACCGACCTCACCAGGCTCACGTTTTGTTATACGTGTTAAGCATACTGACTTACATAAAGGTAAGCCATTTGCACAGTTGCTTGAGAAAAAAAGCAAAACAGGCGGTAGAAACAATCAAGGCAGAATAACAACACGTCATATCGGTGGTGGGCATAAGCAACATTATCGAATTATTGATTTTAAACGAACCAAAACAGATATCCCTGCTATCGTGGAAAGGATCGAGTACGATCCTAACAGAACAGCAAATATTGCATTGTTGTTGTTTAAAGATGGCGAAAGAAAATATATAATAGCTCCTACAGGAATAGAAGTAGGGCAAGATATTATTTCTTCTGAAACAACGCCGATCAAACCAGGGAATTGTATGCCTTTGCGCAACATTCCATTGGGTACAACGATACACTGTGTTGAAATGAAGCCTGGCAAAGGAGCGCAAATCGCTCGTAGTGCTGGCACTTCAGCTCAACTGGTTGCTAAAGACGGTCCACATGTTACACTGCGTCTTCGCTCAGGCGAAATGCGCAAGATTCTGGGGGATTGTAAAGCGGTTATTGGTGAGGTTTCTAACTCCGAACATAACCTGATTTCGTTAGGTAAAGCGGGAGCATCTAGGCATAGAGGTATTAGACCTACTGTGCGTGGTGTTGCTATGAACCCGGTGGATCATCCGCATGGTGGTGGTGAAGGCCGTACCTCTGGGGGTAGACATCCTGTTTCACCTTGGGGAACACCTGCTAAAGGTTATAAGACTAGAAACAACAAACGCACTGATAAAATGATTGTCAGACGCCGTAATAAAAAATAAGAGGTATAAGAGTGCCACGTTCAATTAAAAAAGGTCCTTTTATTGATCATCATCTGCTTAAAAAAATTGAAGCAGCGGTTGCCAGTAATAGTAGGAAACCAATTAAAACCTGGTCAAGAAGATCTATGATTAGTCCAGACATGTTAGGTCTGACCATTGCAGTACATAATGGTCGTCAACATGTGCCAGTTTTAATATCTGAAAATATGGTAGGTCACAAGTTGGGTGAGTTTTCTCCGACGCGTACCTATAGAGGCCATATAGTCGATAAGAAAGCGAGAAGGTGATAGTATGGAAATTTCAGCAAAATTAAGTAATGCTCCGCTATCAGCTCAAAAAGCCAGACTGGTAGGTGATCAGATACGTGGATTACCTGTAGAAAAGGCGTTAAATACCTTAAAATTCAGCACTAAAAAAGCATCAGCAATCATGATTAAGATTTTAGAATCAGCCATTGCCAATGCAGAGCATAATGAAAGTGCAGACATTGATGAATTGTTTGTTTCTACAGTTTTTATCAATGAAGGTGCAACGTTGAAAAGGGTTCGGGCAAGAGCAAAAGGACGTGCAAATCACATCCTGAAAAGAACCTGTCATATAACAGTTAAAGTCGCAGAATACGAGTAGGGATTAACATGGGTCAAAAGGTACATCCAACCGGTATACGTCTTGGTATCGTAAAAGATTGGACATCAAGATGGTATGCAAATAGCCGAAACTATCCTGTATACCTACTTCAAGATTTAAAGGTACGTGAGTACATTAGAGAAAAATTAGCGCATGCATCTGTTAGCAGAATTCAGATCAATAGACCCGCTAGTAATGCACAGGTTATTATTCATACTGCACGCCCTGGAATCGTTATTGGTAAAAAAGGCGAAGACATCGATAAATTGAAATTAGAAGTTTCAAAAATAATGGGTGTTCCGGTCAAGATCAGTGTTGAAGAGATCAGAAAGCCTGAGTTAGATGCTCAATTAGTTGCAGCGGGTATTGCTCAGCAATTAGAGAAAAGAATCATGTATCGCCGTGCTATGAAGCGCGCAGTAACTAACACCATGCGTTTAGGTGCGCAAGGTGTTAAAATCAATGTTGCTGGTCGTTTGAATGGTGCTGAAATAGCCCGTGCAGAATGGTATCGTGAAGGACGAGTGCCTTTACATACACTACGCGCTGATATCGATTATGGTACAGCGGAAGCCAATACTACTTACGGAATCATAGGCATTAAAGTCTGGATTTTTAAAGGTGAGGTATTCGATATGGATGCGCATACGGCGGCATCTGAAAAAACTAAATCTAAAACTAGAAAATAGTTGAAGGGACAAGAAAATGCTTCAACCAAAAAGAACAAAATTTCGAAAGCAGCATAAAGGCAGAAACAATGGGACTGCCGTTCGTGGATCATCGGTAAGTTTCGGTGAGTATGGATTGAAATCAATGACTCGTGGCCGCGTAACTGCGCGTCAAATCGAGGCTGCACGTAGAACAATTAGTCGACACGTTAAAAGAGCAGGAAAGATGTGGATAAGAGTCTTTCCTGACAAGCCGATTACCAAAAAACCTCTTGAAGTCAGAATGGGTAAAGGTAAAGGTAGTGTAGAATTCTGGGTAGCTCAGGTAAAACCAGGCACTATGTTGTATGAAATCCAAGGTGTATCTGAGGAACTAGCCCGGGAAGCGTTTACTTTAGCAGCTGCTAAATTGCCGGTTAAAACAACTTTTGTAACACGGACAATAATGTGATGAATGCAAATGAATTACGTCAAAAATCAGTAGAAGAATTAAATACCCTGTTGCTTGAAAAGTCACGGGAACAATTTAATTTGAGAATGCAAAAAGGCACAGGTCAATTGGCCAAACCTGACCAGGTGAAAAAGGTAAGACATGACATTGCCCGTATTCATACAATAATACATGAAATAGCGAGTGCATAAGCATGACTGAAAATAACGAAAAAATTCGTTTAGTGACTGGTAAGGTTACTAGCGATAAAATGGATAAATCTATTACGGTTAAAGTTGAGCGATTGGTGAAACATCCAATTTATGGTAAATACATAAGACGTTCATCGAAATACATGGTACATGATGAGAGCAACCAGGCAAAAGAGGGTGATGTAGTTTCGATTACTTCCTGTCGGCCAATATCCAAAAACAAAACCTTTAAGTTGGTTTCTGTTTTAGGTAGCTCAAACTAGACAATTAATTAATTATATTCTTGGGATTTAACAATGATTCAGATGCAAACTAGCCTTGATATCGCTGATAATAGCGGCGCAAAAAGGGTCATGTGTATCAAAGTATTAGGTGGCTCGCATAGGCGATACGCCGGTATCGGTGATATTATAAAAGTCAGTATTAAAGACGCAATACCTCGCGGAAAAGTAAAAAAAGGTGAGGTTTATAATGCGTTAGTAGTACGAACACGTAAAGGTGTACGCAGAGCAGATGGCTCTGTCATACGTTTTGATGGCAATGCCGCAGTCATTTTAAATGCCAATTTACAACCCATTGGGACACGTATTTTTGGACCTGTAACACGTGAATTAAGGGGTGATAAATATATGAAAATTATATCATTGGCTCCCGAAGTATTATAGGAGTGAACAGATGCAAAAATTAAAACAAGGTGATGAAATTATCGTGCTGTCTGGTAAAGACAAAGGCAAGCAAGGTAAAATTCTAAAAAAAGTGGGTAATAGGTTGCTGGTTGAAGGAATTAACCGTGCCAAAAAACATCAGAAAGGCAATCCAAATGCTGGTATTCAAGGCGGTATCATAGAACAAGATATGCCGATTGATATTTCCAATGTGGGCTTGTATAATCCTGAAACGAAAAAAGCCGATCGAGTGGGTTTTAAGGTTTTAGACGATGGTAAAAAAGTCAGGTACTTTAAATCGACTAATGAAGTCGTGGATGCATAGGGAATAGATGATCATGACTAGATTAGAAACCAAATATAAAGAAAAAATAGCACCTGCTTTAAAAGAGCAGTTTAGCTATAAGTCATCAATGGAAATTCCTAAGGTGACAAAAATTACACTGAACATGGGTGTGGGCGCTGCTGTTGCTGACAAAAAGGTCATGCAAGCAGCTGTTTCTGACATGGAAAAAATTGCAGGTCAGAAACCGATAGTAACTCTGTCAAGAAAATCAATTGCTGGTTTTAAAATTCGAGACGACATGGCGATTGGCTGTAAAGTCACATTGCGTAATGATAAAATGTACGAGTTTTTAGACCGCTTGATTAGTATTGCAATTCCTCGGATTCGAGATTTCCGAGGAATGAGTCCTAAAAGCTTTGATGGTCGTGGAAATTATTCAATGGGTGTAACAGAGCAAATCATCTTTCCGGAGATTGATTATGACAAGATCGACACCATTCGCGGTATGGATATTTCTATTACAACAACTGCTGGAACCAATGAAGAAGGTTTGGCATTGTTGAAGCTTTTCAATTTTCCATTTAAGAACTAAAGGGCGTAACAATGGCTAAAAAATCTATGATTGCGCGAGAAGACAAGCGCAAAAAATTAGTCGCAAAATTCGAAGTGAAAAGGCAGGCTCTAAAAGACATTATTAGAGATCCTAGTACTTCATTTGAAGATCAGGAATTAGCTCAGATCAAACTGCAAAAACTACCACGTGACTCTAGCCCCTCAAGAGGCAGAAATCGTTGTCAGATTACCGGTCGCCCACATGGGTTTTACCGTAAATTTGGACTGGGTCGTAATAAACTCAGAGAGGCCACCATGCGTGGCGATGTTCCTGGTTTGTCTAAAGCAAGCTGGTAATAGGGTTAACAGGTTTTTGGAGAGTATAAAATGAGTATGAGTGATCCAATTGCAGATATGTTGACCAGGATTCGTAATGGTCTATCTGCAGGGAAAAAAAGTGTAAAATTACCTTCATCAAAGATGAAAGTAGCAATCGCAAATGTTTTAAAATCAGAAGGTTATATCTCTGGCTTTAAAACAGAAACTACCGGTAGTCATTGTGAGATGACTATTGAATTAAAGTATTATAAGGGTGTGCCTGTAATTGAAAGAGTCAAAAGGGTCAGTCGCCCTGGGCTTAGAATATACAAATCTAAAGATGAGCTTCCTAAAGTTCTTGCTGGGTTAGGCATCGCTATTGTTTCAACTTCTAATGGTGTAATGACAGATCGTGCAGCACGTGCAATTGGGCATGGCGGCGAAGTTATTTGCACTGTTTGTTAAGGAGCTTAAGTAATGTCAAGAGTAGCGAAACAGCCTGTGCAGATACCGTCTGGTGTCGATGTGAAAATCAATGGTAATAGTCTGACTGTCAAAGGCAGTGGCGGTGAGTTATCGTATAATATCCATGCCGATGTGAGTGTGGAAATTAATGATAATATCATTACTGTTACGTGGAATGAGACTGCTAAAAAGGCAGGTGCTCAGGCTGGAACAGCAAGGGCATCCATTAGTAACATGATTACTGGCGTATCCAAAGGTTTTGAGAAGAAATTAACCTTGGTTGGTGTGGGTTACAGAGCCCAGGTCAAAGGTAATTTACTAACCATGGCTCTCGGATTTTCTAATCCTATTGAGTATCAGGTTCCAGCAGGTATTACTGTTGTGGCTAACAGCCAGACAGAATTACTGATTAAAGGATCAGATAAACAACAAGTAGGGCAAGTAGCATCAGAAATTAGAGCTTATCGTCCACCAGAGCCTTATAAAGGTAAAGGTGTTAGATATACCGATGAGTATGTTGTTAGAAAAGCAGCGAAGAAGAAGTAGGTTAAGATAATGGATAAGAAGGCATCTCGATTAAAACGGGCCCTAAGGCAACGCTGTAAAATCCAGCAATTAGGTGTAAATAGACTCACTGTTCACAGAACTTCGCAGCATATATACGCGCAAGTAATGAATGCTGATGGTACTGCAACGGTTGCTAGTGCTTCTACTGTAGAAGCCGATATTAAATCAACTTTGAAAGGTACTGGTAATGCTGAAGCTGCTGTTGCAGTAGGCAGTGCCATTGCAAAAAGAGCATTAGAAGCTGGTGTGAGCCAGGTTGCTTTTGATCGTTCAGGTTTTAAATATCATGGTCGTGTGAAGGCGTTAGCTGATGCAGCACGTGAAGCTGGTTTGAAGTTCTAGGAGAATAATATGGCTACATCAGGACCTCATGGTCAAGCAAGTGCAGATGGTTTGCAGGAAAAATTAGTATCAGTACGACGTGTTGCTAAAGTAGTAAAAGGTGGTCGAGTTTTTGGATTTGCCGCTTTAACTGTTGTTGGTGATGGACAAGGTCGTGTTGGCTATGGCGTCAGTAAAGCAAGGGAAGTTCCTATTGCTATTCAAAAGTCGTTAGAGCAAGCTAGAAAAAATATGCGTAAAGTGGAGTTAAAAGACGGCACTTTACAATACACTGTGACCGGTGAAATCGGCGCTGCTAAAGTTTACATGCAACCTGCCTCAGAAGGTACCGGCGTTATCGCGGGTGGCGCGATGCGTGCAGTCTTTGAAGTTGTTGGCGTTCATAATGTATTAGCAAAATGTATAGGAACCAATAACCCAATTAATGTGGTTAGGGCAACTATTAAAGGCTTGACTGAAATGCAAAATGCTAAACAGATTGCGGCTAAACGCGGTTTAACTGTTGATCAAATTACAGGATAAATCATGGCTGATAAAAAACTTAGTGTAACAATGATAAAAAGCAAGATTGGTCGCTTGAAAAGCCACCAGGCATGCTTGCAAGGTTTAGGTTTGCGTAAAATACGTCAAACCGTTGAGGTAATTGACACGCCAGAAAACAGAGGCATGATCAATAAAGTTTCTTATATGCTGACGGTTAAGGAAGTCTAATGTATTTAAATACTATACAGTCCGCTTATGGCTCTCGCGCAAAGAGAAAAAGAGTGGGTCGAGGAATTGGATCAACTTTAGGTAAAACATGCGGAAGAGGTCATAAAGGCCAGAAATCACGCAGTGGTGGTTCTACTAAAGTAGGTTTTGAAGGTGGTCAGATGCCTTTACAACGTCGATTGCCAAAACTGGGTTTTACTTCCCGTGTTAAAAAATATTCTGCTGAAGTCACTTTATACGAAGTGGGATCTCTAGATTCAGAGCTAGTCGATTTATCGTCTTTAGTTGCGTCTAACTTAGTGCCAGCATTTACTAAGAAAGTCAAAATTATCAAGTCTGGAGAGATCAGCAAGGCAATAACCGTTAAAGGATTAAATGTCACTGCAGGAGCTAAAACATCAATCGAGGCTGCTGGCGGCAAAGTAGAGGTGTAAGTGAGTACTTCAAGAGCCGAAATGGCAAGTAAAATGGACTCTTATTCAGAGTTAAGATCAAGATTATTTTTTGTATTGGGTGCATTTTTTGTCTATAGAGTTGGTGCGCATATACCCGTACCAGGGATAGACCCCAAAGCATTAGCCATCATGTTTGAACAACAAAGTGGCACAATCCTGGATATGTTTAACATGTTTTCAGGTGGAGCGTTAATGCGTTTGAGTTTATTTGCACTTGGAATTATGCCGTATATTTCGGCTTCTATCATTATGCAGTTAACCACGGTAGTTATTCCTGCCATGGAGCAAATGAAAAAAGAAGGCGAAGCTGGACGTAGAAAGATTTCACAATATACCCGTTACGGTACAGTGATTCTGGCTACTTTTCAGGCAATTGGTATATCTATGGCTTTGCAAAACCAGACTGCTGGAGGCTTGGGTGTAGTTGTTAACCCGGGTACGAGTTTTGTGGTAATTACTGCTATAACACTGGTGACTGGAACCATCTTTCTGATGTGGTTGGGTGAGCAGGTGACAGAGCGTGGCATTGGTAATGGTATTTCATTAATTATTTTTGCAGGTATTGTATCCGGTCTTCCTTCTGCCATTGGTGGTACATTGGAGTTGGCCAGAACCGGTGAAATGAATGGTGCATTTATCGTACTGTTGTTTTTAGTCGCAATTGCTGTAACGGCCTTAGTTGTCTTTGTTGAAAGAGGACAACGTAGAGTTATCATCAATTACCCTAAGCGACAACAAGGTCGTAAAACGATGGCCGGGCAAAGTAGTTTTTTGCCATTAAAATTAAATATGGCGGGTGTAATTCCTCCTATTTTTGCATCAAGTATTATTCTGTTTCCATCTACTATTGCTGGATGGTTCAGTAGCAACGAAGGCTTTGGCTGGTTGCAGGACGTATCAACTATGTTGTCCCCTGGGCAACCAATTTACGTGCTGTTTTATGCCACGGCGATTGTATTTTTCTGTTTCTTTTATACTGCATTAGTTTTCAATTCAAAAGATACAGCGGATAACCTGAAAAAGTCAGGTGCATTCCTTCCGGGTATCAGGCCAGGTGTTCAAACATCGGCTTATATTGATAAAGTGATGACTCGTCTAACATTAGTTGGTGCATTTTATATAACCTTGGTGTGTTTATTGCCGGAATTCTTGATTGTATATTGGAATGTTCCTTTCTATTTTGGCGGCACATCGTTGTTAATCATCGTTGTTGTGGTGATGGATTTTATATCTCAACTGCAAACCCATATGATGTCACAGCAATATGATGGTCTGATGAAAAAGGCTAATTTAAAAAAATAACTTAAAGAAAAGAGGTACGACGTGAAAGTTCGCGCATCTGTAAAGAAAATTTGTAGAAATTGCAAAGTAATTAAAAGAAATGGAGTTATACGTGTTATTTGTAAAGATGGCAGGCATAAACAACGTCAAGGGTAACTATTTATTGCGCAGGGTGGCTTATAATGCTATAATTGCGCGCTTAACTTTGGAATACTGTGGTAGGAGTATCTAGATGGCACGTATTGCCGGAATTAATGTAGCAGAACATAAGCACACTGAAATAGCGTTAACAGCAATTTTTGGTGTAGGCCGTCAAACGGCACAAGAAATTTGTCAGCAAGTAGAAATTGACCCTACGGTCAAAATCAAAGATCTTTCAGAAGAGCAACTTGAATCCATTCGTAAAGTGGTTTCAGCATTGACTGTTGAAGGTGATCTTCGTCGTGAAGTATCGATGAATATTAAAAGATTGATGGACTTGGGTTGTTACCGAGGTATCAGACATCGTAGAGGTCTGCCTTTAAGGGGACAGCGTACACGAACAAATGCGCGCACCCGTAAAGGGCCTCGCAAACCGATAAGAAAATAAGATACTTCCCCTAAAGGCTAAAAATGGCAACTCAAAAACGCACTAAAAAACGCATAAGAAAAGAAATTGCAGATGGCATCGCACATGTGCACGCCTCTTTTAACAACACTATCGTCACTATCAGTGACCGTAAAGGCAATGCTCTTTCATGGGCTACAGCCGGTGGTTCTGGATTCAGAGGCTCACGTAAAAGTACGCCTTTTGCAGCACAGGTTGCAGCAGAAAGAGCGGGTACGGTTGCTTTAGAATATGGCATGAAAAATCTGGATGTAATGATAAAGGGGCCAGGACCTGGCCGTGAGTCGGCCGTTAGATCTTTGAATAACTTAGGCTTTAAAATTACAAATATTGTTGATGTAACGCCTATTCCTCATAATGGCTGTCGACCACCCAAAAAACGTCGCGTTTAAAAAATACTGGAGTAGATAATGGCAAGATATCTTGGCCCAACTTGTAAATTAAGTCGTAGAGAAGGCACGGATCTTTTCTTAAAAAGTAGAGGCAAGTCTCTAGAAGGGAAGTGTAAACTGGAACAAAGACCAGGGCAGCACGGAACCGCACGTACAAGGGATTCAGACTATGCACTTCAGTTAAGAGCAAAACAAAGAATTCGTAGAATTTATGGTGTCTTAGAAAAGCAGTTCAGAAATTACTATAAAACAGCAGATCTTAAAAAAGGCGCAACAGGTTCAAACTTGTTGAATCTTTTAGAATGTAGATTGGATAATGTTGTCTATAGAATGGGATATGCAAGCACAAGAGCTGAAGCTAGACAGTTAGTTTCTCATAAAGCAATTGTTGTGAATGATCAGATTACTAACATTCCTTCATTTCAGGTTAACGTCGGTGATGAAGTAAAAATTAGAGAAAAATCTAAGAAACAACAAAGAATCATCGAATCTTTAACAGTTGCAGACCAGTATGGGTTTCCTACATGGCTTGAAGTAAGTCAGAAAGACATGTCAGGTGTATTTAAGTCTCTTCCTGAGCGCGCTGATTTAGGTGCTGATATGAATGAACAGTTAGTCGTTGAGCTGTATTCGAAATAACTTAATACCGAGAAATAACTATGCAGAATACTATTACTGGCCTGCTTAAGCCTAAATTGGTTGAAGTAGTCAGTCATAATGTTAATCATTCAAGAATTGTAATTGAACCTTTAGAAAGGGGATATGGGCATTCCTTAGGAAATGCCTTAAGACGGGTAATGTTGTCATCTATCCCGGGTTGTGCAGTTACTGAAGTTGAAATCGAAGGCGTTCAGCACGAATTTAGTACTATTGATGGTGTCCATGAAGATGTTATCGATATTTTACTTAACCTGAAGCAACTTGCGATCATTTTACATGGTAAGGATGAGATTGAACTCACACTTTCCAAGAGTGGCGATGGTATAGTAACAGCGGCTGATATTTCATTAACTCATGATGTTGAGATAATAAATCCTGAACTCGTTATAGCGCATATGACTGAGTCCGGTATCTTAAACATGAAGCTAAGAATTGAACGCAATCGAGGTTATATTCCTGCCAATGTCAGGAAAGAAAATAAAGCTGATGACATTCCAGTCGGCGTTTTGTTGTTGGATGCTGCATTTAGCCCAATCAATAATGTGGCTTATAAGGTTGAAAGCACTCGTGTGGACCAGCGTACCAATTTAGATAAATTAATTATTGAATTGGAAACAAATGGCACGGTTGATCCAGAAGATACCGTAAAATTGGCCGCCACCATATTGCATGATCAGCTTTCTGTCTTTGTTGATTTCGAAAAAGTACAAGAAAAAATAGTTGAAGAAACGGTTCCTGATGAGCCAGAATTTGATCCTACGCTGTTAAGACCTGTCGATGATTTAGAATTGACAGTGCGTTCAGCGAATTGCCTGAAGGCTGAAAATATTTTCTATATAGGTGATTTAATTCAAAGGACAGAAGTTGAGCTGTTAAAAACACCAAATCTTGGCAAGAAATCATTGACTGAGATTAAAGATATTTTGGCTTTAAAGGATTTGTCTTTAGGTATGCGTCTTGAAAACTGGCCGCCTGAAAACTTGATTGACCAAAGTCAAACTGAACACTAATACAAGGTTTAATTAAATGAGACATCGTAAGACAGGTAGACAACTTAATCGGAATAGCAGTCATCGAAAAGCAATGTTTAGTAATATGGCTACATCGCTATTCAAGCATGAACTAATTAGAACGACTTTGCCAAAAGCCAAGGAATTGCGTAGTTTCGCTGAGCCTTTAATTACCTTATCAAAAGTAGATTCAGTGGCAAAAAGACGTTTGGCTTTTGCTAGATTAAGAGACAGAGATATTGTCACGAAATTATTTAATGAACTTGGACCTCGCTATCAAGAGCGTTCAGGTGGTTATTTAAGAATCATAAAATGTGGCTTCAGAACAGGCGATGCCGCGCCTATGGCGTACGTAGAGTTGGTTGGCAGACCTGAACTTGTAGTTTCAGATAAAGATTAAGTTTTAATTTTTCTTTATTGAATACCAAAAAAACCGGCTAATAGCCGGTTTTTTTGTTTGTAGCCATTGCAATTTACCGCATTCTGGGGGACTTAGCCCCATGCTATGTGTTGCGGTTAATTCATGCTGATTTTAATGATGCTTATTATAGGCTGTTAAAGACCTAGTAATGAGTGGATTTTTGGTTTGATGGCGGGGCTTACGTGCTACAGATATTGTGCCCTGAGTATTATGGGCCTGTGTGGGGTTAGTAATAAAACAGGGGGCAATATGGTGGAGTTGTTTGTTGTCAGTTGTCTGACAAGCTTCAGCTTTCAGGGCTAGGGTTCTTCCACCTGATTACTGAAGCTTCTGGTCTAGATTATCGTTCTAATAATTCTAATTTGTCTGCTTTGCCATTCCAGCTATCTGCATCTTCAGGTGCTGTTTTCACTTCGGTTATGACAGGCCATGAGCTCGATAACTCGGCATTCAAGGCAATAAAATGTTCCTGGTTCTCAGGGAGTTCATCTTCAGCAAATATCGCTTCAGCAGGGCATTCTGGCTCACATAATGTACAATCTATGCATTCATCGGGGTCAATTACCAGAAAGTTAGGGCCTTCGTGGAAGCAGTCTACTGGGCATACATCAACGCAGTCAGTAAATTTACACTTAATACAGTTTTCAGTAACGACAAAAGTCATGGTGTTTTCCGAATTTTAAAGTTCTAATGAGTTAATATTCTATTGGCTTATTTTAAGGATGTAACTTTAGTTTAATGACACTCAAAAAGTTTTAATTAAGCAAGATGTGTGTCAATATTTCAAAAGTCCAAAGATTAAAATAAATGACTTAGAATTAAAAAGGATAAAAAAGGGTCATTTTAGCAGAAAGCTGCATTATCATGAAATAAGAAATATTATTTTTAACTGAATGCAGGGGTTAATGCCGAAAATCACAGTTTGGGATGTATTTGTAGCACGGGTTTAATTATGGTATTTCATATGCCTTGCTGTTCTGTCTGTTAATAGGCCATGTTGCGGCATATAAGCCCTGTAGTCTGGTATAGCCAGACTACAATTGACCGGGCAGGACTTCATATCAGCGTGAACCGACGGCTTATCAGTTTTGTTCTACTATACTTTTATCTGTCCCTAATTTGCACTTAGCGGCTATGACCGTATAGCAATGAAAGCTGTCACATCAGGCTCGACTGCCAGTGCTTACATCACTGTTATTGCTTAATTACATCTGGATAAAACAAGGTTTGTCCGGCCATTTTATACGAGGCAATAATATTCTGACCTTCACTGCCTGTGACAAAGTCTATATAGTGTTGGGCCAATTCATATTTTACATGCGGTTGTCTTGCAGGATTAACAACCATAATGTGATAGGGGTTAAGTAAGGGGGGTTCTTTTTCAAACAAAATGGTCAGATCCAGTTTGCTCTGAAAGGCCAGATAGGTCCCTCTGTCTGTCAGGGTATAAGCCTGTTTTTCATTCGCCATTTTTAAAACGGCTCCCATACCTTGACCGGATTGAACATACCAGACACCGACAGGATTAATGTCGGCCGTTTGCCATAAGGCGTTCTCTTTTTTGTGTGTGCCAGAATCATCCCCTCTAGAAATGAATTGAGACTGTGTTGCGGCTATATTGTGTAGTGCATGTATGATGGATTTTGCTTGTTTAACTTGTGCTAGGTCCTGTGGGGGTCCCACCAGTATAAAGTCATTATGCATGACGGGGGTGCGGTTAATACCTAATCCTTCATTAATAAAAGCAAGTTCAGCGTTGGGGGCATGTACTAAAACAATATCTACGTCACCATTTTCAGCCAGTTTTAAGGCTTTACCTGTGCCTACTGCCAACACATGCAATTGGCAATTAAATCTTTCTTCAAAAATAGGGTGTAATACTGATAAAAGCCCTGAGTTTTCTGTACTAGTGGTGGTGGCTAAACGGAGAATGTTTTCTGCCTGAGTGTTGAGTGAAATAAAAATAAAACTCAGCGTAAATAATAGCTTATTAAGTCGCATTGGGGTTTTTGTGTTGTTTTTTAAAAAAGGAAGATAAAAATGATTAGAATATTAAGGGTGTAAGCAACGTAACCTAGCATGAGAAACCATAGATGAAATATGCCTATCAATTAAGAGATATTGAGTACGCTTATGGTAAAACATTAGCATTAAGCTTGCCAGTTTTAAATATTAAGGCTGGAACCACTACGGCTTTAATCGGGGCCAATGGTTGTGGTAAAAGTACCTTACTTAATTTACTGGCGTTTCTGAGCACACCACAGGCGGGACAAATTCACTGTCTTTCTGAAAGGGTAACAAAGTCACGCATTCATGGCTTAAGGCAGAGGATTTCTTTACTTCAGCAAAAACCGTATATGCTAAGAGGCAGTGTCTACAATAATCTTGATTTAACCTTGAAATTTAACGGCGTACGGCAAAGTGATCGTTTGGGATTAATCCGCTCAACTCTGGATAAATTGCATATTACAGGCTTGATTGATCAGCAAGCAAAAACATTATCCGGGGGGGAGTTACAAAAAGTGGCACTGGCCAGAGCGATTATTACCCAGCCCGATATATTGTTAATGGATGAACCTTTTAGCTATCTTGATTACCGGAGTGAGCAAACCTTGGAATGTTTTATTCGCTCCTACGTCAAAAAGTATAATTCAACACTGATATTCAGCACCCATAACCGTCTACAGGGTATGGCGATAGCGGATGATGTGATCTCACTGGTTAATGGCCATACGATTAAAACCCCCTTAATTAATGTGTTTTACGGGGTCTGTGAGCAGCAGCTATTTAATACCGGGGCTCTGCAGATACTGTTAGCGGATAATGACAAAAATTATCAGCATATTTCTATAGATCCGCATGAAATTGTGCTGTCCACTACAGCGATAAAATCCAGTATGCGTAATCAATTTCAGGGCAATGTTCTGGCCATTACAGATGAAGGCAATGCAGTAAGAATAACGGTTTCAGCGGGTGAGGTATTTCAGGTTTTAATCACCCGTCAGGCGCTTAAGGATTTGAATGTGTCCTTAGGCGACCCGCTTTGGGTTAATTTTAAAAGTAATGCCATTGTGGCTTTTTAAAGTTTTAGTTTTTACGAGGGATACAGGGTGCACAGTAATTACTCAGCCCCAGTGAGTAGGCTGGGTTGCTCTGCTCTGCTTCGCCTGCTTGAAACTTGTTGTTAAATGTTTTTTACAGGAGCTGACGCCCTCCGTGGACGACTCAGGCATAAATAAGTTTGGTAGTCGTTCATCTCCACTCTTTGCCAATTTAAAGGGCTATTAGGGGCGGACTTGTTTACAGGGTCATTTATGCCGGAGAGCGATTGAGTTGGCTGGAAAAAGATGAGCGACTTATTTATCGCTTGTCTAAACCGCAGCAT